>JBIIIF010000006.1:0-60953 GCA_044235005.1 Planctomycetaceae bacterium | reverse complement strand
ACGCGCCCCAGGGCGAACTAAAACTAAAACTGCGTGGTTCGGGTGTCGGGAAATTCAGATCGCAATCCGGGCAACAGAAACGAGTACTATAAAGCTTCTCCATCCACTTGCCGTTCACCTCATGGCTGATCACGCAGGTGCCGTCGCTTTCACGGCAGGCCAGCTCCACTGATTCGCGGAGACGTGATTCAATCCCGTCTTTGATGACGATGCGATCCACGATAGCTTCGATCGTATGAGCTTTCCCGGCGGTCAATGAGGGAGCGTCCGCGATGTCGACGACTTCGCCATCGATCCTTGCTCTGACAAAACCATTCCGGGCGATTCGTTCCAGAACTTCCTTATGAGCACCTCGCCGCCCACGCACCATGGGCGACATGATCATCAAGCGAGTTCGTTCGGGCAGTTGCAGAACCTGCTGCAGAATCTGGTCGATCGACTGCCTCTGAACTGGCTTCCCGCATCCCGTGCAATGAGCCGTCCCGGCGCGAGCGTAGAGCAATCTCAGAAAATCGTAGATCTCAGTGGTCACGGCCAGCGTACTGCGAGCCGGCACCGACGAAACTCGCTGATCCACACTGATTGTCGGAGCAAGGCCTGTGATTTCATCGACGTCGGGGCGAGGAAGTTGTCGCAGCAGTGTCCGAGTTTGAACGGAGACGCTCTCCAGATAACGTCGTTGCCCTTCTGCAAACAGCGTATCAAACGCCAGCGAACTTTTTCCGGAACCGCTGACGCCGGTCATGACGATCAGCTTGCCGGCGGGCAGATCCACGTCCAGGTTTCGCAGGTTATGAGTCCGCGCGCCGCGAATGCGGATCAGAGGCTGATTCTCTGGAAGCGGCGAAGAATTCGTAGGCATCAGCGACGCGCTTCGCCCAGTGTGACATCAACGTCCAGCACCTCAGCTTCACGCTTGACCTTCAGCTTGAGCACATCGCCAGCTTTGGAGTCTGTCAGTTTCTCTACCAGCGTCTGATAACCTTTGACGTCTTCGTCATTGATCGTCGTCACCACATCGCCGGTTTGCAGGCCGGCCTTCGCGGCAGGAGAATCCGGCCGGACGCCACGAATCACGATGCCGTCATCGCCGCTGGCGGTGATATTCGGCTGGATACCAAGAAACGGAGTACGTGCCACCGCAGGGCGGCGACTGGCTCGGCCACCTTCGGCAAACGTCGGACGTGCTTCGAGCGCATCGATTCCCCGCAGCAGTTGCTCGGAATAATCAATCACCGTCACTGCACCTTCGAGATTCAGTGTGCTGGAGTCGTCATCGGGAGTGTGATAGATGTCAGTCATCCCGGTGAAGCAAAACATCACGGGAATATTCTTCTGATAGAAAGGCAGGTGATCGCTGCCCGCGAATGCTCC
The DNA here is from genome assembly GCA_044235005.1 of Planctomycetaceae bacterium. Taxonomy (GTDB): domain Bacteria; phylum Planctomycetota; class Planctomycetia; order Planctomycetales; family Planctomycetaceae; genus SXXK01. Next base: position 59,579 of record JBIIIF010000006.1, on the reverse strand, counting down.
TGGAACGATCGTGATATCAACCGGAGTCACCTCATCGGCCTTTCGCACGATCGCGTCAAATTCTGTTGCTGTCCCGACGCCGTTGACTTCAACGCGATTGTTTCTCAGGTTACCAATCATGTCGAAGTTCAGCATCGCCACAGTACTGTCGATGGGGAACGCGGGATTCTTGACGTAATAGTTGCTTCCGATGAGACCTCGTTCTTCCCCAGAGAAGCAGATAAACACCATGCGGCGTTTTGGTTTCGGGCCGGACGCGATTCGTCGAGCCAGCTCAACCACCGCCGCTGTCCCCGATGCATTGTCATCGGCTCCGTTATGAATTTCGCCGGTGCGATTTTGAGTTCTTGAGCCGTAACCACCGAAGCCAAGATGATCGTAATGGCCGCCGATCACAATCGTTTCATCCGCCAGCGGACCTTCTCCTTCGACAACGCCAATGAGATTGTCGGTCGAGATTGTGTTGGCCTTGAAGGCGGTGGACACAGTCACGTTCCAGCCCGGCAGTTCCTGAGAGACAGGCTTGAAGTTGAGATCAATGTACTCTGAAACGGCCGCGAGGCTTCCAAGCAATTCATCTCCGACTTTCAGCGGTGTGGTCTTCAGAATGGAATCAACAACCGACCGCTTCACATGCACAAACGGAACGGCTTCTGCTTCGTTACCAAAGCTGGAGGGATCAGCGAGTTCGTCTGCCCCTGGATCTGCAGGACTTTCAATATTGTTGACGAAGAGCACTGCGGCCGCTTTGGACTTTCGAATGAGTTCCAGCTTTCGATCAATGTAGGCATTCGGGCTGGTAGCCTTTCCTCCAAAGGCTCCCCCATCGCGACTTTGTGGTTCGCGGCGGATCAGGACGACGACTTTCCCCGTTACGTCGATACCGGCATAGTCGTCGTAGTTCTCTTCGTCGGAGGAAATGCCGTAGCCGATAAATGCGAGCCCGCCAGTTGCTTCGCCGTTGGCACCCCGACGAATTGGCTGATATTGCTCCGCCAGCTTCAGGTCGATCTTCGTGCCGTCTGGCTGAGTCAGTTCAACCTTCGTCGAATCGGTAACCGCAACATCGCCAATGGTGACGGGAAATGGCTGGCGATAACTTCCGTCAGGCATGCCGGGTTTCAGGCCGAGCTTTTCGTATTCGGCTAGGATTCTCTTCGCGGCCAGTTCGATTCCCTTTGTCTCGATGCCACGGCCTTCCAGTTCATCGGACGCGAAGTATTCGATGTCCGCGCGCACGCGGGAGACGATTTCATCTCGTTCCGGCTTGCCTTCTCCCGCGATCAGCCCCTGTCCGACTCCTGCAAGGACAAGCGCCAGAGCGCTACGGACGAGAGTTCGGGGCTTGAGCATCTGATTCGGGAGCATGCCATCGATCCTTTGTGTGGCGTGATATCGTCGAAGATTCTGTACTTCCAGTTGCGCTGCGTAAGTCTCGCTGCTTACGGAAGACTGTCGTCCAGCACCCGCAAACGTCCCCGAAGCAACTGGAAGAAGTATAGTCGCATGGTGTCTGTTTGCTAATTGCCGAGCAATTGTCCTCTTAAAAACACAGGATCGGCCGAACCATTCAGGAAGATCGCTGATTCGGAAATTGCATACAAGCGAGATGCCAAAAGAACAACCGTCCGGCACTGAGGAACAGTCTCGAAATAGCTTCCGGTTTGAATCAAGTGGAGACTCAACAGGTGTGCCTGCGTTCGCTAAAGCTCACTTGTCACACCCTACAGAAAACCGTTGCAATTTGTAGACAGGGTGTGACAAGTTCGCCCCAGCGAACGCAGGCACACCATTCACCGATGTTATTTCGAACCAACTCCTGAGCACCGGACGGTCGAAGTCTTATTCAGGGCGGGAAGCCCTTTCGTTTCATCAGCCAGATGACGTTCGCCTACTTCTGCAGCAGGACGTTCACACCCTTCTTATTCGACAACACAATATCCGGCTTCTTGTCGCCATTCATGTCGTGAATCTCAAACTGAGTCCCCACGCCGGTTCCCAGTCCTGCTGTGATCTGGTGGGGAGTAATCTTTGGAGCCTTGCCTTTCTCCCGCACGACTTCGTACCAGTACATGCGCACGGGGTCATGTTCGCCAGGATCGCCGCCGTTATGCGCAAAGAAGCGGCTGCCTGTCACGTAGTCCAGTTGACCGTCACCGTTCACGTCAACGGTTTCCATCGCGTGGGTCTGGGAATACGACTTGTCGATTTCGTGCAGAGTCCAGGCCCCTTCGCCGGTATTCTCGGCCCACCACACACCGAACGCATGAGCTGACGAAAAGAACAAGTCCTTATCGCCGTCACTATCGAGATCGTCGGCGTAGATGTTAGCGCAGCTTGGCAGAGGTGCTTCGCCGTTGTCGGTTTTGACTCGCACTGGATGAAACGCCCAGGTCTTCGTGCTGGAAAGGTCTCCCGGATTCTGCCACCAGCCGTGAGCAATCAGGATGTCGCGATGACCGTCTGAATTCATGTCACCGACACCAAGGCCGTGATAGTATTTGAAGGTTCCGTTCTCGTTCGGATTGCCTTTTTCGCTGATCGCATGAAACCCGAATGAGCTGGTCACTTTGTCTGGTTTTGGAATCACGTTGAAGCCCATCTGAGCTTCGGGTTGTGATCCGAGGACGATTTCTCTTACTCCGTCGCCGTTGAGATCTTCAAACTCGGGCGATTCATTGCAGGCGCTGGTCCAGATTTCGAAGGCCTTCCAATGGCTTTCTTCGCCCGGGCCTGGATTCTTGTACCAATGGTACGGATCACCGGGAAAACCAATGATGACGATGTCCTGCAAGCCATCGGCATCCATGTCATGCGCGAGATTGACGAAGCTGTTGCTGTAGCCAACGCCCGCGACGAATTCGCCAGGCATGCGGATTTCGTGAATCTTCCAGGCCGTGCCGTCGGAATGTTCCGGAGTTCCCGGTTTCGGAGCCTGATACCAGACATCTCCAGCTACCACATCGACTGAGCCGTCGGCATTAATGTCAGCAGCAGCGACGCCTTCCGAACGGAATCGCTCGTCCAGCTTGACGCGAACCCAGTTTGGGTCATCGTCACCCTGAGCTGTTTGCGTTATGGCGGCAAGCGCTAGTAAAGAGATCCAGCGTTTCATTGTTGTTGGTCCGGAAATAAAGTGGGGAAGGAGAGCGTCGAAACTATTCTTCGATACGATAGAGGCTGGTCGCAGTTCTCAGGAACAGAGCTTTCCCCGCGACAGCCGGGGATGCCATAAAGCCACTGTCCAGCTTATTCTTTGCGAGTTCTTTATAGGAGTCGCCAGCTTCCAGAACGGTGCAAACACCATCCTGATTGAAGAAGTACAGACGGCCTTCAGCTTCCAGCGGAGATGCGGAATAATCACCGTCCAGCCGTGCGAACCAGACTTCTTCGCCACTGTCGGCTTTGAGACTGCGAACGATTCCCTGGTCGCTGACGAAATAGAGACGTCCTCCCAGAGCAATCAGCGACGGCTTCTGCGGAATCTGTCGGTCTGATGTCCAGCGAATGTGGCTGCCTGTCACGTCTCCCTCGCCGGTGAATTTGACCGCGACAAGTCGAGATTGCATATAGCTGGTCGCGATGTAAACCGTATCCTCTGAAATCACCGGACGCGGAACCGTTGAAAAGCCAAGCTTGCCGTAAGACGCTTTCCAGATTTCTTTTCCATCACGAGCATCGTAGCCATAAACCCAGTTGGCCGCCGAGGAAATCACCAACGGTCGATCATTGATCTCCAGAATCAATGGGGTTCCGTAAGCTTTCTGCAACTCCGGAGTCTTATCCATCTCACCCGAGCGTTTGGTCTGCCAGACAACTTTCCCCGTTGCCGCATCCAATGCGACGATGGACTGAGTGTCCGTGCCGTCCAGATGAATGATGACTCGATCCTGCCAGACGGCGGGAGAACTTCCTGGACCATTCTGATGTTCCAACTTCAGGGTGTCGTTCTTCCAGAGTACTTCGCCCGACTTACGATCGATGCAAGCCGTTCCATATGTACCAAAATGAAAGAAGACACGATCGCCGGCAATCACTGGAGTTGGCGAAGCGTAGCTGTTCAAAGCATGCTTCGGTTCCGGGTTGGGAATCGTGAATAACACCACCTGACGTTTAATTTGACCGGATTCACGATCAATCTGAACGGCCTGCAGAGTGAGTTCGCCGACGATCTTCAGCCCATTCGAATTCTTCAGCGTCGACAGCCGCTTCTGCTGTTCTTCAGGCGAAAGCTCTGCCGTGATCGCAGTCGTCAGCCAGATCTGATCACCGGAAATCACTGGAGAGGAATGCCCTTCACCAGCAATATCCGTCTTCCATTTGACGTTTTCTGACTCATTCCATTTCAGCGGCAGGCCGGTCATCTCTGTATGGCCCTGACCGCCCGGGCCGCGAAACTGCGGCCATTCGTCGTCTCCCAGAACCATCAGCTCGGAAGCTGGAAACAACACAGCCACGAGTGAAACTGCAAGGGCGAATTTCTTCATGAGAGTTCCTCAGTGGATTCTTTGGACTGGATGCCGGAAGTTCTGGTGCCGCGAGCGCAACGACCGCGTCTGACAAAATCGCATTTCCAACAGAAGCAATCCAAACCAGAGCCACGCAAAAACGCACGGGCAAGGCAACAGAAGCAAAGGCGGGGCCGAAGAATAGGAGCTTCCGGTCCAGAAGAAAAGTCAGCGCCCTGCGAGCGGCACAGTCGCGGCTACTGGAAAGATCGTGCGGCCGCGGGCTAATGAATGCGCTGCTAAGCCAGATTACGCGCCAGAACAAATCGCAATAAGTCGTATAAGACATATACGTCTCATACGACCAGTCTTTACCAGCAATTACATCAAGCTGGTCAGCAACAGGCGAAGCTTGCGCATTTCGCGGAGGCGGTCTTCGCCTTCCATGGTTTTGGGCAGCAGATCAACGCTTAAACTGCGTTGGTAGCCATGCTGTCTCAGCATTGCGACGATGCGATTGTAGTCCACATCGCCGAGGCCCCCCAGGACCTGAAGTTCGGTCGGAGATGTGTCTCGCAAATGGAGGTGCAGCACATGGGGATAAACCATGTCGTGCTCCAGGTACCCGCCGGGCCGACAAATGTAGTAACTTGGATCCAGCGTGATGCCCATCCCTTTGACGGACTGGCAAAGCTCGACAGCCGTATGAGGATCCTCAGTCAGCGTGCCCGACTTTGTCACGACCGACAAACGAATTCCAGCCTGATGGCACAAGGCATTACGTTCACGGAGGCGGTCAATTTCTGTATTGAATGGAGTCCCCTTTGGAGACGCCAGAATCGAAAGCTGAGCGACTCTCAGGAGTTTCGCAAAGCGGATGATGCCGGAAAAAGTCGGCATAGCCACTTCGCTCTCAAGGAAGATCGCAGCAGGGCTCAGTCGGCTGGCTTCCTTCAGCAATCCCGCAGCCGTCTCCGGATCAGTCGCGACCTTCGAAGGCTTCAATTGGTCGTAATCTTCGTTGAGCCAGATCTCAACTTTGTCAAATCCCAGTTCCTGAATCTGCAGGCAGGCTGCCGGGAACGCCAAATCCCAGAGACTTCGCGTTGATGCGGCAATATGCACTTGAATGCTCCCTCTCTCGTCACAAACACTGAATTCGCTGATGTTTACAGCGAGGCCTCCGAGTTTCCTCGGACCTGAATTCCTGACTTGGACTGTATTCCGGACCTCCCGATTTCGCAAGACCATACAGCCTTCCTGTCTCAACGCTGGAGGATTTGTAGGGATTTTACACGATTCTCCGGTTGAACTGCCGATAACGATTAGCAGGGATGATTCTCATTCAGGAGACCCGAGTCACGCTGGCTCGTCGTGTTTCCCGGACTGAGTTCCCTTTGACTCCTCTGCACGGAACGGAGAGGAGTGGTTTTGGGGAAAACCAGGGAGTGAATTCGATGCATTGCAAATTGGCTGTACTGCTTTCGGGGGCGATTGGATTGTTTGTCACCGGATGCTCTTCCACGACTCCGGTCATGCGTGGCCAGAGTCCACATGAGGTCAGGAGCAACGGAGCCGTTATGGCTGACGGTTGCCCGATGTGCCAGTCTTCGATTGGTCCAAACGGGCAGATGATTCATGCTCCACACTGCGACTCATGCCCTCCTTCTCAGCGAGGATGCAAGGCGGGATGCAATTTGCCATTCCATCCCGTGCATCGCAATTTCCACACCTATCAGGTTCCGTCAAATCTGTCGCGACCACCGGAGAATTCTGCTCCGGCCATGTACCAGTATCCGTACTATACACTTCGCGGCCCAACGGACTTCTTCATGCAATAGGCGACTGACCGTCGTGCTATTCCTGAATGCATCGAATTACAACAGGCCGCTCGATTTTCGAGACGGCCTGTTTGCGTTGGTGGTAAGTCGACAGAATCTGTGTCGCAATCTGTGGATTTCATGCTGACAATGCAGTCCCGTAACCCGTGCCGCTTTACTCGTCCTTCGTTGAAGTCCGGAAAGTTCATGCGAAGTTCTGAACGACACACTTTCCTGCTTTGGTCGTGGCTGTTTGCGGCCTTGATCGCGTGCTGCGGTATGGCGATAGTGCATGCTGTCGATGAACCCAAAGCGGTCCTCAAAGAAATCCCATTGCCGCCACCTGATCGCCCAGCTCCGGGCTCGATTCGTGTTGAGAATGGTATGATCTTCAGCGGGATGTATTCCAGGGCGACGACACTGGCTCCCATTCGACGCGGGGGAGGACCTCTGGATCGCCCCGATCAACAACTGGAAATGCGTCTCATCGACCAGAAGGCTCGCGAGATCTACGTTTCCGGTCGCCGCGCGGAACCGCCGGTGGCGAATAATCTCGTCTGGCCGAATTCGGTCTTTGTGATCCCGCAAAAACGGATTTCTCGCAAGGTTATGCCGGAGGGGGTTCCGACACTCGGACCTTTCGATGGTCACGGAGTTTCCCGAGGAACATTGCATCGGCCCAACGGTCGCAAGGATGACATCGTCGTTGGCATCGTGGCAATCAATGAGTTGTACGCGGAGGTCTCCTGTCTGACGCATGACTGGAGCTACAGCATCACTTTTGACTCCATTCCCCGTCAGTATCTTCCTGAAATCTTAAGCCACGTTGAAAACTCACGTGATCGTAACGTTCGCCTTGATCTTGTGAAAATGCTGATCAAGGCAGAGCGATTGCCGGAAGCCGGGGTTGTCTTCTCATCGCTCCTGCTCAACTTCCCCGAACTTGCCAATTCTGAAGAACAGATGCAGATTCGTGAGGAAATCGCTCGTCAGATTACAAAGGAGCTGGAGCAACGGCGGGATCAGGGGCAGCACAAGCTGGCCGCGAATGGGGCTCGAGTTCTGACGCGGAATAATCTGACTCCCGAGACCGTCGTTCGTGTGGAACGAATTGAGAAGGATTACGAAGCCATCGAACAGCGGATCGAGGCCGTTCGTGCCGGCCTGCCTGAACTTGTCGCCGGAATAGAAGATGATCAGCTTCGCGAATCCGTAATACTCATCAGCCGAACGGTGCTGGGTGAAATCAATCCGGACACGATTGACCGATTCGCTGCATACGAGATTGTGGCCAGCACACCCGGGGATATTCCCCCGGATGAAGTTCTGGGAATGGCTTTGTCCGGGTGGCTGCTGGGGGCAGAGAACACCGTCCGTAACCTGAGCGACGTGGTTTCCCTGTTCGAAGCTCGCGAGCTGATCGTGGATTACATGAATACCTCGCCGGATGAAGTCGCCGTTCGGCAGGCTCTGGCTGAAAGAATCTCGGGGCTCGAAGGCCTGGGAGTTGAACGCGTCGCCGCCATGGTGAAACACCTGCCGGCCTTTGCTGAGCTACCGATTGAGTTTTCTGATCCTGCTGCCGGTGGAAGCTTTGTTCTTGAGGCGACCGACTCATCGCTCGGAGCTGTCGGTCGTGTTCCGCCCGAGTATCACGAAAGTCGACAGTATCCACTGCTGTTCGCTTTGCATGGCCCCTTTGATGACGCTGCTCGCAATTTGAGCTACTGGCAGGGACTGGCAGACAACAATGGCTATATTCTTATCGCTCCGGATTGGTCGAAGAAAACGGATGATGAACCCGGTTTACCGCCGACCGCCTATGCGAGTACGGCGGAGTTCCATCGCCAGTTTCTGGGGCTGGTGTCGCGATTGAAGCGACATCTGCGAATTGAAGACGATCGAGTTTTTATCTCGGGCCACAGTTTTGGCGGCGATGTTGCTATGGATCTCGCAGCTTCGCATCCAGACATTTTCGCCGGCGTGATCTCGATCTGCGGAACGGGTTCTCGACATCTTCAATGGACCGCTGTCAATGCGATTCAAATGCCGTGGTATGTTGTGGTCGGAGACGCGCAGGCGGGTTGGTTTGACCGGATGGGGCCGCTGACCGCCCGGCTGTTTCGCCGCGATACCGAAATGAAGGTCGTCTTTGACACGATCTTCGTTAAGTATCCCTCGCGAGGGCTGGAGATTTATCACGAAGAGTTCATCAGCATCTTCGACTGGATGTCGCGTTATCGTCGTAATCGATCGCCGGAGAAGATTTATGCCAATGTGCTGAGGAGCACTGATCTGCACTGGTCATGGGTTAAGCTGAAGGGCTTGCCGCCGCAATTCGCACAACTGGATACTGAAGCGCCCACGCAGAGCGGGACGTATCGTCCCGCCGAACTGAATCTGCAAAGCGATGAGTCCAATCTGATTCGGATTCGATCATCTCCCTCAGATATGTCGATCCTGCTGTCGCCCGATCTGAAGAATCTCAATCTGGAAAAGCCGATTCGCATTCACAATGGACGCAAAATGACGTCCGTCGATTACGACCCCGAGGTGACTCATCTGCTTGAAGAGTTGTACGCAACCGGAGACCGTTCAAGACTTTGCCACATGCGTGTGGACATTTCCAAATGATGGAATCGCCAGCCGCTGCCGGCCGTTTCGTTTGTGAATCGAATTCAACGGGTTGGAATTGTTGCCTTTATTTCAGGGGTCGCACTTTCCGTGACTCTTTTCGGACCATCTCTTGGTTCATTAATCAGACCTCTGATTTGGTGCTGAAATGATGCTGGCAATTTTTATTGATGATCGCGTTGCAGCTATTCGTGCGAGAATTGCGTCTGCGTTTCCGCCCCCGGAAGCGATTTTGATGGGGCATCCCGGATGCCATCATGCTTCGAATAGACTCCGGCCCGCAACGCGAAACGTTTCGTTAGCGTCCATCGAAGCGAGGTGGACGTTTGGCGGAAAATGCAGTCAGGCCTTCCTGAGCATCCGGAAGTTCGAGGCAGCGAAGGTAGGCTTCAGTGTCGGCTCGATAGGCGACTTTCGGTTGAGATCCTTCGTCCAGATGCACCAGGCGTTTCGTCTCCCGCAAGGCGGCGGCTGGCATCTGCAGGAGTTTTTCGGCCAACTGAATCCCGCGTTTCAGCAGAGCGGCGCCGGAGACCACTTCGTTGATCAAGCCCCACTCGAGTGCTCGGGCGGACGTGATCGGTTCGCCCATCAGACACAATTCCAAGGCTCTCGACTTGCCGACCAGTGCGGTGAGTTGAGCAATCCCGTATCCCGGTGGCCAGCCCAGTCGAATCTCCGGCATTGCAAATCGAGCATTATGCGTCGAGATCCGAAGGTCGGCCGAGTACGCCGCGACACAGCCCCCGCCGAACGCATCGCCGTTGATCAGGGCTATTACGGGCTGCGGCAATCGCTCGAACGCGAGGTACATTTCCGCCTGACGCAGGCTTAAGGTTCTTGCGGTGTCGGCTGAGAGTGACTTCAGCTCCTTCACATCATCGCCCGCACAAAAGGCAACACCAGCCCCGGTTAACAGGACGACACGCACCTCCTGCGGATGCCCAAGGAGCCATCCCACGAGCTGCTCAAGCTCACCAGTCATTTCCACATTGACGGCATTCAGGGATCGAGGCCGATTCAGGGTGACCGTGGCGATGCGGTTGGCAACTGTGACCAGCAGCGTTTTGAATTCGGGCAGCGAACCGGTATTCGCCTGAAGCGTCATGGCACGTCCTGTATCTTGTGTAGTCTTCTGCAGATTTTCGATAATGCGACTGACCTGAACCAGAGCGCGAGTATGAGTTCCACGGCCCAGCAGTCGATCGCCGGCCCACGCTTCAATATCGAAACTGATACGCCGGCCATCGATTTGAGTGACAATCGCTTTCCCGATCACAGCCGCCCCGATACCAGCTCCGCCAACGTGCTGAATGTTGACCTCGGTGCCGACGGACTCTTCACCGGGCTCAAGAAACGGCCGCAGAGCTTCTCGTCCCGCACGTTCCATCAGCAGAATCATGTTGGGTGTTGAGAACACGGTTGCTCGGGAGTCTCCTCCAAGCGTGATCACCATCGAAGCGTCGACGATCCATGTCAATTTGCCAACGGTCCCGATGCTCAAACCAGGTTTCATAAACGAAGAGTCTCAGATTGATGCGTCGATCGTCGTTACGGAATCAGAATCCGGAATGTACCGACGTTGCGTTTGGGGAATCCAGATCAGCCCACTCGGCGGGAGTATAGCGAATCGTGTCCGAATCTGTCTTCGTTCGCAGGTACATCCATGTCGCAATCGCCCCTCCTGGCATTCCGAAGCAGGCGGCAAATGACCCGAGCACCAGTGAATCGCCCTGAAATCCGGCAAGACACGCGACTGAAAGGAAACCCGAGAGACCACCGCAAAAGGCCGCCAGGGCAATCACTGTCGATTTCCGAATGGTTGGTCCGTGTGTGAATCTCACGACGTTCAACACAAAAACTGAAACTGGCATCGATGTCAACAGGGCCAGCAGAAGTCCCAACACGGTGCCGAGGATTGGGAAAAGAAATGTCCCGAAGATCGCTCCGGCTATCGTAGTGCCAGCGATGCAGCTCATCGAGGCTGGAATCAGCACGCCTCGCGGTACCGTGTTCGACCGTGTTTCAGCGATGTGACTGAGGGACCGAGGAATCTCGTAAGGGTTTTCGCCGGCACTGGAAGCGGAGTAGGGATTGTCTTCCTGCACCATCGTTTCGTATCGCACGTGACTGGCTCCATCAGGGACTGTGAATGCCTTAACGACATGAAGCAACATCACGATTATGTCCGCTGCTCTCCTCGCTGATTAACGAAAAACGTTCACGAGAGATTGAGGAACGAACAGGCAAAACGGGAGGAGGTGGTGGTTCCGCCCGAGTAATTTGTTGATTTGGCGGCTCTTCAGACGAAAGAAGCCCGGTTCGAGAACGAACCGGGCTTCTTTGAGTTCAGAGCATCACACGACGTTTAAACATCGCAAAGCAAGCACTCGGCGGAGATTACTCCACGTCGTATTCGCTCTGCAGAGTAGAAAGAGCGTCGGTGATCTGGCCTTCGTTCAGACCGCTGTCGCGAACGATTTCTGCACTGGCCTGATTGTTGCCAGTCAGTTCCTTCGCAGTCGCGCTGATTCGACCGGACCCGTCATAAGAATACGTGATCTCAATCGGAGATCCCTTCGGCAATGACTGCGGCAGATTGGTGATACGGAAGTCACCAATCAATTCGCACGCTGCTGGATCGATTGCATCCCCTTCGAGAATCTCGACGTGAATACGCTGCTGGCCATCGGTGTTGGTTCCGAATCGCTGCTTCACGTTGTGAGGAATCGGCGAGTTCTTCGGGATCATGATATGGTTGATCTTGCGAGTCTTGTCCTTTGGATCGCTGATCTTGATACCCAGTGAGTGCGAGTTGACGTCGGTTGTTCTGACGGAGTTCAGACGCTTCTGAACGACATCCACGATACCACCAGTGTTGACGCCATTTCGAGCCTGCAGAATCGCTGCGTGAATCGCTGCACCTTCAGCAACGGCTCGTTCAGGAGCGAGAGCACGAGACGGTTCTCGCTGGCAGATTTCGCGAAGCATCTGTTCAACTACCGGCATGTAGGTCGAACCACCGACAAGCACCAGTTCGTCCAGAGTTCCCGGAGCAACACCAGACTGCTGCAACACGAGTTCAGTCGTGTCTTTTGTTCGCTGCAGCAGGTCGGCTGTCATACGTTCGTATTCAGTTCGAGTCAGTGATACGGACAAGGTGTTGCCCTTGTAGTAGACGCTGATCGGAACCTGCATCTTGGAACTGAGGTCGCGCTTGGCGTCTTCCGCTTCCTGATGGAAGGTCAACATGGTTTCCGGATCTTCGCTTGGATCCACATTGAACTTACGCTTGAACTGCTCGACCAGATGGTCAGACAGTCGCTTACTCCAGTCAAGACCTCCCAGCATTACGTCACCGTCTGTCGCCAGAACGCGGAAGCTGGTCGGGGTATATCTCACCACGGTCACGTCGAAGGTACCGCCCCCAAGGTCGTAAACCAGAATCGTCTTCTCTTCGGCCTTCAGATCAGCCCGTCCCAGTTCGCCCTTGCTCCAGGCATAAGCCAGAGTCGCAGCGGTTGGTTCGTTGATGATATCGATGACGTTCAGGCCGGCGATACGACCTGCGTCCTGAGTGGCCTTGCGGCGTACGTCATTGAAGTAATAAGGAACAGTGATCACCGCATTGGCGATCGGTCCGATGATTTTCTCGGCGTCCTGTTTCATCTTCTTCAGAATCAGGGCCGAGATGAACTCCGGGGTCAGCTTCTTGTTCTGATACACCACATAGAAGTTCTTGTTGCCCATCTCGCGTTTGATCGCTTCCACGATCGAATCCGGATTGGCCACCGAAATTCGCTCAAATGATGGCCCGACGACAACTCGGTCCTCGTCCAACAGTACTACTGAAGGAGTGATGTCTCGACCGTCGGCATTCTGAAGGACCTTTGGATTTCCATCGTGGTCCAGCATTGCGATCGCGCTGTACGTGGTTCCTAAATCGATGCCGACTGTATGTCCCTCAAGAAACTTCATCGTTGCCCTCGGACTCTAAGCTAATTGAAAAATACTGACCTTGTGGACACCTTCCCTGACACTACAGTCTGACATGAAATCCGGTCGTTGCACCAGAATGCTGCTCAGACAACCTGAATTTGGTTGTTCCGGAACTCTACCGCCCTGTTTTCCGGAAGTCATGGATTCTGTCACCCGTCGCGTCATGATTCAAGCGGCAGTCGTGGCGAAATGCGCACTCCGGGAAGACCTGTACCGGTTTTTAGGCTTTATGAAGACTCTACGCTTCGAAAATGATGCTTTTTGACCACCTTGTGTCTCCGAACCGCTCCGCGATCCCTTTGAAAACAGCGTTCTCCGCCGACCTGTGTCGGTAGGTCGCATACGCCAATGGCGCCGTCAGCGTTGTGACCAGGGGGACAGGAAGCAGGGCAATGGCAAGGGCCGAAAACTCGAATGGGATCGAAACCGCTTCGGAAATCTGATTTTTCGGCCAGAAACTGGAAGCCACCCGGGCAAGCCACAGAGTGACCGCTGACATGAAATAGCCGCTTCCAACTCATCGTACGCCTTGACAATCGTGTTTAGTGTGACAGTCAGTTGCCCAGCCAGAGTCCTGACGCCGGGCTGTTCCTGTCCCGTCCTCAATTGCCCGGACGCAATCCGATACTTGATCTGATTGCTGATCTGCCGATAAATCGGCAGTCCGTCATGAGACTGTATTTCGATGCGGACGCTCCGCCCATTGGACTGACTCCGTGAATGCCCGCTGCAATAAAGTTTTCCGGACAGTGCCAGCCGAAAACCGTCGAGTTTTGATTGGTCGTCACATCCATCAGACGCCATCATGGTGGTCAGGCCACATACGTTCCGCAACGTCAGAGGGATCTGAACCAGACGATCGATAGCAGGATGGCAACATGCGTTTGCTGAGTGCTCCCGGTGGAATTCTTTGGAAGACCGGAAGGATGCTCTGCGGTGATTGTTTATTTCTCAGACTTCTGTTCTTCGGCTTCGCTGGCGTAGCGAATGGTTCCCGGGTCTTTCGGGGCGGGAGCGTCAAATGCAACGGTTGTCGGGAGGCGATTGGTTCTCATGCCGTGAGGAATTCGTGAAGCGGTATCAACATCCTTTTGTAATGAGCCGCTTTGGTAGACGTTGACCCCGAAGGCATACCAGTTATTGTCGTCCGACTTGGCCATCGAAAGTCCGCCGTCTCCCAGCACTTCCTTTGACTTTGCATCATAAAGCACCATCCCCAGCTTGGCATAACCGAACTGAGATTTGCGCTGGGTGAGCCGGACTTCAGGCAGCGTCAGCATGCCCGGCAGAGTAATCTCGGGGATACCGATGTAAGAATCGCTGGTGTCGGTGCCAACGCCGCCGCTGCGAACCTCCATCACAACATCAGCACCATCTGCAGCTGCCGCGATGTTGCCTCCAGCCTTCATGATGCGATGCCGAATGGAACCAATGATGTACGGCTTGTCCACGCACTCCAGATACTTCTCTTCGATAAAGACGTTCTGTCCGTAGAGCGGTGTGAAGTCGACCTTATCCAGCGACTGATCCACAGAGTTCGACAGCAACATCTGCTCCTTCGCAGTTCGCGCAGTGTTCGACGTGGATGTTGCTGTGCAGCCGGTTGTGATCAACACAAAGAACGTAAAAATTAAGAATGAATAGCGCATGACGTCGTCCTGAGAAGTCTTCCGAAACGATCGACTGAGTCTATGGACTCGCAGGAAATTCACTCAATCCGGAAACACGTCGGAAATCACAAGATCCTGACCTGATGCGTCAACACTCTACGCCCGAAGCCCAAATAAGACCCGCGCATCGGCAGAATCCGCATCTCGGGTGGCATGTTGTCGTCATCGCGTGGACGTCGGCACTCCGCTGCTGTCCGATGCCCTCACTCTAAAGCAGGTTTCGCCACGATGGTGGCCAGAATCTTTGTTGGGCTCTGAACTGCTCTTAATCACAGCTCGACGAGGACAGGCCCGAACTTGCCTTGATCTGAGCAGTCTCAAAGGAACAGTCCCGAAATAAGTCCCGTTTATCACGACCTCGAATTGTAAGTTTTGAAGTTGCGCGTTTGCGACTATCCCAACCCGAAACGTCAGAGAGGGGTTATCGGGGAAGAACTGTCCGTACGCGAAATCGCAATCACTCACTCATGTTTCGATTTATGACAACCAGACGTGTTCAGAGACTGTTCCGTCGCGGCCATCCGTGGCGGGCGGTACCCGGAGTTTACCTTCTACTCTGATGGAGAGTGACTACCGTCGAATGCAAGCTGGCAGTTTCGAAAGTGCGCGGCTAATTCATCCAGCTCCAGCTTTAAAACACCTCGATGTCCCTGACGCAGGAAGTACAGATCTCCGGCCCGCGAGAATTGCATGCTCACAACAGGTGTCTTATTGGCGGTCATCTCAAACAGCAACTCCAGCCGATCCGCATGTCGTTTCCAGAATCGCAACGCTCCCTCAGCGTCGGCCGATGCGAGGAGCTGCCCGTTCTTGGTGAATGCGAGGGCAACAATCTCTCGCGAGTGAGCATCCGTGACGAAAGTCGGAGCCCCCGTCCTTTCGATCAGATCGTAAATCCTGATTTGCCCTCGCAAAGTTCCCACAGCAGCGAGATCAACGCTCTCAGCCACAGCCGTCGCCAGAACGCCGTCGCGAGAATCGTAGTCCTTCGTCTCAGTGTGGGCTCGTTCGATGAGTTCCTCACTGCCATCCGGTTTGACGATAGCGACAAGCCCTGAATCCGTTCCTACGAAATGGCCATTCCTGCTTGCGGACACTCCTCGAATATCCTCTTCATAGTTGTCTGCATCGCGCCACAGGGCAGGGGTAGACTCGGGGCGATCCGAACTCAAGTGATGCAGCGTCCAGCTTTCTATAACAGCAGCAATGCCCGTGTGACCATGTTTAGCAATCGGCCCCAGCCTCAATGGATACACGGGTGGTGTATTTCCTCGATTGACTCGCTTCCATGGAAGAAGAAACAGGGGCCCGGCTCCAATACCCGACGCATGATCGCTGGCGTTATTGCCAGTCTTCGAATCAAAGTGAAGATCGGTTTCGACCAGTGTTGCTTCAACTTGCCACGTTCCTGA
The DNA here is from genome assembly GCA_044235005.1 of Planctomycetaceae bacterium. Classification (GTDB taxonomy): domain Bacteria; phylum Planctomycetota; class Planctomycetia; order Planctomycetales; family Planctomycetaceae; genus SXXK01. Next base: position 43,596 of record JBIIIF010000006.1, on the reverse strand, counting down.
TTCCATGTCTTCGGCGAACTGATCGAGAGAGATCAGATACCAACCAGCAGAATCCAGATGTCGATCTGAAACTTCATACTGACGAATCGTTTCACCAGCGATCAGCCGCAGTAGTAAACGCTCTTTTGACTGTGTCAGGCTTCGTGGAAGCTTCAGAGAAATAGCCGGTCGAAATCCTGCAGTCTCTGAAACGGCCGGTACTTTTCCCCCAGACCAATTCACAGCCTTCGCCGAAGTGACAGCGGGTGGTCGCTGATCCACATCGATTCCAGCACCCGGAAAAAATTCAAAGCCAGCATCCGAGGCAATCGCGATATTCCCGACAGCTGGCGTTGTGAAGGCAATTCTTTGATCATCGTCAAGGAACGTCACGGCATCGCCGTCGGTCAGAGTATTACGATTCTCGCCGGAACTCAGCAAAAGGCATGTCCAGCGGTTGGTCTCACGCCCATCACCAGTGTTAAGCGTCCGCAAACGCGCCCGATAACCATCGGGAACTGTCTGCAGACCATCAAACGGTGCCGCCTCGACGACCGCCATCGTCTGCTGATCATCACTCAACGCGAAACAAGAGAGCACCTGTGATCCGGGCAAGATGGCGGAGATCGGTGCTGCGGCTTCAGAAAGCGTCGCCGAAGGCTCGGCCGGGCGTTGTAAAGGCTGAACGCATCGGAGCTGATTGGCATACATGTTGACCGTTGAATAGACATACACGCGATCATGTTCGGAACCAGAAATGATGAGAGGACGTTCGCCTCCCGGATAAGTCATTTCGATCGCTTTTTTGCCGGAAATGGCATCCCATAATCTGAGATTTTGCGGCAGAACGGCCCCAATCGCGACAGCGGTTTCGGCGGCAAATGTCAGTTCAGTCGGCGAATCCTGTTCCGTAGTCGAAAAATCAAGTACGAAGTTTTTCTCCCCGGTCATGGGATCAAGAAGGCGAGAAGGAACTGTGCCCAGAATCGCGTACGGACGCCGTCGATCGGTAACAACTCGGTGGTGTGCGCCGGCAATTTCGAGTTCAACCGAATCCTCGGCCGAGGTCGTCGAGATTCTTGAGATTCTGTTATCGCTGCTGAGCAGAACCTTTCCATCCCGGGGAATACAAAAATCAATTTGACGGTCGAAGCACATCAAGCTGTTGGACTGGTCGTTCGTGTTGAATATGCGAAACGCCACAGGATCGCTGTAACTGGTAAAGATTTGGCGTCCATCAGGGCTGTACGCGAGTCGCTGTGTGCGGATCTCAGGAAACCGTTTATCGAAAAGCATACGAGGCGGATCAGAATCAATCTGCCAGATCGTGATATTGCCGTTGCGGGTGCCCACGGCGATTTGCTTGTCATCTGGCGAAAAATCCAGCGCCCACATTCCTTCACTATTGATTTTTCCGTACCAGAGGCCACGGTCGGTGAGTTCTGAACGAATGCCGTCCCATGTCGTATCAACCGAGCATTCGCGAACGAGTTCAAAACTGACGGACGGTTGGTTGCAGGCGTTCCGAATTGTGTTGATCCGATAGATACGAACCTGACTTGGGTTGCCGGCATAGTCTCCGGCTGCCAGAAGTTTTCCGTCGTGACTAACAGCAATTGCGTGCGTGTTAGGGACGCCTTCAATTCGCCCGATTTCACGGATATCCGGAGTCACCAGCGTATCGGCGATCAGCGAACGCACGGCGACCAGATCTTTACCATCAGCATTCGAGGCGGCGGCTTTCTCCAGCAGATCCAGAGCCTCCCAGGTCCAGCCGGCTTTGGGGGCCGGCTGCATCCTCATCTCACGGACTTTCATAATCGAAACAAAATACTCCTGCGTGGCCGCCCGCGCCGCGTTGGCAGTGGCCAGAGCCTCCGCCTGTTTGCGGGCCTGTTCTTCAGCCTGACGAGCAGACTCGGCCTTTCCTCTCGCGTCAACGTCGCGTTGCTGTTGCAGGGCTGCCAGTTGCAGTTTGTTTTGCTGCAGCAGGAATAATGGAATGCCAGCGGCCATCAACGTCAGCAGCGTGACACCCATGAGAATAGCCGCCGCCGAAGCGGGCCTGCGAAGACACCACCGCCATGCTCGGGAAACAGCACTGATAGGACGTGATTGAATCGGCTCCCGATTGAGATAACGATTCAGCTCCGCGGCCAGGTCACCTGCGGACTGAAATCTTCGCGTCGGTTCTTTATCCAGACATTTCAAACACAACGTCTCGATCTCAGCATCGACTTCCCGATTCAATCGACGCGGTGAGACAGGCTCGTCTTCGTTAAGCTGTCGCAGGACTTCAATCGTAGTGCTCGCCTGAAACGGAGGACGGCCCGTCACGCAGCGATACAGTGTCGCACCCAGCGAATACACATCGATCGTGGGTTCGACCACGGCGCGAAGTCCACGAGCCTGCTCCGGGGCCATGTAAGCCGCAGTGCCCATCACTTGCCCTGTGCCGGTCAGATCCTGATTCGCGTCAATCAGCTTAGCAAGTCCGAAATCCATGAGCCGCGGTTTGCCTTCAGGTCCGATCAGCACATTGTGCGGCTTGACGTCGCGATGAATGACGCCATTCTGATGAGCATACTCCAGAGCTTCCGCGAGATCTCTGCAGATTGTGGCCGCTTCACGACAGGACAGAATCTGTTCGCGAGCTTTCATTTCCAGATTCGGGCCATCGACAAATCCCATCGAGAAATAGTGCAGTCCGTTGCATTCTCCCACGTCATAGATAGGCACGATTCCGTGATGATTGAGTCTGGCGGCCGCAGCCGCCTCGCCCTGAAAGCGTCTGACTTGTTCTGATCCGGCCAGATGAGGAGAGTGAATCGTTTTCAACGCGATGAGACGTCCGGCGCGAATCTGCCGAGCCTTATAGACAACCCCCATGCCGCCTCGCCCAAGTTCCGACAGAATTTCGTAACCATCGATCTCCGGCTTTCCGATTCTGGCGTCGAGCCTTATCGCAACTTCATCAAGGTCTTTTCCAACGGCGATATGAAGATCACCGACAACCGGAGTCTGTGCGTTACCAGTCATCCAGGTGACGTCTTTTGACATCTGCTGCAGTTCGCTCGGGTCGACGTTTAGCAATGCCGCATACTCATCAAGACTCGGCGCCGCCCCGTCTCTTGCCCGCCGATATTCGGCATCAACCGCCAGCAAGTGAGGCAGGGCCATCCGTCGCAAATCATTTTCAACCTGCGATGCATAGAATGAACCAATATCCGGATCAGCCCCCGACCTCCACGCCTTTTCGAACGTATCACAAACCGCATCAAGTCTGGCAGCAAGTTCAGCATTCATAACAAGGGCTCAGGAAGATTTCGCATCAAGCATTCTTCGAGGAATGATAACAGCCCAGATGCTGGTTTCCAAACGCTGGCTCGACTGACGCAGGGGCGGTCGGGGCCGATGAGCGCGATCCGGTAACGACACTGCCAAAGACCCCGCTAGCCCTGTGCCCGTGGTGAATCGGTTTGGAGACTACAAAGAGCCCGCTCCAAAGCAGACAACGGCCCCCTTCGGTCCTGTGCCGATGGAGCCCAGGTTTGGCAACTACAAACAAAAAACAGCGAAAGCAGACATCGGCCCCCGTCGGCCTTGTGCCGATGGAGCCCAGGTTTGGCAACTACGGCACAGCTCCGCGATCGTATTCGCCAATCGTTCCCACGTAATACCCGAACTGAAAGTACGGTGTCATCCCGACCACATACGCAAGATTATTGAGATAGCTCAAGGCGACATCTTCCGGCGACTGATCCACTGCGCACCCCATCGTCAGATGCGCATGATCCGCCAGCAACCCGCCACGCGAAATGCGATAGCCGTATTTCAGAGCTACCTGATCCATCATCCGGCTGAGCTTGTTAAGAACGGCTGGTCGAATCTCCATCCAGCGATGATCGTTCACCAGCACCAGATGCAGGTTGTACCAGTATTGACCATGACCACTCGTGGCAGGCAGGCTGAGATCGACGTTGGGAAAGAACTTCTGATAATGCTGGAGTTGATCCTGAACTCTTGCGTCTGCCATGGGATGCCGATCAAGCTGTTTGGCAACATACTCTTCGACAACGCTGCGTGTGCCCGATCCAATACTGCGAACCGCATAGTTTCGTTGAAACGCTTTCGGTTGTTGGGATCTAATGTGGTGTTGAAGTCGGCCTTTCACACTGCGGATCATTTGCGATGGCGAAATATGTGGCTTTGTGCTGACAAAGAATTGACTGGCGTTATTGGTGGCGATCCGATGTTTCAGAACTCGCACGCCGTCGGTTTCAGTTGCTGTCTTCAGGGCCGTGAACCATTCTTCATCCGGTACCGGGTGTTCTCGCCAGAAGATCGTCAGCCCCCAGTTGAGCTGATATGCGGGCTCGAGGTTCTGTGGAGTGTAGATGGGCTCCATAGTTGCCAAACCTGGGATCCATCGGCACGAGGCCGAAGGGGCCCGAATGAAGATTATGCGTGTTGAGTAGTTGCCAAACCATAGCCCTACCGACGCATAATCGTCAGGGCCAGTTGGCGTGTCACCGTAAGTGGTAATTGTAAACACCCCGCGTGCCGTGTGCAAGAAGTGAACGGGGCTTTTCTGGTTTCCAAACCTGGGCTCGACCGACGCAGGGTCGGTCGGGGCCTAATCACAGGAGGCGATGGCTGAACGTAGAAGGCGAGCCAAAGACCCCGCTGGCTCTGTGCCAGCGGTGAACAGGTTTGGAAACTACAAGCAAAAAAGCAACAAACACATTGGCCCCCTTCGGCCCTGTGCCGATGGAGCCTGGGTTTGAAAACTACAAGCGGGCACAGCGACACCGCACAAGTTCTAAAACCGGGCGTCCATCGGCGTGAAGCCGAAGGGGGCCGAGGTTCGTTTTGCAGTTGCTTTGTAGTTTCCAAACCTGGGCTCGACCGACACTGGGTCGGTCGGGGCCAAATCACAGGAGGCGATGGCTGAATGCAAAACGCCAGCCAAGGACAAACACAAACATCACACTGCTGAAGACCCCGCTGGCCCTGTGCCAGCGGTGAACAGGTTTTGAAACTACCAAGCAGAAAAAGCAACAAGCACATCGGCCCCCTTCGGCCTCGTGCCGATGAAGCCCGGGTTTGGAAACTACAGGCGGACACAGCGACACCGCACAAGTTATCAAACCGGGCATCCATCGGCGTGAAGCCGAAGGGGGCCGAGATTCGTTTGGGCAGTTGCTTTGTAGTTGCCAAACCTGGGCTCGACCGACACAGGGTCGGTCGGGGCCTAATCGCACACGGTGGGATATGCTGTGGTTTTACAAACTCTTCGATCTCGATCGCTGAGCACTCCGAGAATGCTGAACGGCGTTGCCCTGCACTCCCGTCAAGCGTGCAGAACAATTGAGGACAATTGTTCTGCGATCCGCCGCTACGCCATCCGGCTACGGCATCTCTGGTCGTCGCTCCGCTTCCTGCCACCGTGCCTCCGCCCGATGGCTCCGCTCACTTGTCCGCCTCCGGCGATTGGCCAGACGGTAAACTCAGGGCCAGGCGAAAGCCGCTGACCGAGCTGCGGTTCGTCGGAGCGTTCGAGCTGCGGTACGCCGCTCGGCAATCCGCCGCGACGAAGTCCCAACAGCCGCCGTGAAGCACGCGGTACGAGCCCCCAGACTCGCCTTGAGGATCCACCAGCGAACTACCGCCATCAATGTAAGCAAACCAATCGTGTGTCCACTCGAACAAATTTCCATGGGCGTCGAATAGTCCGCCGACGGTCGGAGGCTTCACGGCCGTCACACGCGGGCGTTTCTCCGAATTGTCGGCGAACCAACCATAGTTCCCCAGCAAGCTCACGTCGTTGCCAAACCCATACGCCGTGCGCTGGCCGCTTCGTGCGGCCAACTCCCACTCCGACTCCGTCGGCATGCGGAAGCCACCGCGGTTCAACAGTAACTCGCCGTACACAGGATTTCCGTTGCCGTCCTTTTCCAGCGATTCGGCATTTGGATAGCACTGCCATGACTCATCATCACCACGCCATCCACTGGTCAGCCAGCGGCAAAATTCTACCCAGTCATACCAGTTCCGACCAAACACGACATCGTCGTTGGACAGATCCCACTCAAATCGCGATTGCATTCCGTTTCGCAAGTCGCCACCCTCAAACACGTCGTTTAAACTCCATGTGACCTCGCGGTCGCACAACGCCACCGGACGGCTGATCTTGACCACCCGGGGAACCTCGTTGTTTTGCCGATCTAATTCCCCGCCTTCGAATTCCGGTGAGCCGAGACGATACTCGCCAGCAGGAAACACGATAAACGTCAAAGTGTGTGGCTGCGACTTGCCGCCTAAGCCCAGAAGACCTCCAAACCCCGTCGATGGCTTCGTCAGCGCCAGTCGCAATCGAAACCAATCCCGTTCTCCTGTCGGATCATAGGGCACTTCTTGCTCATCCATTTTTTGTACATCCTCACCTCGTCCCCAATGACGCAACAGCCAGCCACTGGCACTGTGGACTGATGCGCTCGGGTCCTTTTCGTAAAGGTCACGCAGGCGCGCAAATAACGGCTCACGTGAATCATTCGGGATCTGCTCCAAGGCATAGCTGCCTAATGCCAACAGCAGGCCATACATCACCCGCGACTCGATCTTCTTCGCCGCTCCGCTGGCCGATTGACGCAGTGTTGAACTACGTTGCAGGCTTTCAATCAGCTCCGTGGGCGTCACGCCCCATTTGCGACATCGAGCCACAAACTGACTTAATGATTCCGGGTCGTCAGTGATTCTTAACGCATCAAAATAAGCATCCCGTTCCCCCTGACGCAGCAGAGTGATCGCTGCGTTGGCACGTCGGCGTCCCAATCGCACGCGGTCCAGTTGTCCGAGATTCTCATCGGGCTGTTCTTTCGTCAGTGCCAACAAACCGTCTCGCACCGGCCCGCTTTTGAATTCTGCCACCTTCGGATACAGAATTTCTGTCTGCCTTGCTGTCGCTCGTGTTAAAAGTTGAGCCATCAACTCGGCGTCGTTGCCGGCGTAATCCGCGAGGGCCATTGTGGCGTTGATCTGCTGATCTTCACTGGCTGTTTCCTCGTCGAACAGCACGTCCAGTTTCGGAACGAGCTTTACTCCGATCGGACGCAGCAGATTTCGCAACTGCGGTTGATATTCGGCAAAACTCGATGTCAGTTCACCGGCCACGAACTGTAGATCAGCGTCCGTCCATTCGGTCTGAGACTGCTCTCCATCCAGACCCGCCAAACCCAATGCAGCCCTAAATCGCACAGTGTTGGATTCCTGATCGTTTCGAAGAATGCCCAACCACTGTGGTCGAAGGTCGTTTGCGTATTGACGGAGCCGAGTTCGAATGGGGTCTACGTAGGCCAGATCGCCATTGAGCAACGCATCGCTGAGCGGCTTGACTTGTGAGGAATCCCGGCCAACCAGTACCAGCCGGGCTGGAAGTGCCGCTGCACGGTCCAATGGGGCAGCGTCCGCTGCGTCTGCCTTCTGAATCAGCGGTTGCAGCAGCCGATCGAGCGACTGCCGGCTTTCATCGGCTTGCTGGATCAGCGCGGTTAACTGCTCCGGGCTGGCGGTTCTGAGTGCCTCGACAAGCGATGCCGCCTTTTGCCCCGCCAGAACAAACTGCAGCGTGAGACTTGCCACTAGCAGGATCGCCGCGATCGAACCGCTCCGCAGCAAATGCAGGCGGCCGGCCTTCTGCATGATTTTTCGTTGCGGGTCGGTCCACTTGTTCTTATCCGTCAACCAGCGAATGCCGACCCATTCCCGCAGCGACGGCAGATGGCGGTTTTCTGGCTTTGCCGTCCACAGAGCCGTGCGTTCTTCCAGCTTGAGTTCGGCTCGGCCTTTGCGGGTTTCTTTTTGCTTGCGGGTGAGCCATTCGCGGAGGGATGGGACGAGATAGTCGTGGGTGAGTTGGTAAAAGCGGGGCGAGTAACTGCTCGGCGAGCCGCCTGCGTGAGCTGGCGGGTTATTCGCGATTGTCCCGGATGGACCAGAATGGGAAGTGTGAGACCCGGAAGCTGACGCGTCCGGCTCGCCGATGGGGGCGCCTTCAGGATCGGTGGGGGTGATGAGGCGAAGTTCACCGTCGAGGATGCGGAGAAGATCGTAAAAGTCGGTTGGTCGGTCCTGATATCCAGAGGCGGTGAGCAATTCGGCCTGAGAACGCATGCCGCCTTTGATGTCGGTGTCGAGGTCCGGCAGGAGGGCTCGCAGGATTCCTCGCGTGGCAACACTATGCCGACGGAAACGAGGATCCGCATGGACGGAGGCAAAAGTCTCCTCCAGAAAATTCACGCCGATTCCCTGTGTACCGCCAACCTGTTCCAGCGTCTCAGGTTTCCACAGCTTGCCTTTGACCATTTCCGCCAGCAACGACAGACGCACCGAGACCACTTTGCCGTCCTGAGCAAGGCCGCTGGCGACGGTGCTGACGAATTGCTCTTGGTCTTCCGACAATTCGGCGGCATTGGCGGGCAACTTGCCAAAGGCCTGACCGAATCGAACCAGCACATTCCGAGCATGATCCACATCGAAGAGATCGACCAGCAGGAAGTTTTTGCCGGGGACCACTTCGATATCCAAAGCCTGCATCAGCCGCAAGGCCGCGACATAGAAGTCATCGCGAATCATGAGGATCGCCTGGACTCGCCCGCCATCGCATTGTCGCAAGGCTTTGACGAGTTCACAGTCCGGGTCGGGTCGATGAGCATGCAGCCATTGTTCGAACTGGTCGATTATAATGACGACTTTTTTCGCACCACCCTGGCCACGTCGCAGCGAGGCGAGCGTGTCAGTCAGATTCTGACTCTTCGATAATTCCGGCAAGCGTTTTTCGAGACCTCGCAGAATTCGCGTCTCGGTCTCGTCCGAAGTTGCTTCGAGATAAACCGCCACGACATCCTTCGAAAGATGCGGCAGCAGGCCAGCCTTAACCAGAGATGATTTCCCGCAACCGCTCGGGCCGTAGATCAGACCCACGCTGAAGGTCTGTTCAGGCTCGGTCTGTTCAATCCGTTGTTTCCAGAAGGCAATGCTCTCCGGCAGTCCGTCGCGGTTGCGTTGGCCGGGCAGAAGCTCCAGAAAGAAATCAGCATCGTTGGCGTCGAACGATCGCAGTCCTTTAAAAACAACCTGAGCTGCGGCTTTTGTTGGAGCACTGGCTGCGGTTGGCTTCAGCCATTGTTCGAGGTCTTCCGCAAAATCTACGGCATTGGCGTATCTGTCGGACGCTCGTTTTGACAAGGCTTTCAGGCAAATGCGTTCCAGTTCGGCTGGGATCGTGTCCAGAAGTTCTCGCGGCTGCCGAGGATCCTGGGTCAGCACCAGATGCAGAGTTTCTGGCATCGTGCTGCCGCGGAATGGTCTTTTTGTGGTCAGCAGTTGGTAAAGAATCACGCCGAGCGAAAAAATGTCGCTGCGACCGTCCAGACGATGGCCTTCTCCGCGAATCTGTTCGGGGCTCATGTACGCCGGAGTTCCGGCGATCACGCTTTGCTTGAGATAGTCCTCTTCTCGCACTGCGAGACCAAAGTCGGCGACAAACGGGGTGTTCGAACTGTTTTCGATCAGAATGTTGGCGGGCTTGATGTCGCGGTGAATGAGCCGTTTCTGATGAGCGTATGCCAGAGCCAGTGCGACAGTGGCCAGCAGCCGAGCTGATTCCTGCTCCGTCGGTCGCCCGGCGTTGATGCGATCCTGCAGTGTGGAACCATCCACGAACCGCGACACGACATAGATGGATCCGTCCTCCGTTCTGCCCGTGTCGTACACAGAGACGATGTTGGGATGATCCAGCCCGGCGACCGTTCTGGCTTCCTCCAAATAGGCGAGAGCATCTTCCGGCTTCTGGAACCGAGCGGCCTTGGGCACCTTGATGGCCACTTGTCGCTGCAGTTCGGTGTCGAACCCGAGGTAGACCTGGCCAAACGCTCCTTCGCCAAGAATGCGATCCAGGCGGTAGCGACCTGTCTGCTGAACTCCGATTCCGCTGCTGCTGATGTAAGTGGCGGTTGCCGGAAGCTCGACGGGATTCTTTGCGTCGGCCGGTTTCGATTCTACCAGCGACTGCTGTTGAGGCCCCAAATAGGTCTGCTCATTAGCATCAGAAACCGAGTTCGATGTCGGCTGAATGATCGTTGTTTGCGACTGATCCGCGGCCCCCGCGATGAAGGAATGTGTTTCGGCTAAAAGGGACGCTTTCTGATCTTCCGCTTCCAGACTTGCGAAGTGGATCCGCAAGGCTCTGGCAAACTGCGGGAACCGCTGCAGGTACTCCACCGACGTACAGTTCTCACCAAGTTGTCTTCGTAGCGTTACTTCGGCAGTTATGAGTATCAGCAGCTTCGCATCTCGCGCCGGAGCAGAAACCTCATCGGCCAGCGATTCCACCAGCAGTCGCTCGCCTCGCTGCCATGCCTGCTCCTGACGATAACGCAAATTGTCCAGCGTTTCATACTTCCGGGAACTCTGATCAGTCATGGTTTGACTCTGTCTGGAACCAGCAAATGGTCACGCTGTGGCTGCATGAAGGCGAAGAACCGTGGGCAGGATATTGGAGCGGTCCCATGTCAAAAAGGGAAACACCGCACCGCGACGTCTCGTTAGAGACCTGTTGAATTTAATCATTCCAATGAAATATGCGACACGTCTTAACTGCGATAGGAACAAGACCGGAACGTTCGAGGATTTCCAAAGGCCAATGCGGGCTTCATGTTTCACAAACATCCAAGTAGTCGACAAACGTTTCCGGTGTCGTAGTGCAGTTCGACGGAGAGCAGGCGGCTGGCTTCGAAACGGGTCTTCAGAAACCACCAGATCTCCATCGCAGATGGCGGCTCCAGTGACTTCGATAATGACTGCATCAATGTAATCGCCTGAACGCATGTTTCGCCGGCGGCGGTGAAGCAACGGGTTTGATGGGGCTTGTATTCGATGGCGTTAAACTCCCTCATGAGATGACTACGAAATGATTCGCAGGCGGTCGCTCCGTTGTGGGCTCCGGCGAACGGAATGCTCAACTCATGACCTGCTACCGTGAGCACAAAACGGGGATGAATCAGATCCTCGACGGACACGGCCGAGGTCATCGATCCATTCAGCAGGAACGCCGCGATATCGATCGAGATGATTTCAGGAGAGAACATCAAATCATCCACCGTCACCTTTTGCGTGGCAGTGCTCAGCGCGTCGGCCAGGTCGGCGATGGTCGACTTTCGCAATGGACTGGATGCTTCGGCTTTTCTGATCAGGCGGTCGCTGTAGCCAGCTTTTTGCGCCAGCTCTTCCTGCGTCATCCCGGCCGATTGTCTGAGTGACTGTACCCGCTGACCGTTGACCGGGACGGTCACCGACGACGGCCTCTTGATCTGTGAGCTTCCCAAATCGATTTCGAGCCTGAATTTGTCCATAGTCTTGTCGCTTGCCGCTGCATGACAATTTTGAGAACTGCTGAATGCAATTCCTCTGTTCCTGACATGTGATTCCAGGTCGCTCAGGGCTCAACAAAATGGACATCTTTTTCAGACTCTCAGAAAAAGCAGCAAATCATGCCCTTTTCAGGGCGTTTGGCAGAGAATCTGACTCCTCCTGACGATGAAGATTTCGTGAAGAATCTTGGCAATCAGGGCTCTCAAGCGGCTTTATGATGTTCGAATTACCGAGGCCCCATGGCTTGCTTTTGCGGGGGGCTTGTCATTGCCATACCTGCGGTGGTTCGGAGCGAGTCAGGTAGAGCCGAACCGCCTGATATTCTGCGGCCAGCAGCTCATTGATTGAGAACGACTGATGCTGTTTGCTCGTTCCTGCAAAGCTGTTCCGAGACCTGCGGTCGAAGGGTGGTGGCCTCGGTCGGAGACGGGCCACAACGGGAGGTGAGTGGTGGTTCGGTCGGAGACGGTCCACAACAAACAGAGACCAGCTACGACGCGTGCAGAACAGCCACGACTAGCAGCCTGTTGATTTAACCCTAACCCGCTGCGGCAGTGAGGGATTCCTGTTGAAAACGCGGCAACAATCATCCCTCACTGACGTGTCGGGTTGTGAAAACTCAGTCAATCAACAGCCTGCCAGAGCAGACGGGCAGCAGCCAGGATTCGCATACCCGGTGTCAACGACCGTCACAACGCCGCGAGAATCGTGAGGTGGCCGGTTTGTTTTTGGGGCATCACTTCGTAAAAAGGGAGACGGTTCATTCTCGGTTTGCGTTTCGATCGTCTGTGCAGGGAGCAGGAAATGACGAAGCCGGACAAAAACACAGCACTGTCGACTCTTCCTGTCGAACGTGAAGACCTTGTCAGTTCGTTATCACGGAAACAGGCATTTCCCGTCGCGGTTGATTCCGTTGAGGTGCGGCAAACGCATATCTCGGAAGTCTTTCTCGGCGACAACGTCGTCTACAAGGTGAAGAAACCGGTCAAGCTACCGTTTCTTGATTTTTCAACCGTGGACCTGCGACGCCACTTCTGTGAGGAAGAAGTTCGCATCAACAGCCCGTGGGCTCCGGGGATTTACCTCGGAGTTGTGCCGATCACGAACGACACAGTCGGGTATCGATTTGAAGGCGATGGGCCGGTCGCAGACTGGGCTGTCAAAATGAGTCGTCTGCCGGAATCCGTGACGCTGCGGTCTCGTTTGAATCGAGGCGAACTGACCAACCACGACTGCGAACGGGTTGCTCAACGCATTGCCGAGATTCATCAAAAATCAACTCCTGCGTCCGGCAATGACGCAGCGAACGCGGTCAGGACGTTTCACTCTCAGTTGAATGACAATTGGAAGTTTGCTGAACAACTTCCGGGTGACATTGTTGATCGTCACGTGCTGGAAAGAATCCGAAGCCTTTCAGACAAGTGGATGGACCGTTGCCGTTTTCTCCTGTTGTCACGAGCGGAGCAAAGTCTGGTTCGAGACGTGCATGGTGATCTGCGGCTTGAACATGTCTTTTATTTTCCGGAGTCCTCGCCACCCGGAGATATTGTGATTCTGGACGGGATTGAATTCGATCCCGGACTTCGACTCATTGACGTGGTGGCCGATATCGCGTTTATGACGATGGAACTGTCGTTCGTGGGACGACGCGATCTGGCGGAGGCATTTGCGGACGCCTACTTTGCAGCCTCCGGTGATTCGACAGGCCGGACCGTTCTTCCGCTCTTTGCTGCGTATCGATCTGCTGTGCGAGCGAAAGTTGCAGCGATCCTGGCAACAGAGTCGGAGGTTCCAGAGGTCGACCGCAGCCGAGGATTGGCACGGTCTCGATCTCATTGGTTGTGGTGTTTGTCAGAACTGGAAACATCGGGGCTGCGTCCCGCACTGGTCCTCGTGTCAGGACTTCCGGGAACAGGCAAGTCAACGCTGGCTCGTTCGCTGGCGGAGCAGGCACACTTCGAAGTCATTCGGTCCGACGTGATTCGTAAGGAAATCTTTACGGCCGAAACTTCAGAGCAGACAGGTTCGTTGTACACGTCTGACAGAACGCAGCGGATCTATGAGGAATGTCTGGAGCGGGCTCGCCGATTGCTTCAGGCCGGGAGACGCGTCATCGTCGATGCAACATTTCAGCTTGAAGAGGATCGCTTAACCTTCCTTCAGTCAGCAATCGACTGTGGATGTCGCGCTATGTGGCTTGAATGCACCGCGCCAGCGGAGATCGCGAAGCAACGCATTGAGAGTCGTCACGGTGACGCGTCAGATGCAGACTGGTCGGTCTATCAACTGGTCAGTTCACGCTGGCAACCAGCATCCGAGCAGACCGGGCGTTTTCATCAACGAATCGAGACGGGGTTGCCTGGCGAGTCGGCCAGTGATGCAGCGATGATCGTTCTGAGACAAGCGGGGGTCGTTGACTGATCAATGTGAAATGCTGATCCGTGAAGCCTTGCCGAGATTCATTGCAGCCTGTTACGATCGCGAGGTATGCAGGCGAAGTGGACTGGATATCACAGTCGACTTTGCTCTGCACTCGATTTCTTCTTCGCACTTTGATGTTTGGATACATCTCTTGCCTGCTTCAGACGGACACTTAAAAACGCCAGCCCTGGACATAGTGTTCCCGTTGCCGTTGTCTGACTTTGAATACTACATGCTGCTTGACGATCGACCGACTCATCCAATGGTCTTTGTCATGGTGGTGGATGTCGGCGGGGAGTTGCGTGAAGCTCCGTTCCGCGAATCTTTGAGCGAGCTGATTCAGTCGCATCCCTTGCTGAACTGTCGCATCGAGAAACGTGCTCAGGCAGGTTGGTGCTGGGTTCCCTTATCGACTCAGCCATCCGTCCTCGAATGGGAAAATGTCAGCTCGGATGCCGTGCGAGAATTTGTGCCCGCGGTTCGAACTCTGGACATTTACTCTTCGCCGGGAATTCAGTTGCGAGTGAAGGCGGCAGAGTCCACATCGCGTATTGTCCTGTGGTTGCATCATGCGTGCTGTGATGGCCTGGCGGCGCTGCAGCTTGTGGGCGAATTGATGGCTCGTTATGGCCAGAGAACGGTCGAACCAGGTGCGAAGCAGCCCGAGTTTGCTCCGGTTGATGTTTACAAATTGCGTGAACGAGAAAATTACGAACCAGGCGACGCGGCCGCGCGACGGCAGAAGCGATCGTTGGGACGCATCATCGGGAAGGTCTCACGGCTGTTGTTGCGAGCCCCTGTGATTCTTGCCGGGTCCGCGGATCTGGCCAGCAGACGATTGCCTGGTTTATCGAATGATGCGGTAAGCTCTGTTGCTGGCTCCGTGGGATCTTCGCTTTGCGCTATCCAGAGTGCAGTGATCTCAAAGACAACCTACCGTGCGCTGCGAGCTGTTGCCGCGGAGCAGGATGCGTCCGTCAATGATCTGTTTGTCAGAGAAATGATCCTGCAGATTCGTCACTGGAATCGACGTGGCGGGGTCGCATTCGGCCGACGCTGGATCCGTCTGGCGATACCGCTCAGCATGCGAACCAGCGTGCATGACAATATGCCGGCCGCGAATGTGGTGAGCTACGCTTTGGTCACGCGCCGTGAAAAAGATTGCGAAGATCCCGACGAGCTGCTGCGATCGATTCATCAGCAAACCAGCGACGTGTTGTACAACCGTGAGGGGATTGTCTGTCTCAAGCTGTTCCGGATTCTGCGCAGGATTCCGGGGGCGATGAAAGCATTCCTGAGCTTCAAAACGGTGCTCAGCACGATGGTGCTGGCCAATGTTGGGGATGTTCGCAAGCGGTTCAGCGGTCGATTTCCTCTGCTGCGAGGCAAATGGGTGGCTGGCAATGTTGTCGTGGAGCAGATTCACGGAGTCGCACCCGTACGTCCCAATACTCGAATTTCAATGTCGATCGGGGATTACGCAGGAGAGCTTTCGATCAGTCTGCGAGCGGACAGCCTTGCGATTGACGCGCAGCATGCAAACGAATTTCTTTGTGAGTATGTCTGCCGTCTCCAGGATCTTGCGACCAATCCACGGTCTGCGACCAATCCACGGTCTGCGACCAATCCACGGTCTGCGACAACGGGCGACGGGGTAGACGACGTGCCGGAATGAGCCCGGATGGGGTGAATTTTGGGGGGCGAAGCAATTTCTCAACATTTATTTGACGCCTCGTATCCTCGACCTATGTTTCTCTGGCTGACGCGGAAATCGACTCACGGAGTGCAAGCGATAACCATGGCGACAGCAAAGAAATATCATTCGACTTAACAGCGCGGTAAGGAAAGCTAGGAGCTTTGAGGGGACCTTGCCGCGCTGTTTATTTTTGCACGCGCGGAACTGTTTCGGGCCGAAAATGCCCGGATTGTTAGAATACGGCAACCCAGCCGACTTTTCTGGTTTTTCCGTAAAGTCCGAGTTTGACGATTGCCGATAACGACCGACAGGCGATCCTGCGCCGTCAGTTTTTTTGCAGGATCGAAGACAGCTCTCCTGCCGGCGAAACACGGATGAACGCTAATAACTCGTTCCGAACATCAATCACCGTACTGACTGTCGCTACGATCGTCGGCTGTGTCGTGATTGTGTTCAGTGGCTTTTCGCAGTTTCGACTTCGCTCCTCGAGCCATGAAAAATCGTTGGTCTCCTCTGCAGATCAAAATGTTCGAAATCGGTTTGGTGAATTTTACCCGGCTGAACAGCATGTTGTGGTGGCTGAGCGTGGTAAGGCAGCGTCATCCACCACCAGCACGGCTCAGAACGTAGTCCACAGCGCTTCGCGGAGCAGCACGTTCGATGAGGTTGTCACCACGACCTCCGACTACGACACCTCGGAAGTAGTAGCCTCCTGGTCGTCGGGTGCGTCGGTTGATACGTCGGCCGGGACACCACAGGTATCCGTGCCAGTGACCATCAACGTCAATAACGGCGATCTGATGGCTACGCTGATTGAGACCCGGGAAAAACTGGCCGAAATGAAGGTGCAGCAGTCGGCGTATCGCGACAGCGAGCGAGTCTTCTCTTATCAGGTCCACAAGAACGGAGAGAAGAACGTCGCAAGTTCCGGAATAAGTGCGGCAGCGTCAAAGTCATCAGAAGTTCGTACTGAGGATTTCGAAAGCCGCATTCAGGGAGAGTCTTCTGTGCGATCCGCAAAGGCTGAAGTGAAAGCGACGGAGAACACCGCACCGGCCACAACAATACCTGAGTTCAGCATCGAAGAAGAGGCTTCATTTGAGCCAATTGCTCCACCGCAAATGCCTGCCGTGGAAAAGGACGATGTTGCGAAAGTGCCCGTAATCGAACCGATCAGCTACAGCGTCGTGGAAACCATCGATGAGCCGACACGCGTGACACCGTCTGCGCGTGTCACACAATCGACGCGTGTGACAACGTCGACGGCGGCCGCAGAATCAAGTCGCGCGATACAGTCAAACAGGGTTGCCGAAGTGACAGTCGTGCAGTTTGCTCCGCCGGATGATGCCGCGGTTGGCGACGAGGCACCGGCCTCACTCCCTGAGCTGAGCTTTGAAGATTCCTTTTCCGAGGACGCTTCGGAGGTTCCGGTGTTAAGCATTGAGAGCAAAGCGGCGGCCGTGGAAGTGAGCAGAGGCAATACTGAGACGGCTATCTCCGAGATGACATCAGCGGAACCGAGTCTGCCTGATTTTTTTGCCGCAGAAGCCAATGCGACTGTTGAGCAGAACGTGGCCGAGGGGGAGCATTCCAGCCGAACGTCGCACCTCAGATCGGTTCTTACGCGGGAAGAGCTTTCGCAGGCGTTTGCAGCAGTGCGAGGACTTCCTCCAGAAGATCTGTTCGATGACCCAACATCCGAATTCGTAATCCCCATGGTCGCCGCAGAACCTGTGCCTGAAACGCCTGTGCCTGAAATTCCTGCCACTGAAGTGCCGATGCCTCCCGTTATTGTTGACAGTACGGGATTGGCATCGGCTGCAGACTCCGCTGACAATGGGGACGTCTCGCCGACGACTCCGCCCGTGATCTCATTTATCGAATCTGCCGGTGATCGTCTGGTGGTTCATCCATCAAGTGCCGCTTCGCCTGTTGAACTGGAGTTTGGTGACCCGTCAACGCCAGGTCCGTCGCTGAGTGAGAGCGAGAATCCAGGTCGACCGAGTACTCCCGTCATGCCGCTTGCTGAGCAGCGGCCGGAACGCTGGCATAAGTATCGTTCTCGGATCCACCAGAAGTATGGTTCTACTCCAACGACACCCGTGCCGCCAGTTCCTCAGATTGCAGTGAACGAAAGATCGGAAATGCTCGAGCTGCCAGCCTCGCGGTTTGATGAACTCGCGTTGGTTCCGCCAGGCGTCGAAGATTCACTGGCTGAATCGGGACTGAATAGTTCTGACATTGGCAATACGATCACGGATTCTCCGCTGATGATTCCGGATGAAGACGGAACAACGGAGATTGCACAGAAGAGTGACTCCCAGAAGCTCAGTTCTTCATCGTTGCCGCCAGTTCCTGAACTGGCTTCGGTACCGATGCCTGGAGAGCATTCCAATAACGGCGGGAGTCAGGCTGATGGAAGTCTGGTTTACGAACCGCAGCCCGTGATGGACCGAATCCATGAGATCCATTCGGAAATGAACTCTTCACCGGTAGTCTCGTCTTCGTCACCGATGATGGCGCCTCGCAGGATGCCACAAAAGTCCACGAACGACATGCCGTTTGCGACGACGTTTCGAAGAATTTCCAAACGAGTCGCGTGGATGTCGGACGCGATGCATTCGTCGGAGAAGAAGACGGCACAACACAAGCCTGGTGGGACAAATTCTCCGACGAAAAAACCTGCTCAGCCCGGTCTTCCGAGGGCAACTCATTCACATGGGCCGGCTGTCGCCCGGAAATCCTCACCATCGCAGCCGATGCAGCTTCCAAAACTTCCGATGCCAAAGTTAACGGCGCCGAAGTTCACCGTGCAGAATTTTGCTTTGCCAAAGTTCAATTTCAGGAATGTTACGGCTCCGTCGTTTCAGATGCCGATGCTGGACACTCCGGACTGGCTGGCCTGCCCGCCAGACGTGCTGGCTCCGGTTCGGAATTCGACCACATTGCACCGCGTGATGTCGACAGTGCAGTTTGCGGGACAGCCACAGGCTCTGAAGTGATGCTTTGCGAAGAATGGCGTCTTTTGTCGATAAATTGAGAGGAATTTCGATCACGATCGATCTCTCCGGGGTGTTCTCAGTGTCGGGATGGTCGAGCCGCCTCTGGAAATAGTTTCTCCTCCGAACTACGATCTTCTGCTTGTCTAGCCAACGTCCTGTGTCGCTGAAGCATGAGAGCCCGCTGCAATGCCAAAGGTTAAGTTTGTCAACGAGAAAGTCACGGTTGACGCAAACCAGGGAGAAGACCTCCGGACGGTCGCCCGTAAGAATGGCGTTCAGCTTTATTCAGGGCCGCACAAGATTGTCAACTGCATGGGCATGGGGACGTGCTGCAGTTGCAACGTGATCATTTCCAGGGGCAAAGAAAACGTCTCGAAGAAAGGCGTTCTGGAGATGCTTTGGAAGTGGCTGAATCCTTTGCTTGGACTGAAAATCTTCAGCAATCCGGAGAAGGAAGTTCGACTGGCCTGCCAAACTCGCGTTTCCGGCGATGTTGAAGTGGAAACGCATCCGCCAATCAACTGGCACGGCGAAAAATTCTGGAACTGACGATACTAACTCCACGAGCGGCCCGGTGTGAACCGGCCTGTAGAACTTGGGATTTGTTTTAGCTGCACAGCGCCATGTTTGGCTCCGTTACAAGCCCGAAGCGCAAGCGAGTGAGTGAGCACTTTGCGACTTATTCACTCGTTGGCGCGTCGAGCTTGTATTCTCAACGGTTCCAGTGAACATGGCGCTGTCCAGTTAGGCACCAGCCCGGGATGATCCAACTGATCTCGGGGAAGCCTTCAGAATTTCGGGCTTGCACAGTGTTGAGTTCATTGCTTCCGGCTGCGAGCTTCAAAGCTCGTCTACCAGGTAGACCGTCAGAGACCGAGCCCCGTGAGCACCAATCACGAGTGATTGCTCAATGTCGGCCGTCTTGGATGGCCCGGAGATGAACCCCGCGAATCGGTGCTCACCGATCTTGATGCGAGCGTACGCTTCGTGCATGTTGTTGACGATTTGCGAAGCGGGAACAACCAACGAGATATGCTGAGGAATGAAGTAGAGCACTCGATGGTGAACCGTATCGTCCGTCACCCAGATTGCTCCATTTTCCGCCACGCAAAAGTGACCGCGCAGAACCGCGTAGTCCACATTCTCCAACTGATGCGGATCGTTGACCGAATTCAGATCGAAGTTTGTATCACCGAGTCCTGGAACCATCGTGCAGCGAACTTTGCCCTTCGCCCACGGCTCCAGAGTACGCAGATGAGCATCGGCTTCGGCAACAGTTTTCACATGCACTGTCTGACCGCCGACGAACTTCAGTATTTCTGAAAAGCGAGCTTCTCGATCCTCAAATGTCTGCCATGGCCCGGTAGCTTCCAGCTCCGGCAATGGGGAAGACTGTGGCAACGCCGCGCGAATTTTAGCGAGGATTGTTTCGCGAGAAGATTTGGGGGCTTTCGCAATCATGACTTTCCACCGCCCTTCTGTTTCTGGCGTTCGGCATACTGTTGTCGGAACGATTGCTTTGGAGCATCCGGCAGGTCGCGTTGCTTGCCCCAGGCATTGAGCGGATTATAAATCAAAAATCGCGGCATGAACCGCAGTGATGTGCGAGCAATACCGCCCAGAAGATTAAAGAGCCATGTCCGAGACATCACGCCGGACACAACCTTCATCGAGAGTTTCTTGGAGGTCCCGATCAGGCGTTTGTTGTCGAGCAGTTCGCGTAACGTAAACAACTGCTGATGCAGGTCGATTTTCACCGGGCAGACATCCGTGCATGATCCACAAAGCGTACAGGCGAACGGAAGTGTGTTGTGTTTCTCCGGGGTCTGCAGCGGTGTCAGAATCGAACCAATCGGGCCCGGCACTGTCGCTTCGTAACTATGGCCGCCACTGCGTCGATAAACCGGGCATGTGTTCATGCAGGCTCCGCAACGAATGCAGTCAAGGCTGCGACGAAACTCAGGAGATTTCAGAATCTCACTGCGGCCGTTGTCGACGATCACAATATGCATCTCACAGCCGGGCTGCGGACCATGAAAATGCGACGAGTACGTGGTCACCGGCTGACCGGTGGCCGAGCGAGCCAGCAGCCTCAGAAAAACGCTCAGGTCTTTCGCTCGAGGAAGCAGTTTTTCCATGCCCATGCAGGCAATATGAATCTTCGGCAGACCAACTCCAAGGTCTGCGTTGCCCTCGTTGGTGCAGATCACGATTCCGCCAGTTTCGGCGATGGCGAAGTTGACGCCCGTCAGACCAGCATCCGCCCGGCAGAAACGCTCCCGCAGGTGGTTTCGAGCCGCCTCGGTCAGATAATTCGGATCAGAGGCACCCTTTTCTGTTCCGAGGTGTTCATGAAAACATTCGCCCACCTCTTCTTTGCGAATGTGAATCGCGGGCAGCACGATATGGCTGGGAGTTTCCTTGCGAAGCTGCACAATGCGTTCGCCAAGGTCTGTGTCGACAACATCAATTCCGTGTTCTTCCAGAAACGGATTGAGATGACACTCTTCCGTCAGCATTGACTTGCTTTTGACCAGCCGCTTTACCTTATTCCGCTGCAGAATGCTGAGCACAATCTCATTGTGTTCATGAGCATCTGTGGCCCAATGAATCACGATTCCATTCTTCGTGGCGTTGGCCTCAAACTGTTCCAGATATTCGGCCATCCGCGACTGGGTATGACGTTTGATGCCCGAGGCTGTTTCGCGGAGCAATTCCCACTCCGGAACGCTGGATGCCATGCGGTCACGTTTTTCACGGACGAACCACAGTGCCTTGTCGTGCCACTGCGCGCGTTCGCGATTGTCAACGAATGCCTGAGCTAAAGCGGGATGTGCCATGATAATGATTCAGGGAACGGTGAGGGATAAGGTCATCACAGGAAGCAGCATCCCGTCGGCGGAGCGCCGGGCGTACCGTACACCCGTCGCTCCGCCGACGGGAATTCAATCTTCAGGTCGCAACTTTTATAACGCCAATCGCCTCCGCCATGATCTCGGCGAAGTGCATGACTCGCATGGGAATTTTACGCCGACGAATGATCCCTTCCAGGTGCATCAGGCAGGACATATCGCCGGCAGTTAAGACCTCGGTTCCGGCATTCACGTGATCGTTGACTCGATCGTCACCCATCATGCATGAAATCGCCTCTTCAGCGACGGCAAACGTTCCGCCGAATCCGCAGCATTCATCACGGCGGGATAACTTCGAGAACCGAATTCCCTCAAGCCCGGTCAGCAGTGATTCCATCATGCTGTCGCGAGGCTTCATGACTTCAGAAGATGGCCCGAGGCGAAGCTCACGCAGACCATGGCAGCTTTGATGCAGTCCAACCTGATGAGGAAACCGGCCGGGAAGACTGGTGACGTTCAGCACTGTCGTCAGGAATTCGCTCAGCTCAAGAGTTCTGCGGCGTACTGTGGCTGATCGCTCATCATGATGATCGCACAGATGATCGTAATGATTGCGAACCATCGACACGCAGCTTCCCGAAGGAGCGACGACGTATTCGTAACCCTCGAAGGTGTTGACGAATTTCTCTGCCAGCGGGCGCGCTTCATCCATGCAGCCACTATTGGCCATGGGCTGTCCACAGCACGTCTGCGCATCGGGGAAATCCACCTGAACGCCGAAATGCTCCAGCACCGCCACCGTGGCCATCCCCACATGAGGATAGAACTGGTCGATGTAACAGGGGATGAACAACGCGACTTTCATTCGATGTGCTCGAAACCCATTCAGGGCAAGTTCCGTCGGCGGAGCGGCCGGGGTACCGTACACCCGTCGCTCCGCCGACGGGATGAATTCGTTAGACAGACCAGCCGTTAAGCCAGATAAACCCCATTCGCCGCCGCAACGCCTGCACCCGGAGATGGCTTCACACCCTGCTTGTTCAGGCATTGCTCCAGGGCCGCCAGAAACACCAGCACATTCGACTTCTTCGCGGCTTCACCCATTAAACCGATCCGCCAGGTTTTGCCCTTCATCGGGCCAAGCCCGCCCCCAATTTCGATCCCAAATTCGTTCAGCAACTGGCCTCGAACAGCCGCGTCATCAACTCCATCCGGAATCAACACAGAATTCAACATCGGCAAAGAGACATCAGCCGCCACCGAATACTGAATTCCCATCGCATTCAGCCCAGCCTTCAGGGCCGAATGATGAAGCTGATGTCGAGCGTAACGAGCCTCCAAACCTTCCGCCAGAACCAACCGCAACGCCTGATGCAGCGCATAGTTCATGTTGATCGGAGCCGTATGATGATACGCTCGATTATTGCCCCAGTAGTTTCGCAACAGACCAATATCCAGATACCAACTCGAGACTTTCTTCTTACGACGATCCATCGACTCCAAAGCTTTGGGCCCAAACGTCACTGGCGACAGTCCTGGAGGACACCCAAGACACTTCTGTGTGCCACTATAGGCTGCATCGATTTGAAGACGATCAATCTCAACCGGAATCCCTGCCAACGAGGTCACGCAATCGACCAGCAGGAGGGCACCGGCGTCATGAACGATTTTGGCGATCTCATCCAGAGGCTGCTTCGCACCGGTGCTGGTTTCCGCGTGAACGATTCCAACAACTTTCGGATTCGACTTTTTGATGGCCGCCGCGACTTCTTCCGGCGAGAAAACTTCACCGAATGGCCGCTCGATCTTCGTCACTTCCGCACCGACGCGCTCGGCGACTTCCGCCATGCGTCCGCCAAACACGCCGTTGACACCGACAACCATGCGATCGCCCGGTTCAATCAAATTCACGACACAGGTTTCCATCCCGGCACTGCCGGTGCCGCTGATCGCCATGGTCATGTGATTGGTCGTTTGGAACACCTGCCGCAACATGGACTGAACTTCGTCCATGACTTTCAGGAAATACGGATCGAGATGTCCCACGGTCGGCGCGGCCATTGCGGCCAGAACGCTTGGATGAATATCACTGGGGCCTGGCCCCATCAGAACTCGCTGGGGCGGACAGATTTGTGGAAAAGTCATCGAGAAAACTCGGTCAGTGAGTGTGGACGTTTCGGAAACGGGATCTCCCGGTCAGAAACCGAGGATAACATGCTGCCCGCCATCAACAAGCGATTCTCGAAACGTTGTCCGGAATTCGCCCGGCTCAGAAATCGTAGTTTTCCCCGTCCGTTATGAGCATTCTGACCGAACCACGCAGATCGACCAGAAAACATCTCACGTTCAGATCCCAAAGTTCGGCCTTCCCCCCCTGGGCTTTGCGAAGTTCACAATGCTGAATAATCTCATCGCGGAGCAATCCCGCATATTTTCGATGCGCTTCCTCTTCCGCGTCCTGGCCCTCCTGAGAATCCGAAAAGTCGAATTCCGGGCCCAGAAAGTGTGAGTAGGCCCCGCAATTTCGGTGTTCCATAATGTAAACATCGTGAATATCGTGAAGCTGGACTGCGATATCCAGGTGCTGAAAGAAGACTTCTCGCCACGCCACATGAGTTGGCTGCATAACACCCAGGGCGGCCCCTGCAAAAACAAGTTGGTCGTAGCGATTGATCAGATTGTCGCCTTCCATAAACTGGCCCAGATCGTCAATCAGCCGCAGGTCCATACAACTGAGCATCAGCACGTTTTTGCGGGGCGCGGGATAGGGCCGACGTTCCGGGCCTCGACGATGAATTTCCATGTCTGACTTTCTGCAGGATATCTTTGAGCAAATGTGTTACGCTGCACGCTGACGCTGGGACATCTCAGCCACGCCGGGACAACCCATTCAGTTCACGGGAAGTTTGTGCGGGGTATCGGTTTGTCGCTATACCACTTTCAAACTTCCTGCCGGAGAATTTTTTCATGGTCTGCCATCATCTGAAAGAACTGTTTGAGCTTTGTGAAACTCATCAGCTCAAAATCGCCGGACCCGATCTTGTCAGGATCGTGTGCAAACAGTGCGACAAGCACGAAGTCTGCCCGTCCATGCTGATGGATGAGTATGACTCACGTTATGCTGATGAAGCGAGCGAACCTGGAAACGTGCAGCTCAATATCCCGCCTGTTCGTTCAAACCGCGAATCTCAGGGCTAGTACCTGAACAAGATTCGGATTTGGGGTCGTGGACCTTGCTGAAGGTCCTGCAGCCACGGGATCGTTAGCAAGATCCTCTACGACTAACCAGAAGTCTTTATCCTGACCGAGTTCAAGGCTCATCAAGCATCCCGCATGACCGAACCACTGCATTTTATGATGGGCCAGTTCAAGGCTCTGATTCCTCAGGATCGCTTTTACTCGCCAAGACATTTATGGCTGAAGGAAATCACGCCCGGACGATATCAGGTTGGCTTCACGGCTTATTCGCTGCGACTGCTTCAGGATATTTATTTTCTGGAGTGGTCGATCGATCCGGAAACGACCGTTCGCGATAAACAGGAGATAGGAGAAATCGAAAGCGCGAAGGCGGTCTCGTCGATGTTTCCTCCTTTCGCCGGCCAGGTGATTGCCTTCAATCCGAAGCTTCTGAGTGATCCGTCCGGGATCAACGCCGATAATTACGGGACCGGATGGCTGTATGAGTTCGCGACAAACCAGACTCCGCTTTCTGCGGCTGGATATATTGAGTTTTTGAATTCTGCCTGGGATGATGCGCAGAAGACGATCAAAGGGCAGGTTAACGAGTCATAGACGCCGTTGTATTGCAGGGATCTCATGGCAGGCAGTAAAGTCACCGTCGTTATCAGTCAGGCTCAGGGACGCAATCCGATCAAGCGTCAACTGGAAGAGGACATCGCGACTGCTCTGATTGCGGAGCCCGGCATTGATGTCTCCCTGGTTCCTCATCTTTATGACATGTCGCAGGAACACTCCGGCATGTTGTTTCTGCGTTCCGTCCCGGGCAACCTTGTCGTTCTCGGCTGGCTGTACGAAAGAGCCATCCGGTGGACTCTGGATCGCGCGAATATTCGGGGTAAAGAGGGGATGACACTGCTGAAGTCGGCAGATGAAGAATCTGACGAGGACGAAGAAGAGGATACTCGCCAGTACAACGGCATCGGCAGTGTGAACGTTCCCAATCGACGGCTTTACTGTCTGGATTTGCGAGCCTCAGAGAGTGCTGATGCGTTTGTTCGCGAGATTCGTCGAATCTCCGAGGAGAACTCGGTACAGACCGTTGATCTGATGAGCTGGATTGGCGGAACGCCACAGCCTGAACAACTTCAACGTTACCTGCAGCCCGAACGTCTTCTGGAAGCGCGGCGTGCGTTTGATAGTGGTTCGGCGACGCACGTTGATAAGGCGACTCTTCCGGAAGACACGGGGCGTCGCTGGTATCCGGTGATTGATTACAGTCGCTGTACGAATTGCATGGAGTGTATCGACTTCTGTTTGTTCGGCGTCTACGGCGTCGATGCTCTTGATCGCATTCTGGTCGAGCAGCAGGACAACTGCAAAAAAGGATGTCCGGCGTGTAGTCGAGTTTGCCCGGAAAATGCCATCATCTTTCCACAGCACAAACAACCGGCGATTGCGGGGGCGGAAGGCGAAGTCAGTGGCCTGAAGATTGACCTGACAAAACTCTTTGGTGGAGACAGTGGCGAATCGGCCGTGGAGATGGCCATCAAAGAACGCGACCGCGAGCTGATTCTGGATGGCCGCGAAGCCGTTGGCATGTCCGTGGGCATTAAGCAGAAGGTCCGCGAAGAAATGGACCAGCTCATCGCCGATCTGGATGCGCTGGAGTTTTAGGGCTCGGCTTTCGTTACGCTTCAAGAAAGCAGCACAGACAGGACATCTACGCTCATGAGCAAACTGATTCTTGGACTGGATATGGGCACCACCAGCATTTCGGCGGTGGCTCTGAATGAATCCGGTCGAGTCATCCACGCGGTCACCAAAACGCATCATGCCAGCGTTGAAGGGTTGCCCGCGGACTATGCCGAACAGAATCCGGAGCGCATCCGCTTCACAGCTTTTGAGACGCTGAAGAATCTGAGTGAACTCTGCAGAGGGTCTGAGTTTCACGCGATCGCTTTGACCGGGCAAATGCACAGCACGGTGATTCTTGACCAGGGTGGTAACGTCAGCGGCAATGTCATCACGTGGCAGGATCGCCGATCCGTGGCAGAGGGTGCTCAGAAGTCGTTGCTGGCAGAATTGCAGCAGCGTGCGACTGATCCGGCCATGCTCAACACCGGTTGCCGTTTGTCTCCCGGATATCTTGGCACAACGCTGTTTGCAATGCGGCGATTGAAGCAACTTCCGAGCGACATTGCTTCAGTCTCTTTCGTTGCGGACTGGATTGGCAGTTGCCTGACCGGAAACGCGCCGGTCACGGAGAGATCTCATGCGGCATCGTCCGGCTTGTTTGATCTTGTCGCTGATGACTGGAGTGACTCATTATTGCAGGCCGCTGAGATTCCTCGTGAATGGTTGCCTAAGATGGCCGACAGCGGAGCTATTGTCGGCACACTGAATTCTGCAGCCTCGGCCGAAACGGGTTTGCCGCCGGGGCTGCCGGTGATTAATGCCATCGGTGACAATCAGGCGTCCGTCCTGAGTGCTTTGCCTGATCTGGAAGGTTCGGTGCTGATTAATATTGGAACAGGCGGGCAGATTGTCTGGCGCATCGCGAAGTTTACTCGCCAACTGCCCCTGGATACTCGCATTCTGCCCGGGAACCCGGATCCTTTGACAGGCAAATCGAAGCCGCAGTTTATGATTGTTGGAGCGGGGCTATGCGGCGGCGATTCGATTGCCTGGGTCAATCGCACCATTCGTCGCTGGCTGGCGGACTTCGGAAGCGTTGTCAGTGAGGAGGCGATCTGGGACCGACTGCAACAATTGGCTGCTCAGGAGACACCGGCTCCGGAGCTCGTCTGCGAACCGTTCTTTCGGGGAACTCGTTACGAGCCCGATCGTCGTGGTCTGATTAAAGGGATCAGCGTCGACAATTTGGGTCCCGCTCATTTGCTGGCCAGTGTGCTCACCGGGATTGCTCAGTCGATGTCTGATGTCTGGTCGACGTCGCCGCAGAGCAAAGCAAGTCCGCTGCAACGCGTCGCGATGGCTGGCAACGCGGTTAAGCACAACCCGTTACTGGTTGATGCCGTCCGCAGGCATTTTGGAGTTTCTGTCGAGGTCGCTCGCCATTCCGAAGAAGCCGCAACCGGTGCCTCAATGCTGGCGGGCGTGCACCTGAAAACCTGGAAAACAATCGAAGAAGCCCGTCGGGCGGTTCAAATCTCCGCACAATCCTGAGCTGCTCATGTGGATTTGCGGTCTTGACAAGAATTCTCAGCCCGCTATTCCAGTCTCTCCGTCACACGCTGATAGCGGCCCAGTGATCCGAAGGCTCGTGGATCAAACGAGCCTCGTTCAAAAATGGACACACGAGCGTCAAGGATTTGCCCGGCTTTCGTGCGTGCGGCGGTGCCCCAGCCGGATTGATTATCCTGTGTGGCAGACTCCGAATGAACGCGATACTTCACGACGACCTCATGCGAGATGGCGAAGCGTGTACCATGAAAAAGCAGCCTCTGTTGAAACTCGGAATCAATGCTGGCGCGATTCATCAGCCGATCACCGAAGTCTGCGAATCCTCCCAGCATCCGGAACATGTCCACGCGAAAAACGGCGGTAGGATTCTCGAGGAAGTATCCGTGTCGACCTCGAAGTGGAAAAAATGAACGCCGGATCTTTGCTCGCCGCACCAGAATACGGGGTTCAGAACTCGTGAAAATCGGACGAATGACATGTTCACCGCCGAACAGTTCGACCGTCGCTCCGAACGCATCGGCATCCGAATAGTGCAGCATTTGTCCGGCCCACCACAGACGGTGCGGAAGGCTGATGTCGTCCGCATCCTGAACCGCACACAAGGGAGTCTCGAAGTATCGGACCACATTGTTAAACGACTGGAACTGTCCGATGTTTTCTCGATTACGATAGGTTCGGATATCGCAATGCTTTGACCAGTGCTGCAGAAAACCAGAGGTGTCTTCGGGGCTGGCATCATCAATCAGGTGAATCACAACATGGCAACGATCCTGATTCAGCAAGCCTTCAAGGGCCTGCTCGACGTAATCAAGATGCCCGTGAAAAGGCAGAACCACGTCCACATGCACGGGAATATCCGGGAAACCTTTTCCACGTTCGGATTGATGACTGTTTTCTTCGACAGGACTTTGGAGCGGAGAAACCGTGATCGTTGGGAAAGTCGGGGCCTGCGGGAGTATTTCGATCAGAGCTTCCGGGCTGATGGCAATGATGCGTTCCTGTTGATTGGCTCTCTGAACGAAGTTGACCGCTTCGTTTTCAACCCCCGCAATACCTCCCATATCCACAAAGGTGCAACGTCGAAAAACCAGCGTCGCGGAATTGAGGCTCTGGTCCTGATCATCCGTCTGGATTTCATCACTCGGTGCGTTGGTCGAGACGGATGCCTTGGTAAAGACCTGAGCTCCGAAGATCTCCGCACCATCTGACTCAAGCCGCTGAATAGATCTTGCGAGTCGATCGGGTGTGCTGATTCCCTCGGAAGGCTGAATGGCAATCAGCGATGTTGACAGGGATTCGATCAGTTCATGCACGGCGGCCAACGGTGAAGTTCCGGATGGCAGGCGATGGCGTCGTACATTCCAGTAACCGGAAAACCTGTCGAAAGTGTCAGAAGCTTTGCTGGTATCCACGAGATGCAGAAAAGGGACAACGCCTTCCTGTTCGAGAATGCTCCGGATCGAATCCTCGAGGCGTTCGCTGGATGCTTCAGCGCAGAGAATCACGTCGCAGGACGGTGTGGACTCGGGCTGAGCTGGACGCGGTGATGTTGTCAGTGCTTCCATGGCCGTATTGAAGACACCATTAAGACGGCATTCTTTTTCCGGGGTGAGTGTGCCCTGCTGAGTAGCCTCTTCGATGGCCGTCTCGCAGATCTTCAGAAGCATCGAAGGAAGTACAGGGTGGCCGTGAAGAGATTGACCGCCGGAATGCTGCAGGCAGGCGGTGCAGGCATCTGCGGGGACACGGAAGCCTTCACATTCCTGCCCGACCATCTGTTCCAGGAGTCGACACCGAGCAGTCTCGGGCGAACTTTTGCTGGCTGGCTGAATCGAAAAGCGAAAGGCACACTGCACAGGAAAATACTTTCGGGACTTCAGGCGATTGTTCGTTGAATTCTTGGTGCGGCGGCATCATCAAGGCCCAGCCGACAAACAGCCAGAAACGAGGGATCAAGGCCATAAACGGCTAAAGATCCGTCGGCCTGTTGGAGAGCACCGATACGCGACCACGGTTTTCGATTTCTGAGCCAAACAATCAGCGAAAGAACGACAGCCAATGGCACGCAGATCAGCGTGATGCCGACCAGCGGCAGAGTGCGTTCAAACAGAAACCATGCCATCAGCAAACCGCTGACCAGGATCATGTCAATTAGCAGAACAAGAAGAACCGTCTGTCTTCGGCGACGAAAGACGGATTCGGAGTTGGTCCAGAAGCCGACGAGTGTGAAGTTCTTCTTTGTTCCAAAAAAGACGCCCAAAAAAACGGTCGCAAAAGTCAACAAGACGACGGCGCTGGCAATAAATCCAACGAAGGGGGAACTGAGCCACGCCGGAAAATTCGGTTTGAATTTCTGAACTACAATTCCAATGCAGAATGCAAGCGCCTGCATCGCAAAGATGACCACGGGAATGAAATTATGCCCCCACTTTGACATGACCTTCAGCGGGATCTCGCATCGTCGCAAACCTTCTCGAGCCCCCGTCAGAAAACACACGGTGGGCAGATGAAACGGTGGAGGCAGAATCAGCACGTTCTTTTCGATGCGATACTCCTGGCCTGTCGAAAGCAGGGATGCAACAGACGGTGCCGTTTCGTGTGCGGGTGGAGAGTAGGGATTGAAGTCATTGTTCTGCATTGAATTCGATGCTGATTCGCGGGAGTGTCGGGCGGTCGTCAATCCACGCTGATCATGTCAATCACCAGCCTGAAACCACGTTTTCCAGACGGCAACGGTTCGTAGTTTCCGTCGGAACTGAAGAGCGGAACCGGTTCGTGAAACTGACAGTCCACTTCCAGTCCCTGTACGCTGTCGCGCCCGAGCTTAACATCCTGCCATGATTCTGATGAATAACTCTGGAGGTTCGGAGCCAGAGGCAACAGGGAGTTGAGTTCGCTGGTGGTGGTTATGAACGAGTCAGAAACCACTGATCCGCCGGCACTTGTTTTCGCCGCCATTCGCAACTCGCTCACATTTCCGATCGTGTCGAACAGTCCCCATGCATTTGGCAGTCGTGTGGCACATGGCTTCACGCGAGAGCCTGACTCGCCCTCCGAACGGGAATTAAACAGATACCATGCGTATTCTCCAAGGAAATCAAAGTTGTCTGAACTGCTGAAATCGCCAAAGTGATAATGAGCGCTGTCGGAGTTTGCGCGGCAGGCATGGTTCCATTCGTTTTGTCGCGGCAGGCGGAATCCTGGGTAAGACAGAGGCGGGGTATCAGGCACCCTGATTGAGTCAAGACGATACTGCTGAGTGAACCTTCCTTGTGTGCTGAGCCAGTTACAGAATTGCATCGCAAGCATTCCACTTACTTTTGTCTTTGGCATCCCTTCTGTGAAATCGATCTGGCGAGCGATCGTGAATTTATCGGAGGGGAAGTATTGCTCGTTCGGCAGCAGATAGAACTGATCGAAAAATTCCTCCGGGATCTCGGTAGCCGACATCCAGCACAGCGTCTGCGAAGGAATCAGGATGCCCGGGATCTTGATGAAGTCCACTCCTGCCGCCGTCGCTCGCTCTGATTTGACGTACTCGACTCGCACCCATCCGCAGTCTTCAACTTTGGCCGCCGGCTTCAGGAATCTCAAATCACCATGAATTGATACGGTTGCCTCCTCTCGGAATTTTGCGTCAAAATCATGAAGGCTTTGAATCAGCCTTGGTCTGGCTTCATGCAAACGGCTGATCAGAGTTCTGCTGGCCGACCTCAGTGCAGCGGAAGGCGAGAAGTATTGTTTCCTGAGCTGCTCTGACTGTTCTGCGTACTCCGGAAGATTCAGAAGTTCCGCCACCTGACTGGTATAGTCCTCCGTGCCGGAGGCGATTGCGAGACTCAGCATCGCCCGTAACTGATCAGTGAAGGAATCGTTTCCGGCGTTCAACGGCAGATGGTTTGCCCGGAAGCACGCTTTGAGAAGTTGTTCCGGGCTGACCCATTTGTAAAGCTGAGCGATCAGTTGTGTTCGTTGCCACTGATCACTTGACGCACCAATCCAGTTGACAGGAATCTGCTCGGCGTGCCCGATCCGCAGCAGGAAAGCCGCAATCGCGATATTGTGTTCGTCGTGCGGTCTCGGGGGCTGGTTTGCCGGAGCCTCGCTGACCTCAGCGATCATTCTCGAAAACTCCTTTGCCAGCATCGCGCGCTGCTCTGATGAGCGATCGGTGTCTTCAAGATACTGCTGAGTCATCTGCACGATGATCTCAAGTTCCGCCAGTTCCGGGCTTTGGTGCTTGCGGATTTGTTGAAGACGCTTCAGGACTTCGAGATAACATTGCTCGGTGGCCTTATCCAATTCGATCAGAACCATCGCGGCCCGAGCCGGCAGTCGTTGTTCCGGACTTTCGCCGGAAATTGTGTTGGGCCGAAACGATCTTGCTTTGCCTTCATCAGCCGATGCTGAAGTTATCGCCTGAACCTGGACTTGAGCAGGAGTCTCCTCCGGAACTTCAGTTCCCACGTGTTTCCGGGCGATCCATGTGGCCATGATCGGGGAATTATGGGCTCGCTCGAAGAGATTTGTGATGCCCGCAGCGTCCGTCCGCATCGCCAGTTCGAGTTCTCTGAAGTTGGCAAACTGCTGGACGAAGTACCCGGCAACCAGCAGTCCGGCCAGCATCGCCCAGTTCCTGAATCGGCGAACAGTTCTTGTCCGCCGTGCAAGGTTTACAATGACGGCCTCCTGCCGAGTCCACTCACGCATTCCCGGCTGGCCTCGTTCGATCGAATCGAGGGCTTTCATATCAAGTTCATCTTTGACACCGTGGCCCCATTCACGCACTCGCTGTTCCAGAATTCTTCTGGCTCGCGGGCCCACGGCGTCACTCGCTTCATAAGCAGCTCTGACATGAGGCGCCAGAGCATCGTGGGCCAGGCGTGACGACAAAGCGGCCTCCATATTGCTGCCACTGTCCGGCTGAATCATCAGATAATGGTCGATACAGAGTTGTCTGAGCTCCCTGATGATTTCAGTGCGGCCCGGATAGCGCGCGACCACGGGCGGGATTGCTGCCGAATCACCGTCCAGAAGTACCTGCAGGGTTTGATGTCGAGTTGTGAGTTCCGGAGTCACATGGCATTCCAGAAAGTCGACAAGGAGTCCGGCTGTAATCGCAGTTCGAGTCTCCGGCGAAACGGAACGAGCGGTCGCGATCGACTGAATCTGGTTCCAGACAAACTCTCCGAGCGTTGTGCGATGCCGTCGATAAAGCTCTTCCGTAAACACCGGAGCGCGAGAATGTCTGATCGCTTCGTTCCACAAGGCCTGCAGAATAATCTGCAGGCTGGGAGCCACAGATGAGGCCTGATCCAATAACAGTTCTGTCGCGAGTCGAAGTGAAAGCCCCGGGGCAATCGTCAGCGGATAGTACTCTCGAAGTTCGGCACGCCGAGTTGGGCCTTCGATCGCTTCGTGAATGCCATCGGCGTCAAGGCAATCCAGAAAGACTTCGCTCTTCCAGAGACCCTGCAATCGGCTGTTGATGCGAGAAAACCATTCGGTGCGAAAAGAGAGGATCAGTTTGCCTTTGGGTGCCTGAGTTCGATCGTTGAAGATCTGGCAGAGTTCAGCGAGGAATAAATCCCAGTCTGTGGGCACCGCTCCGGTGGCGTGAGTGAATGCTTCTTCGAGCTGATCGAGGATCACGATCACGGGCTGCTGGAGGCGAGCTTCTTTCTGGCACCATGCTTCGCGGCCGGAGCACAGGCTTCCGTCTTCGCGGGCGGAGTCTTCAATGTAGGCCAGTCGAAGAGAATCCAGCAAACCACGGATGGGGTCGATTCTGATTGTCACGATTTCAAAAGGAATCGATCCGTTGTACGACATCTGCAGGCGAGGAGTCAGGCCGGCTTCGAGGATGGATGATTTCCCAACACCACTTTGGCCGTGCAGCAGAATCACCGGCGATGATGTGGGAGAAACGACCCGTTCGTAGAGTCGGCGGATCGAGTGTCCTCGTCCAAAGAACACGGGGGAATCGGCGGCAGTGAAACGTCGAAGTCCGGGATAGGGAGCATCCGGAAGAGGTCCGTTGATAGGCAGCGGTAACAGGGCCAAGGGGTCACCGGCGGCATCGGGGAGATTCCATTCCAGAACAGCCTCTGCTCCGGGAGCTGTCTGGAGGAACCACGGCCAGCGACCACTTTCTGCCTCCAGCGCTGGGTCGCCTTCATCATCGGCATAGACAAGTCGCGATTTGCCACCACATGCGGCAGTGGCTTCTCCGACGGCTTCATCGTAGGCCACTTTAATTGACGCACCGGTCGCCAGACCTTTATAAAAGCGAGCCGCAAAGTTGCGAGCGACTTCACCGTTGACTCTTTGTGTCGTGGCGATGACGCACTGCACTCCTGCCGCGATCCAGTGACTGACCTGACCTTCTGTAGAGCAACCATTCAGAAAGACGAGTTTCAGTCCTGACTGACCGTGGACAGACTTTGCCATGCCGGCTGCATTGGCTCCGCTGCTGTGATTCGGGCTGATTCCCTGAGCGGTCCGCAACATCAACGATGCGCCGTCGGCGTGACCGGCGTAGTGAAAGATTGCAACGCGATCACGATTCTTCTGGAAGGCATCCACCAGATCGTGAAGTTTCAGGAACGGAGGAATCTCGATGCGGCAGAGCTTTGACTGCTGACTCACATCGGCGAGAGCAGATTGAATCGCACGAGCTTCTTCCTCAACCTGAATGGTGGAGTCTTCAGCGGCAAACGCGAACAGCAATACGGGAAGAGACCTTGATTCGATCATTCGATTATTCTTCACAGGGAATGCGTTTGAATCAATTTCATGAGAGCACCAAGGACGAAATATCGAAAGATCAGGCCATCGCCTCGGCCGCCCTATGGTTCGGGTGGAGATCCACAAGGAGGGATTGTTCGGAAGACTCTGATGGTCCTGAACAGGTCAGGCAGATCCTGCAGCATTCCAGGACACAAACGGGCAAACTGGAAATCGGTGGAAAATGTGGAGTGAATCGGTGTTGCTATTCTCGTTCGGGGAGGGTAATGTCACGCTTCCTGACTTTCGCTGCGACTTGGAAAGCGAGTCCCGAAAGGATGGATGGTGTGAGCATTTGTGTTCTCGAAGACAGTCGTGTTCTTATTAGTTCCGTCCGCCCTTGAGTTCTCCTGCAGCACGCCTTTTGTACAAAGTCGTACTCGGCTTTGTTGGCTATGTGTTCTAACGGCTGCCGTTGTGGCAGCGATCAGGTGTTTTGGAAGCTGTAAAGCTCAAGGGTTTTTGTGATGAGTAAGAACATTTTTGTAGGTAGCCTCGCATGGGGCACAACGTCTGAAGGCCTCGAGCGGGCTTTCGCACAGTACGGCGTCGTGACCTCAGCCAAGGTCGTCAGTGACCGTGAGACTGGCCGATCCAAGGGATTCGGCTTTGTTGAAATGGAAAGCGGTGGCGACGAAGCCATCCGTGCACTGAACGGTTCAGACCTTGACGGCCGCCAGATTGTCGTCAACGAGGCTCGTCCTCGTGAAGGCGGTAGCGGTGGCGGCGGTGGTGGTGGCGGACGCGGCGGCTACGGTGGTGGCGGCGGCGGCGGCCGAAGTGGTGGCGGCGGCGGTGGTCGCGGCGGTTACGGTG
The DNA here is from genome assembly GCA_044235005.1 of Planctomycetaceae bacterium. Taxonomy (GTDB): domain Bacteria; phylum Planctomycetota; class Planctomycetia; order Planctomycetales; family Planctomycetaceae; genus SXXK01. Next base: position 8,230 of record JBIIIF010000006.1, on the reverse strand, counting down.
GCGGTGGCGGCGGTGGTCGCGATCGTTACTAGTCACTTGCCCTTTGGGCTCTATAACAGCAGACTTCCTTCCTGATTCAGGATTGAACTGTACAAACTAAGAGGGTGTTCGGACGCAAGTTCGAACACCCTCTTTTCATTCGTTGAGAGTTGTCCGTGCGTCCGCCATTGGTCAGATTGCGAACCGTTTCTTGAATCAACAGCCTGCCGGATCCGTGTTGCCCTTGTTCAACACGCACACAAAACCGCAGTGAATTGCCCAATCGGGATGACTCGCTCGACACGTTGGTCTCACGGTGTCCGGGCACAAATTGACGCGCACTGCCATATTCGTTGCGGAAAAACTGACGGAGTTGGTTAAAACTGCTCCAGAGACTACTGAGCGGAATTCGAGGAAAACCGTGGGGACTTTCTTTTGTGGATAGACTCCTCTCTTGTTCAGCCGAACAGTGATTTCTAAACTCCGTTCGTACCATACGGTTCGGAAAACCAAGAATGCGTGGTCAGACCGCCTTGCAGGATGCTGCAACTTTCATCTGAAGTTGCCTCTCTCTGGGTTTGACTGGTATTCAGAATACCCGGGATGCGACCTTTGAGAGCGTTGATCAGCGATATACACGGAAACCTGGAAGCGCTTCAGTCCGTGCTGGCGGATATCCGCAAAAAGGGCATTACCGAAATCTATTGCCTCGGTGACATCGTCGGCTACGGCCCCAATCCGGCCGAGTGCATTGATCTGGTGATGGATCTGGACATGTGCCTTCTGGGCAATCACGATCAGGCAGCCCTGTTTGACCCTGAAGGATTTAACGCAGGGGCGGAGCGAGCAATCTTCTGGACTCGATCCGTGCTTGAAAAAGGCATTGGTCCGAAGGCGGAAAAACGCTGGGACTTTCTGGGGGAATTGAGCCGTCGGCATCGTGATGAAGCGACCAACACCATGTACGTTCATGGCTCAGCGCGAAATCCACTGAACGAGTATGTCTTTCCGGACGACATCTACAATCAGGTGAAGATGGAAAAGATCTTCGCCCTCGTAGAACAGTACTGTTTCCAGGGACACACTCATATTCCTGGTGTATTCACCGATACCCTGGAGTTCTTTGCTCCTGAAGAGATTGGTTTCAAATACAAGCTCGGCAAGCAGAAACTGATGGTGAATGTAGGCTCCGTCGGCCAGCCTCGAAACAACGATCCTCGTTCGTCATATGTGACGCTGGACGGAGACACGATTGAATTTCATCGTGTCGGCTATGAACTCGACAAGACCGTCGAAAAGATCTACGCGATCCCCGAACTGGATAACTTCCTCGGCGACAGACTTCGCGAAGGTCGTTAGTACCTTGTGCAGATAAGAAATACGGGGTGGTGGAAGAGGCTGAGAGTCTTTCCCGCCTCTGTTCAGCAACGGGACTTGTATCCTCTTCGACTACGATGAATCCCTAAATCGAGTTTGGATCAGGCACTCGCATTGGGCCGCTTTCATCGCTGCTCAATTTTGGAATTCTGCGAACCGTTGGCGGTGGTCGGGGCTTGATCGTTGAGTGCCTGCCGTTAAAACCCTGCCCAGGGTTACCTGCCCGCCTGGCCCGGTAATGTCGCGGGGAAACTCCGGACGCGGAATCGCCAGGCTGAATTCTTTGCCCCGGAGTATTTCATGCGCATGATCCTGCTGGTGATTGGAATTGTTCTCTCAGGATCCAGGGCCGGATTTGGTGCGCAGCATCCCAGCATTGTTGTGATCTACGTTGATGATCTGGGGTATGGTGACGTAGGTTGCTATGGAGCCACCAGCGTTCGAACTCCAAACATCGATCGCCTTGCCAGTGAGGGCTGTCGTTTCACGGACGGCCATAGTTCGGCGGCCACATGCACGCCTTCGCGATATTCTCTTCTGACCGGGGAATATGCCTGGCGTCTGAAAGGGACGGGGATTGCTCCGGGTGATGCCAATGCCATCATCAAGCCCGGACGCGTGACGGTTCCATCGATACTTCATCAGGCCGGGTATCGCTCGGCTGTGATTGGAAAATGGCATTTGGGGCTGGGGGATGGTCCCATCGATTGGAACAAGCCCATTTCGCCGGGCCCGCTGGATATCGGCTTTGACGAGAGCTTCCTGATCCCCGCAACGGGGGACCGCGTGCCCTGTGTTTATGTCGCGAATCGAGACGTCGTAGGGCTTGATAAAAACGATCCGATTACCGTCAGCTTTCGTAAACGCATCGGCAATGAACCCACCGGGCTGGACAATCCCGAGCTGCTGAAAGTGGAGTGGGATCACGGACATAACGCCACGATCATCAATGGCATCAGTCGCATCGGCTTTATGTCCGGAGGAAAGGCGGCGCGATGGGTGGATGAGGATATGGCCGACGTCATTACAACTCAGGCCAGGTCATTTATCGATCGTCACATGGCCAGTCATTCCGGTCAGCCGTTCTTTCTGTACTTTAATCCTCACGATATTCACGTGCCGCGAGTTCCGCATCCACGATTTGTCGGAGCAACATCCATGGGGCCACGAGGAGACGTAATCGCGGAACTGGACTGGACTGTCGGTGAGATTCTGGAAACGCTCGACCAGCATCGGCTGACAGAAAATACTCTTGTCATTCTTTCCAGCGACAACGGCCCTGTACTTAACGATGGATACAAAGATCAGGCCGTGGAGAAGATCGGTGATCATCGGGCGGCAGGAGTGCTGCGTGGTGGCAAGTACAGTGCCTTCGAAGGCGGGACACGGGTTCCGTTTCTGGTCCGCTGGCCAAAGATGATTGCTCCGGGCACAACGTCGGGTGCCTTAATGTGCCACATTGATTTTCTGGCGACATTCGCAGAGCTGGTTGGCCTGAGGCTGTCAGACGGCGCGGGACCGGACAGTCTGAATATGCTGCCCGCGCTGATGGGCAAAGAGCGTCAGGGCCGTAATCATCTGGTCCAGCAGGCCGGTGTGTTGTCTCTCAGGATGGGGCCGTGGAAGTACATCGAATCGGGAGAAGGCTCGGCTCTCAACAAACAGGTCAATATTGAAACCGGAAACGCTCCAAAGCCCGGTTTGTTTCAACTGGAGCAGGACCTTGCAGAAGAACACAACGTCGCGGATCAGCACCCGGAACAGCTCAAAGTCATGGCCGCCCTGCTCGCTCGCGTGCGAGAACAGGGAACGCCGCGATAAACGCCGCAATTCCACTGACCATGGGTTTACTGCAGCAGGCTCTTATCAAGAACAGCACGGGCTTTCTGGAAGTAGTCCTTCCATTCGATTTCCGGGCCGCCATTCTTCAGGCAGTCGCGAACTTTCTGCAACGTATTGCGAGACATGTGCGGGCAGCGATTGCAGGCACAGGTTTCACCCGTTGATGCCGTGATACCGGGCACTGGGATATAGGTGTGCTGTGGTGCGGCTTTTTGAAGTGGATGAATCATCGCTGCTTCTGTCGCAACGAGAAATGTTGTTGGCTTTTCAACCGACATCACATGCCGCCGCATTTTCTCTGTCCCGCCGACGACATCGGTGAGTTCCAGAATATTCTGAGGACACTCCGGATGCGCCATGATGACACATCCCGGCGTTCGTTTTTTGATGCGGATCAGATCCTGAATGCTGAAGACTTCATGCACCATGCAGGAGCCGGGCCACAGGATCATTTTCCGCCCTGTAACTTCGATCAGATAGCGGCCCAGATGTTGGTCTGGAACGAAGAGAATCTCTTTGTCCGCGGGAACACGGTCAATGATCTCGCGAGCATTCCCGCTGGTCACGATCCAGTCCACGAGACTCTTCACGGCCGCTGAGGTATTGATGTAAGCCACGGTCTGAAAATCGCGACCTTGAGCCCGCAACTGGTCCTGAAATGCAGCCAGTTGATCTGGCGGACAACTGTCGGCAAGGGAGCAGCCTGCCAGCATGTCCGGAATCAGAACTCGCTTTTCCGGATTCATGATCTTGGCCGATTCTCCCATGAAATGGACGCCGGCAAACACGATTGTGGACGTCGTGACTTTGGTCGCATCACGAGCGAGTTTCAGGCTGTCGCCGGTAAAGTCGGCAATGTCCTGGATCTCACCGTCGACATAAAAATGGGCCAGAATCGATGCATCCTTCTCCTTCTTCAAGGCATCAATTTCTTCCATCAGATCCAACGGATCTTCTTCGGAAACCGGGCGCTCGGAAAGGATTTGGAGTGACATCGGACTGATCCTTCATTTTCAGCAGTACAGAATTCAAGTCTCTATTCTTCGCGGTGGCTGGAAAAATGGAAGGCTTTCAGCCACGAAAATCCCGGCTTTTGCCGTTGTCTGCCCTGCGGCAGTAAACTGTCGAGGTCGGAATAACCGACACAATCCCTCTGAACAGTATCGTCAATTCACCTCGGAAGTGCTTCAATTCGGAGCATTCCGTGGGCTGCCGAGAGTCCCGGGAAGGTTTTTCGTCCCGGGATGGCATTTTTTGGAGCGGGACGCTCGGTATGGGCCAGGCTCTGCCGGTGAAATTGAGTTTTCGGCAGAAAACGACATACGTCCGTCCTCTCTACTACTTCAGGTCAAAGGCTTTCAAAATGCGATTGTTGATTACGGGCGGGGCAGGATTCATTGGAAGTCATATCGCAGAGCGTTCTTTGGCCGCCGGATGGAAAGTCGCTGTTATCGATGATCTCAGCAGCGGTCGGCTGGAGAATGTGCCATCCGGAGCGGAGTTCTTTCAGGTTGATATCCAGGACGCGTCTGCTGTTGCGAAAGCCTTTGCGGCTTTCCAGCCTGACGCGGTCAGTCATCAGGCCGCACAGGCCAGCGTGGTGGTCAGTGTGAGAGAGCCTCTGAAGGATGCTTCGATCAACATCATGGGTTCGTTGAATATCATGCAGGCGTGCGTGGCCAGCAAGGTTCGCCAGATCGTGTTCGCCAGCACGGGTGGAGCAATCTACGGAGAAGTCCCTGATGGCATCCGCGCATCGGTTTCAACGCCGCCGGTTCCTGTCAGCCCTTATGCCTGCAGTAAGTTTTCTGTGGAGAAGTATCTTGAATGCTTCCGTCAGGAACATTCGCTGAATTACACAGTGCTCCGTTACGCGAACGTCTACGGACCTCGCCAGGATCCTCATGGTGAAGCCGGCGTCGTAGCAATTTTCTGCAATCGCATGCTGGTGAATGAACCCGTGAAAGTATTTGCAAAGAAAACAGTTGGAGATCCCGGCTGTATCCGAGATTACGTCTTCATCGACGACGTGGCGAAGGCCAATCTGGCGGCCCTCGAAGGACGAATTCCCGACCGAATTCTGAATGTCGGAACTGGTCGCGAATCCACGACACTGCAGTTGGCCGAACAGATTAAGAAAGCCCTCAACAGCAGCAGCGACATTTCTTTCGGTGACCGCCGCCCGGGGGACGTCGAACGCTCACTTCTGGACGCGGACCGGCTGGTTGAATTGCTGGGGCCAAGGGTCGATGTTGAAGAAGGGCTAACGAAGACTGCAGAATGGTTCCGCAAACGAGCCCACGGACATTAACCAGCAAGCTGAGCCGACTCGGCTATTCCGGCAATTCCTGGCCTTTCGTTTCCGGCCCGAGCCAGATCACGAAGACGCCAACCAGGTAGATCCCGGCCAGCAATGAACCGGCTTTGGGGAAACTGTTGCCGAAGAACGTCATCAGGTTGGCTGTCTGCAATCCACCAATGGCGGCAATGATGCGACCAAAGTTGAAAGAGAAACCCTGGCCCGTGGCACGCACTGCCGTCGGAAACAATTCGGGGAAGTACAGCGGAAAGAATCCATAGAACGAAGCCGTGACACCGCCTGCCAGAAACGCAGCGAACAGAAACGAGGCGTCGAAGGTGTCATGGAATCGATAGAAGTAAACTGCGGAGAGGAATGATCCGACACACAGAATGCAGTAGGTTCGGCGTCGACCAAATCGTCCGGCTGCCATGGCCGCAAGAATCGTGGAAACGATCGCTCCCATCGCAGTCGCACCCTGAGTCAACGGGGCCGCATAAAACTTTTCTGTTGCTGTATCTGGTTTCAGCTCACCGGCCCAGCGAGGAGCCCATTGCAGAGATCCCCAGGTTCCCAGCAAAGCAATGCCCGCCAGGCTTGCTCCCAGCATCATCCGCGAAATCACCTTTGAGCCGGCTTCCTGCGACAAAGCTCCTGACGCGACGGTGCGTTGAAGATACTGTCGCACCGGAAACAGAAAGCCACAGAGCGCCACGATCAGCCCCACGACAGTGACAACAATGCTGACTGTTGTCGGAATCCCGGCTGCGGCGGGAGACCAGACATAGATGATTCCAATAGCCGCCAGACATCCGATCAGCACGCCCGCAAGGTCAATGTTGCTCCAGTTCGAAGTATTGCCGCTGGCTTTCTCCTCTTCCCACTTCGCCGACTCGGGAACGAACAGCCGAATGAAGAAAATCAACAGGGCGGGGAACGCTCCGCTGATCATCAGGAATCGCCATGCGGAATTCTGCAGAAGTTCGGTCGTCGTATCCTGAGGAACTCCGATGGCCAGCAACATCGCTTCGACGCTGCCGATGACCTGCGTCAACCCAATGCTTAGCAGGGCCACCAGCAGGAAGCCGACATTCGAAGCCGCTCCAATCAAACCGGCGATAAACGCTCTTGATTTTCCTGGCCAGATTTCATTGACCAGCGCAACACCCAGCGACCATTCGCCGCCCATTCCCAACGATGCGATAAATCGCAACACCGCAATGTGCCAGGCTTCTGTGGCGAATCCGCAGAGCCCGGTCAGCAGAGCGTACGTGAGAATGCTGAGCGACATCGCTCGCACACGACCAATCTTGTCACCCAGCCAGCCGAACAGCACTCCGCCGCTGGCCGCTCCGACCAGAAACACAGCCATGATCACACCGAACCAGCGATCCGACTGCGCTTGATCGGTCAGAAGATCTTTCAGCGCTGGTTTGCCAATCAGCGGAAAGAGTCCCATTTCGAATCCGTCAAACATCCAGCCCAGCAGAGCGGCAGCAAGCGTGGCATATTGAGATCCCTTGCTTGCGGCTGGCTTGTTCTCGTTCGTCATCGAAACTGGTCTCCAGGAAACTTCTTCATCGGAACGTGGTGAAATTCGATAACCTACACGCTGAATCCGGTCATGTAAGGAACCTTCTTTGCGTGCTCAGCAATCTGATCCGCAGCACTCAACAGGCGTCCGAGATAATCCCATTGTCCGGTAACAAGAGCGTCGCGAGCACTTCCGGGCATGCTGACGGAGAACGTGACTCCGGCAGCGCTGACGGTCAATGCTTCAAGATCGACTTTGACTTCCAGTTTGGGATTGGCTTCAATCGCGGCCGCCAGCTTATCAAGATCAGCGCGAGCCGCTTTGACTGCGGGAATGCCCAGCGATCCGCAGTTGCCAAAAAAGATCTCTGCAAACGATTCTGCAATGATGGCCTTGATGCCCCATCGCATCAGCGACTGAGGCGCGTGTTCGCGAGAAGACCCGCAGCCAAAATTTCGGCCAGCAACCAGTATCCCCGCGCCCTGAAACTGGGGCTTATCGAAAGGATGATTGGGGTCCTGCCTGCGGTCATCTTCAAAGGCGTGTTCGCCCAGTCCGTCGAAAGTCACACAGCGAAGAAAGCGAGCAGGAATGATGCGGTCGGTGTCAATGTCGTCCAGCAGAAGTGGGATGGCGGTGGACGTTACGGATTTGATTTCGTTCATAGCTTGGGTCGTGTGGTGATGATTCCGGAACTGTGATGACATGAAAAGACAGCGTCGCAGTGTAATTGCATGTCCCACAAGAAGGAATTCACGGAACTGGAGAACGCCAACTTCAGGGAAATTCTCAGCCCGATTATGCTGGTGAGGCCAGTGCGGTGAGGGCACCATTTAAGGTCGCACCCGCAATTAGCTGGACAGCGCCATGTCGGGCCGGATTCTCAGGCTTCAAGCGATGTTCTGACTGCGATCTTATCCTCGAAATCTGCGTGATCTGTGTTCGAAAACAGAATCGCATTTTCACCACAGATAGCACAGAGAACACAGATGAATCATCCCCGTTGGGTGCGTGTAGCGGAGAGCAACGCACCATGGCTTTAGGAACTGGTTCGAAATAATATCCGTAAATGGTGTGCCTGCGTTCGCCAGGGCGAGCTTGTCACACCCTGTTATGGAAGGGCCAGTCAAGCGCTGGGCAAGATTGTCGGAAAAGATTTGGGACGATTTGTTGTTACATGGAAGAATGACGATGGCGGC
>JBIIIF010000348.1:0-6055 GCA_044235005.1 Planctomycetaceae bacterium | reverse complement strand
GTGATGGTTTCGGAGCAGGCCACGCTTTACATTCAACTACGGCTATGCCACGTTCCGTGATATCAGGGATTCTTTGGCAAAACCTTTGTGGGCTTACCTGCACCGGCCGAGTTCTCAGCGATTCCTTACTGCGACGCATTGGGAATGCGTGTGGGAATCGGTAGCGAAAAAACGCCTCACACAATTGCTTTAGACCCCTTTTTCAGCTTCTCTCTTCTTATTGACAGGACGACAATGCCCGCTTTGGTTCCGGATGACGATGGTTTGATTCTTGGTATCGATGGTGGTGGTACCAAGACCGTGGCGTTGCTCGCAAAACGGAATGCTCCTGAGGTCATCCTCGGAGAAGGAATTAGTGGGCCATCAAATCAGCGGGCGGTCGGGCCTCGCATGGCGATGAATCATTTGGATCTGGCGGTGCAGGCGGCGTTCGATAACGCCGGGCTGGAACGTCAGACTGTCGAAGCCGCCTGTTTGGGGCTCGCCGGAGCTGATCGACAATCAGATCGCAGTGTTGTCGAAGACTGGGCCCAGGGAGCTCGCCTGGCGTTTAAAGTTCAGGTGGTCAATGATGCGATGCCGTTGTTGCATGTCGGTAATGCGACTGGCTATGGGATTGCTCTGATCGCCGGCACTGGATCGTTGGCCTGGGGCTGTAATGCTCAAAATCGAGTCGCTCGCAGTGGAGGCTGGGGCTATTTGTTCGGCGATGAGGGCGGCGCGTATGCTTTGGGGCGATCGATTTTGCAAGCCGTGACATGGAGTTACGACGGTCGCGGACCGGAGACCTGTTTGCTGAATGAGGTGACTCAGGCCCTGAAGATTGAATCGGCTGCGGAGATCATCACTGCGGTTTACTCAAACGAGATTCCTCGGGCGGTGATTGCCGGGCTCGCCCCGCTGGTGTTCGATGCGGCCGACCGAATGGACATTGTTTCGTGTGATATTCTGAACGGTGCGGCTGTTGAGCTGGCGGCAATGGTCGTCTCGGTGGCTCGAAGACTGGACCTTGTGGATGGCGTGGCTTTATCACTGACGGGAAGTGTGCTGTTGCAGCAGGCGAAGTTCCGCACCATGGTGCTGGATGCGGTGGCTTCTCGTGGCGTACGAGTCAGTTCTGCGGTGCTGGTGGAAGCCGCAGCTCGCGGGGCTTTGAAAATGGCCAGTGGTCTTGCAGTGCGATGAGGCTGGACGGATCTCAGTCGATGAGGCTTGAATCGGCAATTTCTGCTGTTTTTGCAGGTGAAGATTGCTCTGTCCGGAATTTTTGCAGATCGTCAAAATTCCGACCGGTCCTCTGCGGGCGGTTTGGTCCAATCGTTTGCCGCCCAGCCGTAGGCGCCGGCTTTTATCATGGCCGGCGCCTACGGCTGGGCGGTAAACGAAAGACCGCAGCTCTGGATGCGACTAAATCAACGCCCCGCATGTGGAAGGTGGCTGCCTGAAGACATTTATCCGAATCCTCGATGAGCGTTGCACCAATGGATTCCACCACGACAATCGAACTCTCGTGCTTGATGAAAGGGCGTTTGCGGCTTCGAGCGGCAGCCGCCATTCTCGTTTTCTTTTCCGTCGCATTGTGTGGCTGTGCATCGACGCCCTACTCTTATGGCTCGGCCGCACGGTATTATTCGTCGCCCGAACTGGCTGCTCGCACCGAAGTGCAGATGGAGCGAGGTCGTCCGCACAAGGCGATCGACACCTTTGGCTGGGTCTGGGGAATACCGTCAAAGATTCTGCTGTGGGATCGTCGGGTCGAGAATCATCGCATTGATGCTCACACGGAATCGCAGTTGGCGACGTATCTGCACGAGAATGAGCTCTCGACGGTTAAAGTTCGACTCAATCAATACCATCCGCGAGACGACTGGCATCGACTGGTCGCAAACAAATCAGTCGGAGCGGGCTGGCGATATACGGTGGGTGTGGTTTCCGTGGCTGTTGAAGCGATTATTCCCGGGCGGCTGTTTGGCGGAGATCACTACAACCCGTATACGGACACGATTCATCTTTACTCCGGATCCCCTGCGATTGCTCTGCACGAAGCCGGACATGCGAAAGATTTTGCGCGCCGAAAATGGAAAGGCACATACGCCGCCGCGAGAATTCTTCCCATCGTTCCTTTGATTCAGGAAGCGATTGCGACGAGTGATGCTCTGGGATATCTGGAAGCGACGGACAGTGTGAGTGCTCAGCAGGAAGCCTACGAGATTCTGTACCCGGCCTATGGAACGTATGTGGGAGCCGAGATAAAACCACTGGGTCCATTCGGAGTTGTCTTTGGGGCCCTTGGAGGCCACGCTGTCGGGCGATGGAAATCCTGGCAGCTCGAAGAACAGCGCAAAGAGGAACAGCGCAAAGAGGAAGAGCGCGAAGAGGAACATCGGCGGGAATTGAGACAGCCGCGTCAACAGGCCCATCAGATGCGGGATGGGAGTTGAGAGTCCCTTCGTCTGATTGAATTCATGGGTTTTCTGATGAGGCGACAAGCGCAGCTGCTTGTCGAGCGGCACGACTGAGAACGGCACGACCGAGAGTGGTGGCCGAAGAGCGGTGTGAAGGGTTGTGGTTTCCCGTGCCGCGCGTTGCGTTGAGAACGGTGACCCCCTACTCTCCCACTACGGCCGTATGACACAGGATCCATGACACTCCAGGATCGCCCGATGAATCAACGCTGGGAACTGATCGATCTTTCCGGAACGAAGACTTATCCGCTGGAATTCGATACGGAGTTTATTGCGGGGCGAAGTTCTGAATCGAACTTGTTTCTGGACGACCTTAGTTGTTCACGGAGGCAATTCCGAATATTCCGGGAGTCGTCTGAACTTTGGCTTGAGGGCCTTTCCGGCTCTGTACCCACATGCTGCGACGGAGAGATGATTCACGCCCCCAGACCTGTGCGTGATGGCATGCTGGTGACTGCCGGACAGAAGTCGTTTCGAATTCGGAAGCAGAGGGTGACGTCGTCTGCGGGGCAAAGTGTCGGTCAGGACGATACCTTTTCGACGCAAATGGGATCCATCGCGGCACTCGATGAGAATGGCTTACCGGAAGGGCCGTTCGTGCTCACGGGAGACGTGATCATTGGTCGGGATGCCACAGCGGACTTGTGCCTTCCGCATGTGCGAGTTTCGCGATTGCATGCCAGAATTCGCCGAGGAGCTGCGACAGCAATTGTCGAGGATCTGGGAAGTGCGAACGGAACATTCATCAACGGTCGGCGACTGGTGCTGCCGCAATCGCTGGTTGAAGGTGCCTGCATAGAGATCGGGCCCTATTCCCTGATTTACACAGGCACGGCTCTTGTCTCCAGCAGCCGCAGCAATAACCTCCAGATTGAGGCTCGAAATCTGAAGCGAGTCGTGGGTTCAGGTCGGAAACAGACAGAGGTAATTCTGGATGATGTTTCGCTTGTCATCAGGCCACATGAGTTTGTCTGTTTTCTGGGGCCGACGGGATCTGGAAAGTCCACGCTGTTAAAAGCCCTGAGTGGTCAGGTTCCTGCTAATTCAGGGCAGGTGCTGATTAATCAGTCTGAACTTTACGAGAGCTTTGAGTCTCTGAAGCGTGATATTGGTTTCGTTCCTCAGCACGATGTGTTGCACGGAGAACTGAGTCTCTTCGATGCTCTGTCGTATACAGCACGATTACGCCTTCCATCGGACACCTCCAGGGAGGAGATTGCGAGACGGATTCAGGATCTGCTGGCTTGTGTGGGGCTTGATTCGGGCAGGCATCGGTCGACGATCCTGAGCCGATTAAGTGGCGGACAGCAGCGAAGGGCCAGCCTGGCCAATGAGTTAATCTCCAATCCCAGTCTGCTTTTTCTGGATGAGGTTACCTCCGGGCTTGATGAAGCCACTGATCTGGGAATGATGAAGCTCTTCCGCCGACTGGCCGATGAAGGTCGAACAGTTATTTGTGTGACGCATACTTTGGCGAACATTGCGGAGACATGTCACCTGATTGTCCTGCTGACAGTGGGTGGCAAGCTGGCATTTGTTGGAAGTCCGACTGAAGCACTGGATTATTTTGCTGTGCCGCGACTGGGGTTGATTTATGGGCGGCTGTCGGATGCAGGTGAAGCGGAGCGTCTGGCCGCTGAGTTTCGAAAGACGGAACTTTACCGAAGATACGTGACGGCCCGACTTTCATCGGGCGTCGAAAAAGTTAAGCCGGAAAATACGATTCAGGAAAGCCGCTACTGGCAACATCAGTGGAGATTGATGAAGCATCAGTTTCCCTTGCTTCTGCGGCGATATGCTCAGGTCTTCCTGTCAGAAAAGAGGACCCTCAAGGGTCTGCTGATGCAGGTGCTTGTTGTCGCGGCTGTGCTCTACATGGTGTTCGGAGATATCTCGACACTCAAGGCGGAAGAATTCAGGGTGGCGTCTCAGAGTTGCAGCGTCATGTTTGTTCTGGCGGTTTCCTGCTTCTGGTTTGGCTGCAACAATTCCGCCCGTGAGATTGTCCGTGAGCGTGACATCTTTACGCTGGAACTTCGAGCCAGTCTGGACCCTGGCAGCTATTACGCCTCTAAGTTTTTTTTGCAGTCTGCGATGGCTGCATTCCAGTCACTCATGCTGCTGGGATTCGTGTCTTATCTGTGTGCCGTGCCCGGTCATGAGTGGCAGCAGGGAGTGATGTTGGTTCTGGCATCGACGGCCGGCGTGGCTGTGGGATTGTTTTTGTCCTCGGTCTCTGTGAAGGAGTCGATTGCTCTGACACTAGTTCCGCTGGTGTTGATTCCTCAGATCATCCTGTCTGACGTTTTTGTTGAGCTGACAGGCTTTTCGAAGATACTGGCGCAGTTGTTTGTTTCCAATTACTGGATCTACGGGGCGCTCCGCGGGACGCTGGAAGATTATCTGCTCCATCAGTTGAATCCGCCCCTGGCACCACCTGCTTCATTCGTGACAGCAGTATTTGCGATTGTCATTCAGATCGTCACACTCATTTCCGCCTCCGTGGCCGTCCTTCATGTTCGCGACAGGATCATGGCCTGCTCCAATCGTACGTTTGCAGAAGTGGTTGAAGGTATACCGGGAATTGGTCCGCCTCTGTCCAGTCTTCTGAAGAGAAGGATCAAGGCAGAGAAGCGTTGATTCGTCCCAGGCGATTGATGCGGTCCTGGGTGGAGGGATGGCTGCGAAAATGGTCTTCGATGTGACGAATGAGAGGCACTCCGGGTTTTGCGTCGTGGTCGTGATGACAATGGTCGGTTCCGGCATCGATGAGTTTCTGGAGGCCGAGGATGGCTTCGCTGTGTGCGAGTCCGCCGCGCCGCAGAATGCGATAGCTCCAGTCGTCCGCTTCGAACTCGTGGTCTTCGGAGTAACCAAGGGCGATATTCTGCCATGCGATTGAGGCGATTTGTCCGAGCATTGGACCTGAGAGTTCACCCACGCGAGCTGCAACGTTCAGGCTCTTGACACAGTGTCGGAGTTCGCAGTGCGCGATCTCGTGACCGAGAACGAACTGCAACGCGGTATCGTCCTTCATGAGTGTCAGCAATCCTGTATGGACATAGATGTAGCCGCCGGCATGAGCAAAGGCATTGGGGATCTCGTTGTCAATAATGGAGAATCGAATGGGGAGGTCTTTCCGTTGTCGCGACTGGAGGAAGGGTATTGCGAGGCTCTCGAGCCTGGCCAACATCGCAGAATCCTGAATCAGTTTTTCCCGTGAGCGAATCATCCCGTGAACCTGAAGACCAATCTGAATCTCCTCGGCAGTAGTCATCCCGGCGGCGTTGTCGAATTGGTCGTTGAAGACTCTTGTCGCAAGATGGCCGAGTTCGAAGCCCGTTCCGGCCAGGTCGTCGAGAGACTCAAGGACATCTGGTTCGTGAGAAGTCGAATCGTCGTTGTTGCTGCCGGATTTCGTCGTGATAACTGATCCCGATGATGTCTGCTGAGTCTGACTGGGTTTCGATCCGGTCGAGACGGCAACTCGAGGATCCGAGTTCCGACTGCGGGCGACAGAGCCACACGCCAGGACGGCGATGAAGAGAACCAAAGGCAGATAGGGAATCCTGAAGAGAGCGCTGGACATA
>JBIIIF010000114.1:0-20245 GCA_044235005.1 Planctomycetaceae bacterium | reverse complement strand
TCGTTTTTGGTCATGCAGGACAACAAATCGTCCGTCGTAAATGGTCCGCGCAATTGGGGGGCGGGTTTTATGCCGGCGGTTTATCAGGGGGTTCGTCTGAGTGAAGGATCGGAGCCGATTCCGAATCTGAATCCTCCGGAGGGAACTGGCGGATCGCAGCAGCAGGGAAAGTTGAGCCTGCTTGAAAAACTTAACCGCAGCTTTGCCGGAAAACATCCGGAACAGTCGGAACTTGATGCTCGCATCGCCGCTTATGAACTGGCATTTCGCATGCAGGCTCAGGCCCCGGAAGCGGTGGCCATTGAAGAAGAGTCTGCAGCAACTCAGGCGTTGTACGGCATGGACAAAAAGGAAACGGCGACGTTTGGTCGCATGTGTTTGTTGTCACGTCGACTGGTCGAACGCGGCGTGCGATTTGTGCAACTCTACCATGGAGCTGGCAGCAAATGGGATGCTCATTCCGGCATCGAAGCGAATCACACCGGACTCTGTAAAGCGACGGACCTGCCGATCGCGGGATTGCTCAGGGATCTTAAGCAACGTGGATTGCTGGAACAGACTTTGGTCATCTGGGGTGGTGAGTTTGGACGTACGCCGATGTCGGAAAAAGGCAATGGCCGCGACCACAATCCCACAGGCTTCACCATGTGGATGGCAGGCGGTGGCGTGAAGGGTGCTCAGACAATTGGTTCGACGGATGATTTGGGGCTGCGAGCGGTCGAGGATCGTCTGCATGTGCATGATCTCCATGCGTCGATCCTGCATTTGCTGGGCCTGAATCACCGAGAGTTGACCTGGTTCTACAAAGGTCGTCCCGAACGACCGACCGTTAATGAAGGAGACTTCTTTAAGCGGCTTGTGACAGGTTAAACTTTGCATCAGACGACGAACACATTCCTTCTGCCGGTCATGGCGTCAAAACTTTCAATGCAGGTGTTTGATGACAAATAAAGCTGAGACGCGTGTTGGCAATAATTCGCCGGAATTCACAGCCAGTCGGCGTGAATTTTTACAACAGAGCGGCGTTGGGCTGGGCAGTGTCGCCCTGATGGATTTGCTCGCTGCCGACGCGAAAGCGGAGCGAGCGATGCAGTCTCGTTCAAGTCAATATCCAGCGCGGGCCAGGAACGTCATCTACATGTTTATGGCCGGAGGCCCCAGCCAACTTGAGCTTTTCAGCCCGAAGCCAGTGCTCAAGCAATATCACGGTCAGGCGCCGCCGCAGCATATGACGGAAGGCCGACGTTTTGCATTCCTGCCGGCCGACGCAAAGCTGATGGGAACGAATCGTCATTTCAGCCAATGGGGTCAATGCGGCATGGACCTCAGTGAAGTCTTGCCGTTTCATCGCAATATTGTCGACGACGCCTGCTGGCTTCGCGCGGTGGCGACGGACGTTTTCAATCACGGCCCGGCCAAGATGTTTATGAACTCAGGATTTCAAGCTCCGGGGCGGCCAAGTCTGGGAGCGTGGGTGACGTACGGGTTAGGAAGTGACTCCAGCAGTTTGCCGGGGTTTGTTGTGCTGCAGTCCGGGCCTCGAGGCCCACGAGCTGGCAATACCTTGTGGGCCAGCGGCTTCCTGCCAACAGCCTATCAGGGCGTTCCGTTTCGCAGCAAAGGGAATCCTATTCTGAACCTCTCCAATCCGCCGGGGATCAGTCGAGATGCTCAGAAGGATTTTACTCAAACTGTCGGACAGTTGAATCAGATTCGTCTGAGTGAAGTCAATGATCCGGAGATCGCCACTCGTATCAATGCGTATGAAACAGCGTTCGCGATGCAGATCTCCGCGCCCGAGCTGACTCAGATTGAAAATGAGACTGAATCAACGCTCAACCTGTACGGGGCGGTTCCGGGCAAAGCGTCATTTGCATCGAACTGCCTGATGGCCCGGCGGCTCGTGGAACGCGGCGTGAGATTTGTGCAGCTCTATCATACGGACTGGGATCATCACGGAGGAAAGGGAGCGGACCTGGATCAGACGCTGGACGCCGTCGCGAAGGAAGTCGATCAGGCCTCGGCCGCGCTGGTTCTTGATTTAAAGCAGCGCGGACTTCTGGAAGATACACTGGTCATCTGGGGTGGGGAATTCGGCCGCACGCCGATGGGTGAACCTCGCGAAAGCACGGGCCGCGATCATCATGTGGATGCGTTTACAATGTGGATGGCCGGCGGAGGACTTAAATCCGGTCATATTCATGGTGCCACCGACGATCTGGGTTTCGGACCGACCGAAGGCAAAGTGCATGTTCATGATCTGCATGCCACGATTCTGCATTTGCTGGGCATGGACCATAAGAAGCTGACTTATCGTTTTCAGGGCCGTGACTTCCGCCTGACCGATGTCCATGGCGAAGTTGTCAGTGAGATCATCGCCTGATGATTGATTTAGACCTCGATCATTCTGAAGTTCTGATCAGAAACTCAGATTTTCCCGGTGATCTGGCGCCTCAACTTGAAAGACTTTCTGCGATTCTCTGTCGTCAAAGAAAAATCGCAGGCCTTCGATGTCAGCAAATGCCCGATTGGACTGGTCTGCCTGTTTTTGTCAGGCGGTGTGGAAGGCACTTGAGTCGTCGGGAATCCTGATGCTTTCCGTTTGACCGCTTGAGCCTGCTGGATTTGAGGCGTACACTTGGATGGCTGTCCTACGTCGATCAGGATTGTTGATCGAAAGGCAGAGTGCCGCAAAAAACGGCGGTTTTGCAGTGAGGATTCAGGAGGATTCCGACACTGATGGGTAGATACTTGTGGAGTTTCAGACGTGATGGACGGAATGCTTCAGGTCGAACTGACGACTCAGGAACGTGATATTCTGGTACGCGGACTTCGCTATGTCCGCAGTTCAATTATGCTGGAACTGCGTGATCCGACACGCGACGACGAGTTCCGCCGTTCCGTGATGCTGGATGAAATCCAGAATCTGAGCCAGCGATTGGAATCAACTGACCCGCTTGGTGTCAGAGTTTAGCAGGTCTTTGGACTGCTGCAGCCCGCTGCAGTTTTCAGATCCACGGCCTGCTGTGGACGGGCTTGCATCAGTCAGCGAACTTCACGTCGGCATTCTTTCTTTAGTTCTCGGCAGCAGGCTGCCGCAGTCCAAGGGGGGGAGAAGTATCCCTCGAAGAAAACTATTCTCGCTCTCCGTTTGCAAATCCGGTCAGAAGCATTCCGGGAGGCTTGAGGATTCGGTCTGTATTGCCCACCATCCACGTCTGCTGAGCAATCTGCTCAGGCGTGAGTCAGTATCCACCGGGTTGAATGTGACTTTAAATACAGGCAGGGTAAGTGAAGATGGGCCAGAAGACGTGTCGCTGGGGAATTTTGAGCGCAGCAGAGATCGCAAAGAAGAACTGGGCTTCGATCGCCAACTCGGGCAATGGTCGAGTTGTTGCGGTGGCGAGTCGATCAGTCGAAAAGGCTCAGAAGTTTATCTCTTCCTGCCAGGCCTCAGTTCCGGTGCCTTACGCCGTCGACGCTTTGGGAAGCTACGAAGAGTTACTCAGTCGCAGTGATATTGATGCGGTTTATGTGCCGCTGCCAACTGGAATTCGTACAGAGTGGGTCGTCAAGGTGGCTCAGTCTGGCAAGCACGTGATGGTGGAAAAGCCATGCGGCGTGACGACAGCTGATGTTCAGGCGATGGTTGATGCCTGCAAAGCATCAAAAGTTCAGTTTATGGACGGAGTGATGTTCATGCACAGTGCGCGGATGGACGCCATGCGAACGGTGCTGGATGATGGAAAAAGCGTCGGCGACATCCGTCGAATTGCCAGCCACTTTAGTTTCTGTGCGGATCAGTCGTGGGTGGAAAGTAACATCCGTGCCAGCAGTCAATTGGAGCCCGCCGGTTGTTTGGGAGATCTTGGCTGGTACACCATTCGCATTATCCTGTTTGCGATGAAATATGAGATGCCGGCCGAAGTGCGAGGGCGGATTCTGCATGGAGTGAAGCGAGCGGACAGCTCCGACGTGGTCCCGATGGAGTTTCAGGGCGAGATGCATTTTGCGGGCGGGGTTTCGGCCACGTTCTTCAACTCCTTCCGCACCAATCATCAGCAGTGGGCCCACATCAGCGGGAGCAAAGGCTACCTCACGGTCAACGACTTTGTTTTGCCATACTTTGGCAACAAAGTTTCCTTTGACGTTGGTAACCACAACTTTTCGGCCGACGGGTGCTACTTCACCATGGAGAAGCATTTGAAGACTCAGCAGTTGTCTGAGTACAGCAATAATTCAAAAAATGCTCAGGAAACTGCATTGTTTCGCAATTTTTCGGACCTTGTGAACAGCGGTCGGCGAGACGAATTCTGGCCGGAAGTGGCTCTGAAGACTCAGCGAATTCTGGACGCCGCATTGAAGTCCGCCAACAGCGGTGGCGGGCCGGTCGCTCCATAATCGCTTCCAAAAGCAGAGATGTGTGCGACTCCAGGGCGGCTGATACTGGAACTTTTCGGTCTCAGTTTCGTACACTGAGAAGCGATAAAACGGGACGGAAGCGTCCGAACGGCCGGAAATTCTGGTCGATCGGAATTCACGTCGGCTGACAAATCGGCCCGACGAGCCTGTCCCGCTGTTATCAACCGTTTGCTGAATGCAGGCTCGCCCTTCTGAACCCTTATGGATTTCTGGTGACCCCCAATGGATGCTCTGGTTGATCTTTTCTTCAGTCTGATTGACGTTCTGCGATCGCTGTTCAATGTTGTTGTCAGTCTGGTGCGTGTCATCGTGCCGTGGTTGCCTTTGTTGGCATGGATTGGCTTCTGGACGTTTGCCGTCAATTGGGCGAAAGCGTTTCCGATTCTTCGTCGCGGCGGATTGATCGGTGTCTTTCTGCTCATGTTTGTCAGCGTGCTGATTTGGGGCTCCGTGGCACCGCCTGTTGGGGGCGAACACTTTATGTTCGGCCTGTCTGTAAGCAACTACGTCGGCAAGTTTATCTACGTGACAATGTTGACATGTATCGCCTTGCTCTGCGGATCTGCTCAGTTGTCCGGTGCCTTTGGAAGCCTCTGTGAGTTTCCTGAAGAACCAGAAGGTGATCACCATGGTCATGGAGGACACGGCCAGGATGCACATGGGCATGATTCCCATGGTCACGATGCACATGGTCACGATGCACATGGTCACGATGCACATGGTCATGACTCCCACGGGCATGATTCTCATGGTCACGCGGCACATGCTCATTGAAGCTTTAAATCTTTTGTGCGCTCGACCGTCTTTCGGTTGAGTGTTTGAATAACGCATCCTGCGGCGCCAAGTTGTGCCGCCTGATGAAAAAGAGCCCGGCATTTCTTTTGAGTGCCGGGCTTTTCAGATTGGCTGAGAGTTCTGATCCCCGTTGTTGAATGTTCCTGAGCTGAATATTCCTGACTTAAGATGTTCCTCAATCGCCCCGCCTTTTTCCTTCTCACCCTGCCTTCGACTTCCTGATCGGGAAATTCCTGCCATGAGATCCATGACGCTGCTGGCCGTGCTGATGATGCCTGCTGTGCTGCTGACCCCCGCTGTGGGGTTGTCCGGTGATTGGCCGGGCTGGCGAGGGCCTCATGGAAACGGGGTGGCGGAAGGCACCGGTTACGCGTCGGAATGGTCGGCAGAAAAAAACGTCATCTGGAAGTTCCCTCTAACAGGCCGAGGGGCCTCCACGCCGGCTGTTGCGGGCGGGCGCATTTTTGTCACGACCACTAACGAGGGACAGAATCTTGTTCATTGCCTTGGCATGGACGGGATTGCTCAATGGTCGAAAACTCTGGGAGCAGCGGTTGACGGAAAACCGGGAAAAGATGGGACCGGAGCCAATCCTTCCATCACGACCGATGGCAAGTTTGTGTTTGCCTACTTCAAGAGCGGCGACTTCGGATGTTTCACTGTCGAGGGCGAGCAGAAGTGGCATCACAATCTGCAGGATAAGTTCGGTGAGGATACTCTGTGGTGGGATCTGGGAACGTCTCCAGTTCTGACTCGCAACTCCGTTGTCATCGCCTGCATGCATTCCGGTCCCTCGTATGTCGCCGCATTCGCCAAAGAGACTGGTGACATTATCTGGAAACATGATCGTAATCTGGGTGCGCCGGAAGAAGCTGCACAAAGTTATGCGACACCCGTTGTTGTGGAAGATGCGGCGGGTGAGCTGATTATTGTGCTGGGGGCTGACCATGTGACGGCTCATGATGCCGCGAATGGCAAAGAAGTCTGGCGACTTGGCGGGTTGAATCCCACAGGGCACAAGTATTTCCGTTCGATTGCTTCGGCTGCGGTCGGAGAAGGCATTGTGATCGCGCCCTACGCGCGGGGTGAATCGTTGACGGCCATTCGCATGGGTGGTGAAGGCGACATTACAAAGTCGCATATTCTCTGGGCGAACACAGCCACATCCGGCGATGTTCCAACTCCGGCCATTGCCAACGGGCGGGTCTTTATTTGTCGTGATACCGGAGAAGCTCGCGGAACAATTGATTGTCTGGAACTGACAACTGGCAAGACCATCTGGAGCGGTCAGCTCGAAAAGAACCGCAACACGTTTCGGTCTTCACCGGTCATCGCAGACGGAAAACTTTATATGGCTCGCCAGGATGGCGCCGTGTTTGTGCTGGATGCGTTTGCAAATGAATTCAAGGTCCTGGCAAAGAACACCGTGGCTGAAGAACATACGGTGGCGACCCCGGTATTTGTCGATGGCAAGATTCTCCTGCGAACTGACAGTCACATCTTCCTGATTGGGAATAACGGGTAAGGGGCGGACATGCTCGACAGTCATTCTCTGCGGCCCTTACTCCTCATCATATTGCTGACGACGGGCTTGAGAACAACATCGGGAAATGATGAAGCTCCTCATCCGAAAGAGGAAAATCCTATTTTGACGACCAGCGGCTATCGCCGACCTCCTCAGGAAATTACCGACATTCTGAACGCCCAGCCGACGCCCAGCGTGTCGCTGAGCCCGACTCGTGAATACCTGCTGCTGATCGAACGATCCAGTTATCCTCCGATCGAGGATCTTGCGGCACCGATGCTGCGGCTTGGCGGTTATCGTATCAACCCGCTGACAAACGGACCTCATCTGGCTCCTCGCAGTATCGGGCTGTTGTTACAGTCGATTGCGACCGGTGAACAACGTCGAATCGAAGTGGCGTCGGGAGCGAATCTCGGATATCAGGGATGGTCGCCGGATGGTCAGTGGATCGCCTTCACCATCACGACGCCGAATTCCATTCGGCTATGGGTGGCATCGGTTAAAGATGCAGTCGCGAGGCAGTTTTCTGACCTTCAGATTAACGGCTGTTATGGGGCTCCGATTCAATGGCTACCAGACAGCAGTGGCCTCCTGGTTCAGTCAATTGTTCGCGACCGAGGCCTCGCGCCAAGCAAACCGTTGACTCCGTCGGGCCCGACGATTGAGGAAAGTTCCGGCAATTCCGGGCCGGTGCGAACTTATCAGGACCTGCTGCAGAACTCACACGACGAAGACCTGTTTGAGTACTACGCGTCTTCACAATTGATGCGAGCCGATCTGGCGACGATGAAACTCACCGCCGTTGGCAACCCGGGAGTTTTCTCGAATGTCGATGTCTCACCGGATGGACAGCACATTCTGATTGTGCGTCAGGAACGGCCGTATTCTTATCTGTTCCCGGCCAGTCGCTTTCCAAAGAAGGTCGAAGTCTGGTCGCACAATGGCGGATTCGAGCATCAGGTGGCCGCTCTGCCACTGGAAGATCGAATTCCGATTGAAGGAGTTCCGACGGGGCCTCGATCAGTGGGCTGGCAGCCGACATTGCCCGCGACTTTAGTGTGGCTGGAAGCGCTGGACGACGGCGATCCGCGAAAGGCGGTCGAGTTTCGTGATCGAGTCGTAAAACTGGCGGCTCCGTTTTCGGGCGTTCCGATCGAGATGACTCGCACCGGGCAACGCTGCACAGGAATCCTGTGGGGCGAACGCGACGGTCTGGCCTTTGTTCGTGACTACGATCGAGATCGTCGCTGGATGCGCACGTATCGGATTCATTCCGAGAAGCCCGATGTCACCCCGGAGTTGATTTGGGAGCGGTCAGTGAACGATCGCTATGCCGATCCGGGCACTCCGATGACTCGGCCGCTGCCGAATGGTCGGCGAGCCATCTGGCAGCATGGAGATTCGTTGTTTCTTGAAAGCACTGGAGCGACTCCGAAGGGCGATCGGCCGTTCCTTGATCGCTTTCAGATGACGACGAAAGAGTCGACTCGGTTATTTGCCTGCAGCGAAGACAGTTACGAATCCGTCGTGGCGATTCTGGCGGATGATGGCACTCAGTTTATTACTCAACATGAAACAACGACGGTCCCGCCCAATTTCTTTCTGAACACAGTCGGTGGTGAACGAAAAGCGTTGACCAACTTTCCGGACCCGATGCCTCAATTGCGAGGCATCACGAAGGAACTGGTCACTTATCAGCGCAGTGACGGTGTTCCGTTGTCCTTCACGTTGTATTTGCCACCAGGCTATCAGAAGGGAACTCCACTGCCCACGATTGTGTGGGCCTATCCGAGGGAGTTCAACGATCCGGCCACAGCTGGTCAGGTGTCAGGTTCGACCAATCGATTTACCACGATCGGAGGCATTTCGCACCTGTTCCTGTTAACTCAGGGTTATGCCATTCTGGATGAGGCCACGATGCCTGTCGTAGGGGCTCCTGAAGTGGCCAACAATACGTTTATTGAACAGGTGGTCTCCAGTGCTCAGGCCGCGATTGATAAAGCCGTGGAAATGGGCGTGACGGACCGCAGTCGCGTTGGAGTGGGCGGTCATAGTTACGGAGCCTTCATGACGGCCAATCTGCTGGCACATTCCCGACTGTTTCGCACCGGGGTTTCTCGCAGTGGAGCATACAATCGTACGCTGACTCCGTTCGGTTTTCAGAATGAGCGTCGCACGTTTTGGGAAGCACCGGAGATCTATATGACGATGTCTCCGTTCGCGGCGGCTAACAAAATCAAGAGCCCAATCCTGCTGATTCACGGTGAAGCCGACAATAATCCAGGGACTTTTCCAATCCAGAGTGAGCGTTTGTATCACGCCATTCGCGGAAATGGGGGCACTGTTCGCTACGTGACTTTGCCGCACGAATCTCACGGATATGTGGCTCGCGAATCGATTGAACACACGTTGTGGGAGATGGTGACGTGGTTCGACCGTTACGTAAAATCGGCAAAGGATTGAAAGTCGGCCGCAGACAGCAAACAATGTGTTACAGAGACCCGTGGTCTGTCAAAATCTGGTTTCAGGGATCAACGTTTCAGGAGTTTTCGATATGGTGTTTCGTCGATTAGTAAGTTTCGCGTTGTGTGCGGCTTTTGCCTTTTCGTTTTCGGCCCTGCGTGCTGAAGAAGCCGCGAAGAAGGCGGAAACCGTCGAAGTGAAGTTGAGAGATCTTGTCCTGAATCTGCCGAAAGACTGGGCAGCTTCGGACACCGTGAGTTCCATGCGTCTGGCCACCTACGACATTCCGAACGCTGAAGGCGACAAGGAAAAGGGCGAACTGGCGATTTCCACATTTGGTGGCGATGGTGGCGGCGTTTCTGCAAACCTGGAGCGATGGGTTGGTCAATTCGATGCTGAAGGCCGCGAAGTCACGATTAAGAAAGGTATGGTCGGCGAGAACGCTTATCACGTCGCCGACATTTCCGGAACCTATCAGAAGTCGGTCGGACCACCGATTCTTCGAAAGACAACACCGGCCAAAGGCTACCGCATGCTGGGCATGATCGTTCAGGTCAAAGGCAAGGGTGTTTACTTCCTGAAGCTGACCGGCCCCGATGCCACTGTGAAAGCTCAGGCCGATGCCTTGCGAACCGCCATTGGGGCGAAGTCAGAAGGCGAAGAAGATTACGAACTTTGATTCTCAGTGAATCCAATGCAAGCCCTCCGAGCCTCGTACGGTTCGAGAGGGCTTCTGTTTTTGATGCTACGGCTAAAGTGACCACATGATTGCGGCCTCCGTTCTTAATGAAATCCTCATGTGAGTCGCTTTAATTATCAGCCAGTACTCCCATGGTTCAGGTCAGAGTCCACGTGCTCCCCGACGGATCATTCTCGCAGTGATCCGGGAAACTCCAGACAGAATCCAGAGACTCTCCTGCCCCGGAACGGTGCTCGTTCGCAGAAAGCCTACCATGAATTCGAGATGCTTTGTTACTTCATTGCTCGCTCTCACGGCCGCAGCGATGGGTGCTGGTCTGGCGACGAATGACTCGCTGGCCGCACAGGATGCAGCGAGCAAGACGGCCTCTGGTGTCGTTTATCTGGATGCGAATCAGAATCACGTCAGAGACGCGGATGAGAAGCCACTGCCTGACGTCAAAGTCTCCAATGGTCGAGAAGTCGTTGCGACAGACGCTGACGGCAGATATTCCCTGCCCGTGGACAATGACACGATCGTGTTTGTGATCAAACCACGCGGATATCGCACGGTTCAGGACGAGAATCATATCTCGCGATTCTATTACATTCATAAGCCCGAGGGATCGCCTAAGCTGGATTTCCCCGGCGTCGAACCCACGGGGCCGCTGCCCGCATCGATTGATTTTCCTCTGTATGCTGTCGAAGAACATGACGCGTTTGACGTGATCTTTTTTGGAGATCCACAGCCACGCGATCAGAAGGAGATCGACTACATCGCGCATGATGTTGTTGAAGATCTCGTGGGGGTGAAGGCTGCTTTCGGTGTGACTCTGGGAGACATTCTGTTTGATGATTTAAGCCTGTTTGACAGCTTCAACAGGACTCTGGGAAAGATCGGAGTACCGTGGTACA
Source organism: Planctomycetaceae bacterium (assembly GCA_044235005.1). Lineage (GTDB taxonomy): Bacteria > Planctomycetota > Planctomycetia > Planctomycetales > Planctomycetaceae > SXXK01. Next base: position 9,447 of record JBIIIF010000114.1, on the reverse strand, counting down.
ACGTCATCGGCAATCATGACATCAATTTTGCTTCGGAGAATGATGAACTGAGTGACGAGACGTACGAGCGTGTCTATGGCCCGCCGTATTATTCGTTTGATTACGGTGCGGTCCACTTTTTGGTGGTCGATGATATTCACTGGATGAAAGAAGGGGAGAAGAAATTCTACCGTTCAGGGCTTAGTGAAGAGCAGCTCGACTTCATCGAGAATGATCTCAAGCTGGTTCCTCAGGACCGAATGGTTGTAGCGATGATGCACATTCCGCTCGTGAAGTCGACACCGTGGCTGGAACCACGCCGGGCGCGTCTGTTAAAGCTGTTGGAAGGTCGTGAGCATTGTATCTCCCTGGCCGGACATACTCATCACCATGAACATGTACTGATGGGCCAAGAAGATGGCTGGCCCGGCTCAAAGCCTCACCATCACATCATCAATGTGACAGTCAGCGGCGCATGGTGGTCGGGAAAACCGGACGAACACGGGATACCTCACACCATGTGCGCCGATGGTACACCCAATGGTTATACGATCATGCACTTCGATGGGATCAAGTATCTGCTTGATTACCGTGCGGCTCGCCGCGGCGCGGATGAGCAGATCCGGATTACAGCTCCGGAGGTGGTCAAGTCCGCGGATCTGGTCACCTCAGAATTCCGCGCGAATGTATTCAATGCCATTCCGGGCGCGATCGTGGAATGGAGGACGGAAGACGGCGAATGGACGCCGATGACGAAGACCGAAAACGAAACAGATCCGACATTTCAGGCATTGTACAACGAAGAACAGACCTATCTCCCGGGCAAGCCGGCGTGGCGAACTCTAGCCAAACCATTGGTGTGCCCACACCTTTGGAAAGCTAATTTGACGGAGTCTATGAAACCCGGGACTCATCTGATTCAGGTTCGAGCCACAAATGCGAACGGTCAGGTCCTGAAGGGGGAACGAATCGTTCGAGTTGAATAGCATCGTCCCTGGCTGTGGCTGGATCTGTTAAGCTCAGAACATGATTTCGTCCGCTTGATTCTTTCAGGCCATCTTCGTAGAGAATTTCTGCCCCTGGAGCTTTCGTCTTGCGGTGTTATGTGGGCCCTGGGAAACCGGGCAACCGAGAAATTAGCGAAAACGCCGGGATCAAATAGCCCACGCAGAAGCCTGCCGATTACACTGTGCGAAGAGATCGTATCGTGAATTAATCGCAAGGAACACCAGTGACGGAATCAAGCAACGCAGAGTCCGGCGAGACCCCGGGCCCGTGGTTCAAAGATGGGCTGCAGTTCACGTGTACTCAGTGTGGGGACTGTTGTACAGGTGCGCCGGGCGTCGTCTGGGTCACAGATGACGAGCTATTGGAGATTGCCGAGTATCTGGACAAGCCGATCGGAGAGATTCGTCTGTTTCATACTCGAATCGTCCGCGGGCGAGTCTCGTTGACGGAGTTTGCGAACGGCGACTGCACGTTTTTCGACCCGAAAGCCAGAAACTGCACGGTGTATAAGGCCAGACCGGTCCAGTGTCGGACCTGGCCGTTCTGGAATTCGCATCTGGAGAGTCCCACAGCGTGGAAAAAGGTCTGCGATACCTGTCCCGGGGCTGGGGAGGGGACATTTTTCAGTCTGGAGCAGATTGAAGAGCGGGCAAAACGGATCGACATGTAAGGAATTTTGGGGGGCGGTCGCCTTGTCTGTCCGCGCAGCCTGACCACAATTGGCACAAATCGGCGGATGCAGGCAAAAACTGATGTACATCTCCGCCGATAACAACCAAAGTGTTGCGTGAAACCCGAGCGCTGGCGGTTCGCGCGGCCTGTCGTCGACAGACGCATCTCGAATCCGGCCGGCTCGCTCGTTTTCCGGATTCAACTCAAGGTTGGCCCAATGGCGCAAAGCATGAAATCACTTCGACTTATGACAGCCGCTTCAATCGCAGCGGTGTTCGGAAGTCTTGCCTCGGCAGAAGCTCAGGTTGTGCGAGCTCCGCTGACAGACGGCTTTGCCCGAACTTCCTCAATTGCCATGTCCGTCGACGAAATGCTGGGCACAAGCAAAGAGCGGAAAAGTGACGAGCCTATTCTGGGGCCTGGTTATCCTGATCTGTGGATTGCTGAAGTTCAGTATAAGCCAATCCGCCTGATGCGATTGGAACTGAAGGACTCGAACACGGGCAACGTCAGGAAAGAACTGGTCCGGTATATGGTTTACCGAGTGATTCGACGGGATTACACGGAACTGGCGGGTGACGATCGAGCAGGTCTCGAGAAGAAGCTGGCCGATCCGGACCTTGATCCGTCCAACGTGCTGGATGCGGAACCGTTGATGCCGCTGCAAATGCCTCGTTTTGTTCTGGAAACACAGGATACGGCGGGCAAGGTTCTGCAAACGTATACCGACGAAATCAGTGCGGAGATTCAGAACGCCGTTTTCGCCAGAGAAATGGGCCGTCGCGGTTCAAATCTGAAGCTATTGAACAGCGTTGAAGCGATCTCTGAGATTGGCGAGCCGGTTCCAACGAGCGACCCGGATGCTCTGTTGAAGGCCTTTTACGGTGTCGCAGTTTGGCGAAATGTCGATCCGAAGGCCGACTTTCTCCGCGTGACGATGTCCGGTTTCACAAATGCCTATCGAATTTCTGGTACAGAGGACGCTCGCATAGTCGAGGAAAAGGTGATCGTGCAGAAGTTTCAGCGTCCTGGCGACGAGTTTCTGCAGGACGAGCAGGAGTTGAAACTGGTCGACGAAGAGGATGTTGACGGGGACAAGAAAATCGACATTCGGTATCCGATGTGGACATATCGGCCGAAAAATGTGAAACTGGACATCCGAGATCTCGATACTGTCCTCCGTAATGCTCGACGAGAAACCGAGCAATCGCCGGAAAACTGAAGAGAACTCTTGAAAAACAGGGCGGATTCGTCAAACTCCGCCCCTTCCGAGTTTCGGCCTCGTTAACAGGGTCGTGCTTCGGGGCTTACGAAATTCGAAACTAGTCTCGATCATTTTGCTGACAGCCTGCGACAGCAGGCACGCTTAGAACGATAGGAGCATTAAGTCATGGCTCATAAGAAGGGTCAGGGTTCCAGCCGCAACGGACGCGATTCAGCAGCTCAGCGACTGGGCATCAAGAAGTTTGGTGGCGAAGCTGTTTTGGCCGGTAACATTCTGGCTCGCCAGTGCGGCACAAAGTGGCATCCAGGTCGCAATGTTGGCATGGGCAAAGATTATACTCTGTTCGCGCTGATCGACGGCAAGGTCCTGTTCGATCGCGACGGTCGACGCATCAATATTGTTCCAGTCGAAGTTCCTGTAGAAGCCAACTGATCACACGATCGCCGGTCGCATTCATGCGACGTCTGGCGTGATTGATGAAATCAATCAAGAAAGCCCGACTCGATTTATCGAGCCGGGCTTTTTCATTGATTCGATTCTCCCGCTTTTCGTTCCGATAGCTTCTGAAACAGCCACGCCCGCGAGAACGTCCACCACCGTGAAGCCGTTGGCCGAGAAATCCCCAGCGTCTCGGCGGCGGTGGCTTCATCAAGGCCCGCGAAGTAACGCAGTTTGACGAGTTCCGCTTTGTCCGGCATCTCTCGCTCGAACTCTTCGAACTCTTCGAGCACTTCATGCATTGCGATGATCTCTGACAGATCAACGGATGGACTAATGGCAATGTCCGCGAGCGGTTCACGAAGTAACTCACCGCCACGTTTGATGCGATCTCGACTGCGAGCATGTTCAATCAGAATTCGCCGCATCGCTTCCGCGGCCGCCGAGAAGAAGTGTCGCCGATTTTCCCACGACTGCGTCTCGCTGCTAAGCAGACGCAGGTACGCTTCAGGAACGACCGCCGTCGGCTGTAGCCTGAGCTCGCTCGCTTCGTTCCTTATCCGAGCCGCCGCCAGCTGCCGCAGCTCATCGTACACCAACGGCAACAACTCCTCCGCCGCGCGGACTTCGCCCTCAGACACGCGTTTCAGGATGCGTGAGACGGGAAGGTCGGTGGAGGATTCGTCGGGGGTCAAGATTAACCTTTTGCTCCACGCCCCATGTCGGCTTGTCCGACATGAGCACAAGTCTTGAAGTTAGAAAACGAACCCGAATCAACCTGACTCCCCTCGCCGGCTCGACCGGCAGGAAGCGAAGTTTCAAAATGTAAATTGGTGTCGGCATTGCTTGAAACTTCCCTTCCGGTTGGACAATCCAACCGGGGAGGCGGTGGCGGGGGAAGACGTTTGCTAACGGTAAAACGTTGGCTCCTGCCGGGCGAGCCAGCAGGGGGCTGTTCAATGACAAATCTTCTGTTCGTGCCAGGCAAGCTGGTACGGGTGAAATCAAAAGTGGCTCTGATAAAAGAATAAACGATTCGGCGAATCCTAATTCGGAGTCAATGCCTCTTCCGGTGGCTCTTTCATACGCCATGTGCCGGGATCACTCCCAGCGATCAGGAATTTTGGTCCTGATGTAACGGCAGCAATAGTATGGACGTCATTCCTAAACCGATCGTTGCGACACTCCCGCACAGATCAGTGCTTGATGTGCGATTTAGCCCCAACATTGCATCAGTCTTGACTGGCAAACCGCTTTTCTGTCCGCCCGGCTTCAGAGCAGGAGAATAGCAGCCGCTCAAACAAGCCCCCCGCCGAAGCGTTTTCAGCGAGATAACAAAGCACGGCTCCATTTGTACTCGGCACAGTTTTTGCATCGATCTCTGTCTTGAAGACGTGTGCTATCAGTCAGAGCGGAGCGAATAGGCTTTCAGCACGGATCGAGATTGCATCTTTCACGGCTCGGAGTGAAAAGCCGTTACACGCCTGCAGCGATAGAAAACCTGATTCAATCTTCCTGTCGTCTTACGAACATATAACGCGGCTTCTGTCTGATGCGTCAGTAGTGGCCACACGGATTCCCAGGATTGTAAAGTGTAGCTGCAATGCTCAACAAACTACGAAATACTCTGATCTTCACGGTTGCCCTTGAGGTTGTCCTCACAGGTATCGCCTCGTCGGCCGTCGCAGATCCGCCTCCGCCTGCCGCTGATAATCAGTACCGCGAATATTGGGGGCCGATGGAGCCAAACGGAAATCCGCATGCTGGTCCGCAGAGACGCGGAGGCGACTACATGCTCTCGTTTGCTGACGTTCCCCGCGACGCTTCTCCCCCAGAGCAGTGGCCCTGGATCAATGTCCGGAGAGTCTCGTTCCAGGGAGGACGGCGGTATTTCATTCACTTCGAGAAAGATGGGCAGATTCAGGTTCACGATGAGGAGAAGTTGCCCCCACAACAGGATTCATCCGTGAGAGTCGCGAACTGGGCCTCTGTCTGGTTCCAAAACAGTACCACTAATAAACGAATCGCCGTGCGATTTCTACCAGCTTCGGGACATCCGGATGAAGGGGCCGATGAAGAACGCGATCCCTCGTACTGGGGCCCGATGGAACCTCTGCGTTCGCCGCATGCAGGTCCGGAACAAATGCCTGGACAATTTCGCATCGAATGGGCGATTGTCCCGAAAGAGAGCCAGCCAAGTACGACCTGGCCCTGGCAGAATGGTCCTGAAGTCCGGTTCGATGGTGGTAAGCGGTATTTTGTCCACTTCAAAATGAATGGACAGATACAGGTGCATGCAGAAAGCAATCTTCCGGCAGAAGAGCTGCTTGTGAAGCCAGTGCCTGGACGAGCCATTGTCTGGGTCCAAAACAGCACCACAGACAAGCGAATCGCGGTTCGTTTCCGCCCTCTCAAACTCGCAGAATCCGGAACTGCCGTTCATTCAGGCGAGCGCAAGTTTACTCGCGAGTTCCCCAACAAGACCGAAAAAATCTCGATCGTCATTCGAGGAACCTCGGTCACCGGGACCTACGACACAGGAGTCAATGAGCTTGAGCCCAAATCCAAGGAAAGTTCGTCGGCCACAGGATCTTTCGATAAACTGACGAAAGGCATAGATCTCGTGATGGAACGGGTGGTGGACCAACTCCTCTTAACTCACGGCCAATTTCGTTTCGAAGGTCAGTATAACCCGCAGACAGGTCAATTGTCCGGCGTGGTCGTCGGGCAAAAGCTTATTGGAGACAATCCCACAGGCTCAACGAGTCGTGGCACTTTTGCGGGGACCCTGAAAGAGGGGCTGCTTGAGATCAGCTTCAGTGAAGACTTACAACTACCGTTTTCGGCATCTACGCACCGACTGACGAAACTCGTTGAGGTTCGCCCCGAGGCGATCAACCCCGTGAAGGTGGTTCCTGCAGTTAAGACGAAGGGTGGCGACCTCTAGCCAACAGCTGATTTCATTTAATCGGTGACGGCGCTCAAAGCCCCCGGAGCACTGGACAAATAGCCGACGTTATTGCCATTCCGCTAAACCATTGCACGAATTTAACAATCATTTGGCAGGTGGAGATGCTGGTTCGGCAAATCAATAATCGTCGCAACGAGCAGCATGCTGCGACTGTGCGGGAAGGAAGGATAATTCTATGAGCATCAGTCGTCCCCAATTCACCCCTGCGTTGATCACGTTTTTCGTCGCCATCTCGTTCACTCCTGGGGTGCTGGCCCAGACTGTTCGATCGTTAAAGGCACCCGTGGCTGCACCGTCTGACGCCGTAGATCCGGAGCGACCGCCCGTCGTCCGACTTACCACGATGCCCGCAACTTTACCGGCGATCGGGATGCGAGTTACCTCCGCAGGAACACAGGAAGCTCAGGACTTAGGAATTGAAACCCCCGTCGGCGCCGTGATTGCTGTGGTGCAGCCGGATTCACCAGGTGCTGAGGCCGAACTTCAGGCGGGAGATCTGGTGACACATTTCGGAGACCTGGAAGTTAAGAACTACGAAGACTTCGAAGCAGCGCTGCTCAGTTCAGCACCCGGACAGAGTGTCTCGCTAAGGATCGTGCGCGACAATAAGCCGCGTGCTATGAAGATCGAGTTGGGACGACGGGATGGCGAGGTCCAGGTTTATACTCATCCGACAGGTGTTTATCGCCTCCAGTTGTCAACATCGTGGAAAGATCTTTCGGTCGAACAATCGTCCGGAGGGGCTGACGTATTTGAATCATGGGAAGGAAATTACCGGCTTGAGTGCCTCCATCAGGTCAGAAAGGCGCCCGATACGAACGACGCGTTGGATTCGTTTGTAGGACGATCACTGCAACTGGGTTGGAGTGAAGCGCAGAGGTTGCAGATCGCGACCGAATCCGTCGCGTTCGTCAGCCGCTTCGACGATGACGATGTTGATCGGCCGCGGCTTATTTACCTCGTCGGTTTCGTCCGGAATGAGCTGCTCTGTGAGTTCAAAGTGCGGGCACCGATCTACAGCGACGTGGCAAAGCTGCCGAACGTCATCCAGGTCCTGTTGCAGAACGAACTGAGCGAAACCATACCGAGCAACGCTGAATCGGCGTCGACAACCGGGCTTTCCAACACTTCCGGAAAAGTCATGGATGGCCAGATCCCTGAATCTTCTGCCGACTCAACCACGCCTGCTGAAGTTTGGTACTTCCACGGTCAGAACCGGTATCGTCTTCGAATCCCACAGGGCTGGGTTAAAATTCAGGGGTATAGAAATACTAAGAAAGACGCCGATTTTGATACAATTCAGTCTCCGGATGGTCGTTACAAGGTGGTCTGCAGCCGTCTGGTTCGTCAGGTCGGTGAAAGCGATCTTGCGCTCGATGCCTACCGAGAGGGACAACTGACGGAAGTGGCACAGTATGCTCCGTTGTCACTTGTCCCTTTTCAGATCGCCAACGCACCGGCGCTCAGAATCGGGTATCAATTGCCGAAGTCTCAGATTGCAATCTGGAGAATGGCGGTCGTTCATAACAAAGAACGGTTCGTGATCAATCTGATTATCCCGAACGAGGAATTCGATGAAGACCTGCCTCAGCCTGTTAAGGAAATGCTCCACTCACTGGTGTTTCTGGCAGAATGAAACATCACTCCAGACGCGGGTATTCATACGGAAGTAAAAGGGCGTAGCGAGTCAAAGCTGAATCGAATGCTTGTTGAGCGCGGGGAGAAGGACACCTACCGCGCGAGGAACAGGTCTCAGGCCGGGTTGGTTTCCTGCACATTCCATGTGCGGGCCCAGATCATTTGCTGTCAGCGAATGATCTCAGTCTGAAAGATTCAGTGAATGGCATCGCTACGGCAGGAATTCTCTCAGTTCCGGGCTTGAGAGACCCCATTCACAACATTCGGCAGCGGCTGGCCTTCTAACGCCATGATGGCCAGGTTCGCGGCTGTTTCTCGCAACTTTCGAACGGCCGTTACGCTGACGGAAGCAATGTGCGATGCAACGATGACATTGTCCATTTTTAGAATCGGATGATCGGTCGGAATAGGTTCCGGATTAAAGACGTCCAACGCGGCGGCAGAGACATGTCCGGACTGCAGACTGGCTGTCAGCGCGGCGGGATCGATCAGATCTCCACGAGCCAGGTTGATCACGATGACGCCGGGCTTGGTGAGTGTCAGAGATTCCGAATTAAGCATCCCGCGAGTTTCAGCGGTCGATGGACAGTGCAACGTAATTGCGTCTGACTGAGCCAGCAGATCACTGAGACTGACCGGAATAGCTCCGGCGGCAGTAATGTCGGCCGCAGCAGCGATCGGGTCGCTCACGAGGATTCGACACTTGAAGGCTCGCAATCGCGAAACGACTTCGCGACCGATCCGACCGAAGCCCACAACTCCGACCGTCATATTCTTAAGCACCTGAATGCGGTCGATCGGTGTCGCCAATCCCCAGCGTCCGCCTTTGACGAAGTTGGAGCTGGTGGCCACCTGGCGAGTCGTCCCGAGCAAAAAAGCGAGCGTATGGTCGGCGACTTCGTCGATGCAATAATCGGGGACATTGCAGACGGGAATCCCACATTCTTTTGCCACGGCCAGATCAACGTTGTCGACGCCGATCCCGTAGCGAACAATCACTTTCGCTCGTTTCATCGACCGAATCACGTCAGCATTTACTGGAGCAAACTGAGTGATCACTGCATCCGCCTCGGAAACCAGCGCGGGCAACTCAGCGGCCGACTTCTTTTCCTTCCACGCATTCAGCTGAAAGCCAGCAGCGCTGATCAGTGATTCTTCGACACCAAGGTCGGGAAAGGTATAGTCGGTGACAGCAATCTGCATTGGGAATACTCACTTTCTTCAAGTAACGAAACCGGGAAATCAATCAGCTTTGCACACAGCGGAAATGCATTGGACCGAAAAATTATGGACCGAAAGATGAGTTGAAGAACAATCGCGATTCTTGTCGTTAATCTTTCGGTCCTTAATCTTTCTGTCGAAACGAAAGCCGCTTCACTCAGACGACGTTGTTCGAATTGGCGCCAGCAACACTCTCTTCTTTCGAGAAACATCGCTCGAAGTTCAATCAACTCTGCACACAGCGGAAACGCATTCGACCGAAAAATTAGGGACCGAAAGATGAGCTGAAGACCAA
>JBIIIF010000113.1:0-20297 GCA_044235005.1 Planctomycetaceae bacterium | reverse complement strand
GCCCGTCCGGGATCACGACACTGGCCGGGACGGAGAGTTCTGAAGTGTCATTGGTGCTGAGATTAACCGTCCGTGCTCCGGTGACGCTGCCGGTTCGCGTCACCGTAAACTGCATTGTGGCCGTGGTTCCGGTCTCCGTCATTGTGACGGCGGGTGATGACAGCGTTAGATTCACGGCCACAGCCGCTGTGGCATCGAAGTCCGCCTTCACGTTGTCGACGGACACGGTGACGTTCGAGGACATGGAAATCGGAGTCCCGTTCCGCGTGAACGCCGCAGTCACCACATAGCTTCCCGCAGGAACAATCAGCCCGTATCCACCCGATATGCCTATCGTGTCGGTAAATGTCGCGCCGTCACTGACGCGACGTGCTGTGATTGTGCCGGAGCGAACAGCTTCGCCGATATCGTAGAAGTCAGAATCGTTCGTGTCGGAAAAAACGACCCCGGTGATGATCGGGTTCAGGTTGCGACGTCCGAAATTCTCTGTGATGAGGTTTGCGTTTCCTCCTGATGGTATGAAGGCCCCACTCCGACTACCGATACCGATTTCCTCAACTTCAGGCATCAGGATGTTTCTGCGATGTCCGGCACTTCTGAACAGCAGGTCGTGAGCCTGACGCGAGTTCGCATTGATGTCGGGACTGCCAAAGTATCCGATGTACGCAATGTTCTCGGCAATGGTCGACCAGTTATACCCGGCTGCCGTCGCTCGAGCGCTGGCGGTCACTCCGCTCGGATTCGTGTGAGCGAAGAAGTCGCGATTAATCATGTCTTCAGAATGCCCGACGGACGCGTTCTGCAATTGTTGATTCGGAGCCAGCGGCTGCTTGGGGGCCGCGGTGATCGTGCCCGCTGGCAGACTCGCGTTCAATGAAATTCCCAGCCGGGAGGCTTCGGCTTCCGGATTCGCCCGCGCACGATTGATCAATTCCAGAATCAATTGCTCTTCATCTGCAAGATTCACCGCAGTCAGCAGAACGCGCGTCTCCAGCATGTCGACGATTCCAGCCGTGGCTGACGACTTAGTCCGACGACGGTTTCCATGATAACAACCAAACAAGCTGGTAAGGAATCGCATGATGTTTCCTGTCTGTTGATCAGAATTTCTCTGCCTTGCCCCAGACTACCTTCCTCCTGACCAGAAAGCATCAGGCGACCGGCGATCAACACCGTGACTTACAGACTCAACTGTGCGTCTAAAACGAATGTAACATCTTTACAGCGGTGACTTTCCGCAACATAGCGCCAATTCGGCTATCTCGAAACATTGAACGATTTCAGTGTCGTCAGGGGCAGTTACGACATCCGCAGGGGGCTGAAAATGAGTCAGGCTCAGATGACTCGTCTGGCCGACAGTTGTCGACAATTCGTATCACCTGAGCCTGAATGCTGTTCTCTGCACGGCCACCCTTCAGGTCATGCCTCCACGGGACATCCCACGAGTCCCCGCCGGAATTGATGAGGCTCGAAGAAGACCCGTTCTGCAAGCCCCGAGCGGACGTCTTTACCAGATCTGAATTCGCTCAGCCTTTGGTTTAAAGAGTTTGTCGCCCGGCTTCACATCGAACGCTTCATAGAATTCGTCCAGATTGCTGACCGGCCCATTCGCGCGGTATGTTGAGGGAGAATGAGGATCGATGACAAGGCGACGCACCAGTTCATCGTCTCGATATTTGCGACGCCAGATCTGCCCCCAGCCGAGGAAGAATCGCTGGCTGGCGGTCTTCCCGTCAATGACCGGACCTTCCGAATTTCCCAGCGAAAGTTTGTAAGCCTTGTAAGCGATCGCCATGCCGCTGAGGTCGGCGATGTTCTCGCCGAGTGTCAGCTTGCCGTTGAGCTTGCGCCCTGGAAGTGGTTCGTAAGATTCATACTGAGCGACGAGACGGCCTGTGAGTTCATCAAACGCCTTGCGGTCTTCTTCAGTCCACCAGTTTGTGAGATTTCCATCGCCATCATACTTGCTGCCTTCATCGTCAAAACCATGACTGATCTCATGGCCGATCACAGCCCCAATGCCACCATAGTTGGCCGCATCATCCGCCTCGGCATCAAAGAATGGAGGCTGCAGAATGGCTGCGGGAAACACGATCTCATTCATGCTGGGGTTGTAGTAAGCGTTGACGGTTTGCGGAGTCATGCCCCACTCTTTGCGATCGACTGGCTTATGCAGTCGATCGACCTGCCGAAAATGCTCGGCTCGCGCTGACCGCATCATGTTGCCCAGCAGATCGCTCTCTGAAATTTCAAGCCCGGAATAGTCGCGCCATTCGTCCGGATAACCAATCTTGGTTGTGATCTTGCTGAGTTTCTCCAGGGCCTTGACCTTGGTGGCATCTGTCATCCATTTCAGTCCATGAATACTTTGCTCAAAAGTCTTCATGAGGTTCCCAACCAGCTTTTCCATGTGGCGACGTGACTCCGCCGGAAAATGCTTTTTGACATACAACTGGCCCAGAGCTTCGCCGAGCACTCCGAAATCACCCGCCCCGGCACCGGAGGTCGCATCAACCGCTCGCTTCCAGCGCGGCTTCTGTTCGGGGACTCCCGCGATGGTGCGTGAGTGGAGTTCGAAATGAGCGTCTGCAAAGGCTTTGGGCAGGTATTCGGCGGCTGCATCCAGCACCTGAAAACGAGCATACTGTTGCCAGGTCGAAACCGGAGTCTGCTCAACGATTGTCTCCAGCCCTTCGAAATAGCTGGGCGTGACGACATTCACTTCCGCGAGATCAGAGACTCCTGAAGCCTTGAAGTAGGTGGCCCATGGCAACGTCGCGGACAGTTCACTGAGTTTCTCAACCCGATAAAGGTTGTAGCGTTTCTCGGCATCTCTCAGTTCGGTCCGAGACCACTGAATCTTTGCGAGGGCTGTTTCCAGCGCCAGCAGATCCTTGGCTGCCTGGTTGCCATGAGGAATTTTCGCGAGTTCAAACAAGGTGGTGATGTAGGCCTGAAGCGCAGTCCGCGCTTTCGCGTAGTTTTCATCATCCTTCAGATAGTAGTCTCGATCCGGCAAAGTCGTGCCGCTCTGAACAACCCCGGCAAGATACCGTGACGAGTTCTTGTCGTCGGTGCTGATGAAAAATCCGATCGGCCCGCCGATGCCAATGACTCCCGCCTCACCAAAGTATCGAATCACATCTTCGGAGGTCTTGATCTGATCGATGGCCGCAAACTGATCCTTCAGAGGACTCAGGCCATTTTTCTCGATCAGCTCTTCGTTCATGTAGCTGCGATAAAAGTCGCCGACTTTCCTGGCGATCGGATCGTTTGGATTCTTCGCCGCCTCTTCAATGATGGCTCGAATATTCTCCCGGGCTGCATCGTCCAATGCCGTGAATGATCCATAGTTGGATTTGTCGGCCGGAATCTCTGTGGACAGCAGCCAGCGACCATTCACATGCAGGAACAAATCGTCCTGCGGGCGAACCGTGTTATCAAAACCATCCGGATCAATTCCGGAATGCCGATCTGCGGCGAACAATGACAGTGATGAAAGCGTCAGCACGACGGCCAATAAACCAGACGGTACAAGAGATCTCATATCGTTTCCCAAAGTGCAGCGAAGCGCTGACAGAAACAAAACAGGGGGCACGATGCCCGCAGTCGGCGGCACGCCGACACGGATGCATTCTGTCGCACCGGCGATGATTTTTCCAACCACGCAGTGGACTTCGTTACGACGACCGGAGATCTTGTAATCTGCTTAGCTGGACAGCGCCATGTTCAGGCTTCAGGTGTTTCTTTACCTGCGACTTTATCCGTGAAATCTGTGCCATCTGTGGTCAAAAATACAATCGCATATTCATCAGGGATGATGCAGATGAATCGCAGAGGCGACAAAAAGACTGACCTGTGCTCAAAAATCGGTTTTTTCCCGTTTCCGCTCAATGCCGGACGGACAAACGGCACCTCGAACTTGGCGCTGTCGAATTAGCAGTCGTCGCGTCAGAACCGAGTGTGCGCAGTCACATTGTCGAAGACGATCCAGCATCTATACCGCAACTTGAGATGCCAGAATCCCGCACCTCAGGTTTTCTACCCTGAAGATACTGATCTGCAGCCTCTCAACTTGTCCGCCTTGCCTCGCATGACGCACCGCGGTGGGGCGGTGACGTCATGACGAGGGGAAGGAAGATCATCGCTTCAGGAACATCTCATCAAGGTTCAGCATGACGTTGCTGACGACCGTCATTGTCGCGGCCTGTACCGCATCGACATTCTGAGGCAGTGGTCCCAGTGGATCTGTCGCCAGCTTCATGGCACTCTCGGGATTTGCGGCCAGCTCCTTCTGAGTATCCTCATACAGAGTCGTCAAAGCTGACAATTCATCGCTGGTCGGTGCTCGCAGCACACAGCGTCGGAATCCAAACTGAATCTGTTCCTGCAGAGTTCCACCCTGAGCCAGCATCAAGCGGCCCAGAGCCTGCGCCGCTTCCACGTAAACGGGATCGTTCATCGTCACCAGCGCCTGCAGCGGCGTGTTGGTTCGATTGCGTTTGAGAGTACAGACTTCGCGGTTTGGTGCATCGAATGTCGCCATGGACGGATACGGATTACTACGCCGCCATGTTGTGTAGACAGCTCGCCGATATCTGTCTTCGCCCATGCTGGTCTGCCAGTCGGTTGAGCTGCCGAACGCTGCTGAAAGCCCCGAGCTTGGTTGAGGTGGCTTCACAGGGGCCCCGTACATTTTTCGGCTCAACAATCCAGAAGCCAATAAGGCCTGATCTCGCACCATTTCAGCACTAAGACGCACACGTGGTCCGCGAGCCATCCAGCGATTGTCCGGATCGGAAGCGGCGGCCTCCGGACTGACTTTGGCCGACTGACGATATGTCGCCGACGTCACAACCATACGCAGCAGCGCCTTCGTGTTCCACTTCGATTCCATCAGCTCCCGTGACAGCCAATCCAGCAGTTCCGGATGAGTCGGCAGGTCACCTTGTGAACCAAATTCCTCGCTGGTCGAAACGATCCCGCGTCCAAACAGGTTCTCCCAATAGCGGTTGACGACAACTCGCGCTGTCAATGGGTTCTCTTCACTCACCAGCCACTTTGCGAGCGTCAGACGATTGACAGGTTCACCCGCCGGAATCTGCGGAAATACTGCCGGCACACCTTCATTAACTTCGTGACCTTTGTCCAGATAATTGCCACGAAACTGAAACAGCGTCTTACGACGTTTCTCTCCGGCCAGTTCGCGGAGAATCGGCACTGATGTGTCCGGTTTCATCGTATTGTATTCAGTACGAATCGCCTCACGTTCCTTGCGTTCCGCAGCCAATTCCGGAGCCAGTTTGTCGCGATACCAATCCGCAAGCAGCTTCTGCTCCTCCACACTGCGCTGGTCCGCCGCCTTGTCAATCACGGCCACAATATTCGCGGGCAACCCGGCTCGTTCGATGACGGCAGCGTCGTCGGTCGTGTTGACCAGAAATCGTCCCAGCAGATGATTGGCATACGGAGAATTCTGCTCAACGATGACTCGCAGGGTTGAGTTCTCTTTGACTTCAATCGCGGCTGAAGGAACAAGAGTCAATCGGTGACTTTGCTGCAGACTCCCGCCTACAGCCCAGCCATTTTCCGGCTCCGTTTTCCCGTCAAAGACTTCTTCCGGTGCAAAGCCGTCCTGCTGGAAGTCGGCAAGCCCGGAGACAAAGCTGATGTCACGTGTATTGCCCGGAGAGTACTCCGCTGACAAATTGGGAGGTTCGGCAATATTCTGACCCCAGAGCACGTTTCGATTCGCATCCAGTATCGACAGGCGAAAATCAGCAAGGCGTTTGTACAGACCTTCACCGGCGCGGTTCCAGATCACGATTCGATCGATGGCAGCCTCTTTGGAGAGATCCAGTTCCCACCATGGATTGTCAGAAACGGCCGTATGAGTCACCGACATCTTTTCGTACTGACCATCCGTGTTCCCATCAATCGCATATTCCGGTGGTCCGGCATAATCCGTTGAGCTCTGAGTCGCCTTGCCGGAGGTTGCGATATTCTGCCCGGCTGAAAAGACCTGAACTTCAGCGAGCGACAGCATCTTCTGCTGGCCAGGAATCTCGACACGCACAAACCGAGCGACAGCGGCCTGGCTTTCCTGCGGAACAAGCTGAGCCTTCAGTTCCGTGATGACAAAATTGCCGCCGCCATGGCCGCTCCCCTGCCCCGGAAGATCAGAGGACGGCACAGTCTGAATCTGCAAGGCTGCGATCGGCTTTGAGTCTGAAGCTGGCTCAAGCGGAATCTCGATGGTGTAAACATCCTTCTCGGTTGCCGCTGGAACACTGATGGTCCCGTTGGCCAGAATCTCCGCTGCACCGCCACCTGAGCGAATGATCCTTGCTGGCTTGCGAAGATTCCATGTCGCGGATTTCTGGAGGCGAGTTTCCCATTGCTGCTGCGAAGCGGAGACGGCTTCGGTCGGCATGGCCATAATTTGATCAAGTTCCGCCAGACGCGTTTCAATGGCAGTTCTTCGCTGCTTTTGTTCTGCGGTATAGAGTTGCAGTCGAGGAGAATCATCGCCGCGATCCGCATCTTCCGTGTTGTTTAGAATTGCAAAGATCTGGAAGTATTCATCCTGCGAAATCGGATCGTACTTGTGAGTATGACATTGCGCGCACGCAATCGTAGTTCCCATCCAGACAGCCATGGTCGTGTTGACACGATCGACAACCGCCACATTTCGGAACTCTTCATCCTGAGTTCCGCCCTCATTATTCGTCATGGTGTTTCGATGAAACGCTGTCGCGATCAACTGATCGTCCGTTGGGTTGGGCAGAAGATCTCCGGCCATTTGTTCAACGGTAAACTGATCAAACGGCATATTGTTGTTGATCGCGCGGATGGTCCAGTCGCGCCATGGCCAGATCGTTCGAGCCGGGTCATCTGCATACCCTGACGAATCAGCGTATCGAGCCAGATCCAGCCACTTGCGAGCCCAGTGTTCACCAAACTCCGTTCGTCCCAGCAGGCTATCCACCAGTTCGCTGTAAACCTGATCGTTGATAGAGCCATTCTCTGCCGTGAGTCTTCTGTTCCATTCGTCGCCTTCTTCAGGGGTCGGAGGAATTCCGATCAGGTCCAGATAAACGCGACGTATCAGTGACAGTCCATCGGCCTCCGGTGATGGCTGCAGCTTTAACTCGATCATCTTGTGCAGCGTGAAGTTGTCGATGGCGTTTCGGGGCCACTTCGCATAGTCGCCGGTTAATGCCGGGACGGCTGCACGTTCGGGTTTTACATAGGACCAATGCCGAGCAAAGTTGGCACCCTCAGAGATCCATTGTCGGATTTTCGCGATTTCCATATCGTTCAGTGGTTTCCCAAAATGCGCGGGCGGCATTCGCGTTGATTCATCGCTGCTGAGAATTCGAGCCAGCATTTCACTCTCTTCCGGCTTCCCCGGAACAATCGCGGCATGGCCCGACTCCAGGGGCTTCGTGGAAGTCACTGCGTCATCAAGACGCAATCCAGCCTCTCGATGAGCATCATCGGGGCCGTGACAAGCAAGGCATCGATTGGAGAGAATCGGTCGAATATCTCGGTTGAAGTCGATCTGTTGACCGACCACAAAGCTTGCTGACAGGCCTTGCACAGACATCAATGCAGCGAGAACGAGCAATCTCATAGGTCACCATAAGAAGAGCTGATAGTCCGAGTGCCAGGTCGCCTGACAAGTTCCGAATTCTGACAGTGCACTCCGTAGAATGCAGAATTCAGCATCCAGACCGATTCCATTTCGTTTTTTGTCAGAGCCCGAAAAAAAACACTCGAGGCGGGATCAATTTTTCGAGCGCGGCGTCAATCAAGGCAGGGGGTTCGCAGGAGATATGTTCATTTCCCCGCCTCAACCGTGGCTACATACCTCGCAGTGTAGCGAAGAATGACGCCGGCTTCACCCAGGAAAACAGCTCGATCAATGCACGAAATCGGGAAACGGCCGATTTTTTTGCCCAGGAACAGCCTCCCGATTTGTTGCAGCAAAATTCTGTCTGTGGCGGAGTCTGCTGCGTTCGAACATTTCTTTACTCAGAATTCGCTGAGATTCTTTGTCTTCATGACGTCGACTCCGAACGAAACGCCGCAAAAATCAGAATGCAAGAAAACGGTCAGACACTACACTACGACCTTGAATCATTCAACGTGTGTGTTTCTCACTGCGGCGAAGAGGCTTGAAATTCACGTGCGTATTTTTGTCCCGCGACAACTCATGCTGCTTTCGGCCGCGATTGTGTACGCCGTGTTGTGTCACGCCAATACGATGGCGGGAATCAGCAGTCCTGCCGATGACCAACAACGCCCCGGAAACTCGGCGACGACCGATTCAACCGCGAACTCAGAGGATACAACGACTTCAGAAATCGTCGAGAATGACAAGGAGTCTGGTGAAGAGCGACAAGCGACCGCGGCGAATGAGCGTTTTCTGGCGTTGCTGAAGAAGCAGCCGAGACCCGGCACAGCCCTCGATCGAGTTTACGACTTCCACCTGGAACGAGGATCGCTCGATCAGTTTCTGTCCCAACAGCGGTCATTGATTTCTGTCAGTGATAGTACGGGTGTCGCGTGTTTGCTTGTGGGACTATTCGAAACGAAGCGAGGAAATCATCGGGAGGCCAGTAGGGCGTTTCAGCTCGCGGAAGAACGTCGAACGCGGGATGCCACTGCGAGTTGGCTGCTGGGACGCAGTCTGCTTGAAGTGCAACAGGCTGAAGACGCGGCCACAGCTTTGGAGCGTGCGCTTGAACGCTCGCCGCAGAAGGCCGATCTGCTGCTCATCTTTCAGGATCTTGGGCGAGCCTACCGGCGTTCGCGGCAGACAGAAAAGGCGAACGCGGTCTGGCAGCGAATGGAGTCGCAGTTTCCCAGTGATGTGCGAGTCAAGGAACAAATAGCGACGACACTGCTTGAGGAGGGTGATCCTGAGGCGGCTGTTGTTCGATTCGGAGAACTGTCGAAACTGCATCGCGATCCCTATCTCAAGACGCAAAGTGCAATCACGGCCGCAGACATCAAGCTCCAGCTTGGGCGACGTGATGAAGCCCTGTGTGATCTTGAAGAGCAATTGCAAACGCTGGATCCCGACAGTTGGCTGGCCCTCGATATTCGCCGTCGCATCGAACAGTCTTTTTTACGAAACAATGATGAGGCGGGATTAGTCAGCTACTACGAAACATGGTTACAGAATCATCCTGATGACCTGAATATCATGGCCAGTCTCGGGCATGCTCTGGCACTGCAGGGGCGAGGACTGGATGCTCAGAATTGGTACCGCAAAGCCCTGGAGAAAGCTCCTCAGGATATTCCGTTGCGAAAATCACTGGTGCAGCAATTAGTGCGGGATCATTTCTACGAGGAGGCGATGACTCATTATCAAAAGTTGCATGAGATCGATCCGGACAACAATGAGCATCTCCGGGAATGGGGTCTGTCGATTCTTTATCGCGATGATCTGCCTCTGGCAGAACGACGTGCCATTGCGACAGATATCTGGAAACGCATGCTGTCAGTTCGCCCTGATGAGCCCGGAGTCCTGGTGCAGGTTGCTGAGTTGATGCGACGAGCAGAACTTCCGGATGAAGCATTACCGCTCTACCGCCGCGCCGTTGAACTTGCGCCGCAGGATGCTGAATATCGTGAATATCTGGGCGACTATCTGAACACTCTGGGACGAACGGATGAGGCAATGCTGGCCTGGGAAGCGATCGCGAACGGTGACCGGCGAACTGCTGCCAACTTGATTCGTCTTGCCGAAATCTTCCGTGCAACCGGCCTGCAGGACAAAGCGATCTCCGCGATGCAGGCCGCCTGTGAACTGACTCCGGAGTTCAATGAGCTCCTTAAACTTGCTCGCTGGCTTCGCGAGTATGAACTGGACGGTCGGAATCCGAGAGCCGTCGATGCCCTGAAGCAGCTCGACATCGCTGAGTCCTTGGCGGAGTCGGACGAAGAACGTCGTTTAGTTCTTGCTGAACGCATACAGACTCTGATGGCCGCGAGACAGCTCGATCAGGCCATTCGTGAGCTTACGCTTCGTTTGCAGAGCAGCGAAGTGGCGGGAGTGACGGCCAACGGGGCCGACGAAGCAAAGAAGAACGCTGTGGAATGGGTGGAATTGGCGGTGTACCTTGAGGCCGCGAAGAGACTTCCGGAGGCCATGGAGGCCGCAAAAAAGGCAACAGCGATCGCGCCGGAGTCTGCTGATGCATGGACTGTTGCTGCAAGGTTGTACGAACAATCCGGGCGTTACGCAGATGCCGTGGACGCTTACCGAAAGCTTCTGTCTCTGGACCCGCGCGGACGAACAACGCATCTGCAGAGCATTGCAGGTCTTGAACAGCGACTCGGCCGACGAGCAGAAGCGTTGAAGGCGGGCAAAGAATTGCTGGCCGCCGGTCCGGAGAGTCCCGAGTTCATTAAGTTCTACGCCGACCTTTGCCTTCATTTTGGCGAACGCCAGGAAGCTTTCAGAACTCTGCGGAGATCTGTCCGTTCCAGTGCCGCCGATGGCACACTGATCCTGGCGCTGGCTCGCACGCTGGCGAATCAGAACGAGATCGATGAAGCCATGTCACTCTGCTGGACGGCGTTTGAGAAGTCCTCAAACCTTGATGACAAATCCAGCGCCGTGATGATGCTGGCGGAATTCTCATTGCGGGCCAACCGCTTCGATCAGCTTATCGAGAAACTTCAGCAGCACGGCCGTGTCTCCGGTCAGGAGCGGGATGCGGCACATTGCCTCGCGACTGCGTACCGAGTGGCCGGAGATCTGCGGTCGGCTCGGCAAGCGTTAGGAACGTTGTTGTTGGCCGATAGCCGGGACTCACAACTCCTGCTGCAATTGTCACGGCTCGCGGAAGAAGACGGTGACCTGGAAGCCGCCGCCGATTATCAGCGCCGAGCGAACTCCGTGGTAGCGTCTGACGAAGGGGAAACGCGGCTCGCCAATCTGTTGGTCCGTCTGGGGGATCTGAGTGAAGCCGAAGCACTTTGGACGCGGATCGGCAGCGACACCGCTGCACCTGCAGACGTCATTGAGGCGATCGATCAACTCATAGCTCTGGAGAGTGTCGACGCCGTTCGCGAAATCTGTGACCGCGCACTCACGCAGAATCCCGCCAACTGGGAAGTCCTGATTCGGCGCGGCATTCTGGAATGGCGTTTTGGAGATCGTGAGAATGCGGCTCAGATCCTCCAGCGGGTTCTCGATTTGGCGATGGATTCGAACACTCCGTCTGCTATTTTGAAGACCGCATTGAAACAAACGGATCCCGGCGAGCAACGTGAGACTCAGCGGCTGCCGGCCTTGGCGAGACTGGAAACGGTTCCAGAACTGGCGGAGTCGTTTCAGGAATCAATGCCATCGTGGTGGTTCGGGCAGAAAGTAGAACCGGAGATGCCGCGTGACTACGGGGCGGCCCGAATTGTCGCGATCATCGGACGCTATCTTGCTGCTCGGCCGAGCAGTTCGGAATCCGCAATTCTTAAGCAGCTAGCCGAGGATAACGCCAGCGGTGAACTGCAGGCAACCTGTGATCAACTGGGGCTGGAAATATTTATCCTGGATCGCACAACTGACAAGTTGTTTACGGATTCTGACTTCCAGAGGTTTATGCTCTCGGCTGAAGTCGGAGATATTGAAGCTCAGGCGATGTTGCTGGAACTGCTGGCACGGCGAATCAATGTCTGGGAGATCGATGACGACGTTGAGTCAAACATCGATGATCTTCCCACGCGATTTCTGTCTGAAACTCAGTTTTCGGTGGTGATGAACAGTTTCAACAATGTGCTGAATCAGAAGCCAGAGTGGCTGGAGACATTCGATGCCCCGCGGCTGTTCTGCATATGTCGACATCAAAAGCGACTTGAAACACTCGACAAGTTGATCGCTACGCTATTGCAGCGAGAAGGTGTCGGTCCGCAGTTATCAATGGGGATTGATCTCGGCTTATTGAGGCAATCGCTCACGGCCCAATCGGCAATCAATGCGATGAGTCGACCGAAGAGTGCACCGGGAACAGTAAACTCAGCAGGTGCTGTTGAGATGAATTCCGGCCACGAGGCCGACTTCGAATCATTCTCCCCACGACTGCTGAAGACCGCACGCATAAAACCAACTGCGGGTGAAGTTCATCCTGGTTTGAAAGTGCTGGACTGGTGGCTCGAGTGGCGTCGTGAGTCCCGCGGTGAATTTGGGTTAAGACCGGACCCAAGCTTCGAGCACCAGGCGGCCCGAGAAATGATTGACGGCGTCGTGTTCAAGAACAGGAGTCCTGACTTCGGGGTAAACTCCGCTGTTATTCGGAAAGACTCGAACGTCGCTGCAAAGCTCGGCGTGAGAAACCGTTTTACAGACCGGGAATATGAATTTCTGACGCAGGTGTTTGCGCTGTTTCTGCAGGAGAAATCGTCGCTGCAACTGACTGAATTCTTCAAAACGAAGTCAGAGTCTTCTGAAAAGGCCCGTCTGGCTGACCTGGAACTCATGCAGGTTGTGTTCTGGAATATTCAAGGACATCATGAGCGAGTCCTGTTGCACTTAGTACGAGCCATCGAGCAATCGCCAGATGACAATCTCTTGAAGCTTGTCGTGGCCCTGCGGCTGGAAGAGTTGAACATGAGGGCCGAAGCGATCGAGTTGATCGATCAACTCCCCGACACCGATCCACTGCTACTCAGATGTCGCGAATTCAAGTTGCTGGACCTCGCAAAAACATTACAGCTATCTGAAGTTGCAAAAGTGTCATTGACTCGGCTGACTGGCATGGACCTCAGCGAATCCGAACGCGACTACGTTTTCCGGGAACTTGGTCGGTTCGGCCTCGAAGATGTGCGCGCAGAGCTTGAATCACGGCGGACGAAGGTGAAGGCCGAAACGATAGAAGCGTCACCCCTGGCTCTGTTGGATCATTATGAGCAACAGGGCAATCTTGAAGCGGCTGTTCAAGTGGCTCAACAGTTGTTGAGACGCTCGCATAAGAATCCCACGCCGTGGCGGAATACAACTCGGCCGACGCCCAAACAGATTTATGCGCGAGCTTACAAGGTGTTGAAAGAGACTGGTGAACTCGAAAAGATGATTGAACGCCAGAAAGCTCAGTTGGCGAAATCGCCGCATTCCGGGCGCCTCCAGAATACGTTGCTGGACTATCTCGAAGCTGCCGGAAGAATCACTGAAGCCGATGAGCTTCGTGCCAGTCGGCAGAGAAACGAGCCGGGATTGTCAGCAGAGGTCTTGATCACTCAGGCTGAAGAACTAATTGCCGCAAAACAGCCTCAAATGGCCTGCGACAAATTGCTGACAGTGATCCACAAACATCCGGCTGAGTTCTGGCTTGAAGCCACAAATGAGCAGTTTTTGGGCCTGTTTGCGGAAACAAATCGGCTGACGGAACTGGCCGATGCCGTTCTCCTGGCGGACCGTGGCCGATTCGAAAGTTGTGCGCCCACGGAGACGCTGGAGGAATTGATCAAGTTACTTCTGAGAGATCCCAAAACGCACGGAAAGGCGGCTGAAATGATTCAGCGGTACGCGGAAATGTATCCGGCCAATACCGTGATGTTCCTGCAACTTGTCGAACAGTTGCCGCTTTGGTCGTCGTCGGACGAGTTGTTTGCACTATTGACGCGGATGTATGTGCCTTCAAATGTCGAGCAGCTTAAACGCCCCTTGCTTGCATGGCCGCTTGAGTATGAGTATCGCAGAGTTCAACTGGGCTACGATCAGGCGGCGATCAACAGCGGTGGCAATTTAAAACGTCTTTGGGATGCTCTGAAGTTCAGTGACGAGCGACGAATAGAACTGGAACAATCCACGAAAGACGCGATGGTGAAAATACCGGACTGGCCAGCCGGTCCGGTGATCCTCATTGTCAGTGCGCTGAGCGTGCCTGAGAAATCTTTGGACCTCGATCGTATTGAGACGCTCGTCAACGAGATGTGTGACGACTCAAATCGTGCCATTCCGGAAGCTGTTGCCGATAACATAACACAACTTCTGCGACAACGGGGGGAGCGAATGAAGAGAGCGGCTGTCAAACTGCTGGAAACAAGTCTGAACGCTGTGCCTCCGGTGAAACTGAACCTGGACCAGCCAGCGTCCCGAGCATTGATAGAACTCTACGCGGAATTGAATGAGCCGGATAAAGTACAGGAGTTCCGTCGCCGATCAATTCGCGAATCTTCTCCGATAGATCCAGCTCTGAAAAAATTGCAGCGGGAAGAAAACTCACGCGATGCGAAGGTAGTGCCGCGAGATTCAAGTTCGCCAGCCGGAGGCGATCCCCTTGCAGAGCAAGTGAAGGCGGAAATACGAAAGACTCTGCTGAAGCGGAATCCGTAAAATCAGCCGCAGGCACGAGGCCACAAAGCTTTGCCGGGATGCAAAGAGAACCAGAACAGACTCTCGCCGAGAGTTCCCGTACAGTCAGCGAGCAAAGACCTTCGTGTTCAGTGAGTCTACATTTCGATTGTCCATTGACTCCGGGGCAGAGAGAAGCGAGCCGATGAACAAACTATTGTAACGCATTCTGAACCAATGCGTGTCACGGTGCTGGCCAGCAGCCCTTTTTACTGCTGAGGACGATTGTTCAGCAGCCGAAACGGGTTGCCCTGAGTCACCTGCGCCATTCGTTGTGATCGCCACTTGACGACCACGTCCGGCTGGTCCGCGAAAATCCCATCCACGCCGGCTCCCACGGCCAGCCACTCCAGCAGTTGCTCACCGGATTTCGCAAACGCGGGCAATGCGTCCGTGCGAAATGTCCAGACATGAACCTGCAGTCCGTGTTGATGAGCCGTATCGACCAGGTCTGTGATCACGGGCTGTTCGCCATCGGCTCCGGAGACGACGAGCGTGTACAACACACCGAGCCCGTCACAAAATCCCGCCGCATCCTTGATGTCATCAGCCGTCGGAGCTTTGCCGAGCAGATAGATCAGCGGCAGGAGGCTCTTCAACTCATTCCGAATTCGGATCACTTCGTCTTTGTCAAAGCACTGCAGAAAGATCGCATCATCCGCGGCATCGTACCCGTACTCGGCAAGCACTTTCAGAATCTGAGTCGATGCGTCAATGCCCGCAGCGCGATGCTTCTTCGGCTCTTTAACTTCGACGTAAACACCAGCCGTTCGGCCTCGTGATTGATTGAGTCCCTGAATCAACTGCAGATGCTCGGCTAATGTTGAGATGCGAAATGAGCCCAGTTCAAGAGGAAATCGAGTTCCCTTGTCCTTCCAGGCCCGCCCCGGAGATCGTCGCTCGGTGAGACGCAGTTGTCGAAGTTCAGCCACCGTAAAGTCGAAGACGTACCAATGGCCATCGGCTTGTTTACGATCAGGGAAGACTGTCGCAACATCAGTCAAATCGTCCAGCGTAATATCGTGCATCACAATGGGCACTCCGTCACGACTGATTACACAGTCCTGCTCGATGTAGTCACATTCCATCATGTGAGCCATCACGGCCGACTCGGTGGTATGCTCCGGGAGATATCCACTGGCTCCTCGGTGACCAATCACAATCGGGGCTGAACTTGCCTGATCCATGCGCGAAACTCCTTCCGGCGCGTCATTCAAAGCGGCGTCCGACACTTGTGCATCGGCAGCGGCTGAAACCATCGTCCATGCGGAAATCAACAAACAAGTGATGAAGAGATCCTTCACGCTTTCAGCTCCAACTGCAACCACGTTGAAGGATCAAAGGCCACAGGGAAGTCGCCACCAACGCTCAGCGGCATCTCCCCCAGCTCTGTATCATGAACCAGGCAGGAGAACCCGATTCGTCCAATCTCCGGAGCTTCGTCATAGCCAAACATCTGCGACGTCGGGATCCAGATTTCGAGGCGATATCCATCCGGTCGATTGTGCAACTGAACCGGACACTTCCGGCCGTCGCGATCACGCTTCGATGCGCGTTGTTGAGCAATCTCGGCAAACGCAGCCGTTGGCCGGTCGTCGGCGTCTTCATCATTCGGCAGCACAACCAGCGAAAAACAGTACTCGGTGGCTCGATGCACGTTGGCCGTGTGACGCGTATCCACAAAGAGGCTGACGTAATCGGAGTTCTTCAGATCCTTCCGTCGTCCGGCTGGAGGAAGCTTCTTGCCCGGCACGTCAATCTCGACGCCCAGGCCTTCCGCGTTCCACGCCATGCGAAGACAAAATGCATTGTCGGAGTCGTTCATGCTCCCGGGCACGAACATGCGACAGGAGTCGTCCAGTTGCAGAAGCGATCCCTTTTTGCGAGGAATCGCTTCGACACGCGGCACGGCCATTGAGTACTGAAACAGGAACGACGGTGGGACAATCATGTTGTGTCGAATTACCCTTCGTACTCAGACAGGAATCCCATGAACTCACGACGATGTTCTTCTTCGTCTCCCAACGCCGTGATACAGATGTCCTGAGTCACGTAGTCGAAACCGTCACACAGCTTGATCAGCTTGTTGTACTGAGCAATCGCGGAGTCTTCCGCCTGAATCACTCCTTTGATGACGCTGACAACGTCTGTATTCTTCTTAGGCGGCTGAAGACTGCTCTGACGCGACACAAACGACGCGCTGCCTGGGACAGTGCCGCCCAGCGTCTTGATGCGTTTGGCCAGTGTCTGAGCATGCAGCAATTCGGCCTGAACGTCAGCCTGCAAAGACGCTTTGATCTCTTCCGCTCGTACACCATCCAGATTGATCGAATTGGAGATAAAGTTCATCACCGTTTCGATTTCCATCCAGTAAGCGACGGACAGTTCCTGAATGATTGACGTTCGCTTTTCCTGATCCGACATTGCAACTCCTCTTTATGATGAAAGTACGTTTTGACTGTTTCGGTTAATGGTACGACAGAGGCTGGTTACGGAGCGCTTCAGAGCCTCCTGAAATGGCACTCTTAGTGCTTTCCCTCGATCTTATTCGCGGTGTTCGCACGCCGCTTTCCGAGATCCGGACATCTTTTTCTGATGACCGTCAGACGTCACTCCCGCGTTAAAGAAGGTTTTGCCTGCCAACGGTTTTCACACGGTGGCCCGACGTCTATCGCGTGCATTTCCACATGAAGAGCAGACGATCCACTCCACGTCTCCGCATTGTAGTCGCTTCCTGCCATTTTTCGAATCACACGCCAGCGACGGCGGTGTTGTCTGTGAAGTTGCGAATCTCGAGGTTCTTCACGCCCTCTCAATGTTAACTTCCCATCGATTGGATCAGAGAGCGCGACGCCTTCCTGACAAACGCGAACTCGCGCGTCAGCGCCACAGAAATCCGGAACTCGGATTGGCATCAGCCCGCTTGCGCCCCGTCGATCCGGGCTCCGGTTGAAATGTGCTTACCGGCTTTTCAAAAGCGAGCATGTCGTGCCTGAAGGTGACTGATTCAGTCGCCGGATTCTTTGCATTCCGTTTGGCCTGTGGCTTACCGTCAAGTCGCAGGGGAGCAAGGCCTGTTTGACTCGTGCAGGTTGAAAGCTTCTGTGGGACACTGCTCCGGGAGTTGGCCCCGTCATCCTCGTTGGCGATTCGGGGTCATGTTGCATCGAAAGTAGCTACGAAAAAAGGGTGTGTCGGAGAAACAGCACACCCTTGCAGAGAAACTTGGTTCAGGTCGAGATCCTGATTAGCGAACTCGGGGAATTGCAACCTCAGTTGGTTCCGATGTTTCGCCTTTTTCAGCGGCTTCACGAACACGAGCTTCAGCCGCAACAAAAATATTCTGAGCCATCATGATGTTAGCTGGCTTGAAGAAGTAGTCGCGACCGCCGCCGATCGAACGGGTACTCTCGTTCGCCAGGTCCTGCCAGCTCATGTCGTCAGTCCGAGTCCAGATGGCCGCCTGAGCAGAATGCTGCTCAACTCGACCTGAACCAACCATACGGATCAGTTCTGCGAGAACTGGATCTTGTGTGTAATCCGCGACACGCACCAACTGGTATTCAACTCGAGGGCTTGGATCCGCTTTTCCGTGATTCAGGCACGCACCGACATAAGGAACCTTCACGGACTTTTCTGGAGGTACAGAGAAGAAGCCACCGCCGCCTCCGCCCATGCCACCCATGCCGCCACCCATGCCGCCCATTCCACCTTGTTGGCCACCGCCGAAGCCGCCACCTTGAGCCTGGTTCTGACCGCCACCCTGCTGTCCGCCCATACCACCCATGCCTCCGCCCATGCCACCCATGCCGCCACCCATGCCGCCAAGGCCACCCAGTTGCTTCAGCACCGGAACCGCAACGAATGAATCCGGCAATTCAACGGTCAAAGGCTGTTCTGAGGTGTTTGAAACGATGACGAAACCGCCAGTGGCGTCTTTTGCGACGACCTTCGTTTCAATTCGACCGTCTTCCATTCCCTCAAACAAACCAACCCGTTCTGCGGTTGGATCAAATTTTGGGTTGGTCAGGACAGGTCTGCGAGTTTCCGTGCGCTTCGATCCGGCGAAGCTCTCCGCCGATACGGTCAGAAAGAAGCCAAGAATTCCCGTGGCAAGTAAAGCCTGGAAGACCAGGGATCGGCTAAAAATCATAGGAAAACTCCAATACTTTGCGGCGCATTCAAGTCACCAACAACCGAACCGACGGTCATCGACCACTGCAATCCCGACATAAAACGAGAAAATCAGGCGGGCATCAGGCAGTTTATCGCTGATTTGCCCCACGTCACAACAAAAAACCAGGCCGACTTTGCGAACTCGAGCCCGACAACCCTCGAAAAATCGGGCCACGTTGTCAGTCGCGAATGTCCGGAATGCTCACGACCGGAAATCATGTGCGGTTATGAGGATTATCCCGGAACGATCAGAACAGGCCGCCAATGGTCTGCAGCACCACAGATGGTTCTGCCGTTGACCCCGGCTGAGTCCACAACCACATCGTTCTGATCAATTCGATTCCAATCACAGCACAGAACACCGACAGCAATGTCGTGAAGCCGATCAGCGATTTGATCCCAACACCCCAGTCGGCATCGGCCCTGGCGGCGCCGCGAGCAGGAGCCTGAAATCCACCGACCTGACTTTGACCTTCTTCGAAATCTTCGTCGTCAAAGTCTTCGGCGTCATGAACGCCCTCATCTTCATCGTCGCTGTAGTCGTCATCGAGCCCACCGTCGTCGTCGAAGCTTTCTTCCAGATCGTCTTCAATTTCGTCTTCGACCGGAGCACTCTTCTTTGCCACTGGCTTCGCTGTCGCACCCGATTTCACCGGGGCTGCCGTTTTCGCTGGCGGTGTAGGCACAACCACGGTCTTCGAGGCATCGTCTTCATCGTCTTCGAAGGTCAGAACGCTGGTGTTTGTGCCGACATCATCATCGTCGTCGTCCAGGCCAGCCAGCTCGAACTCGCTGTCCTTGCCGTAGTTCTGGGCAGGCATGTCGAACTGTGTTGTCATCGCATTTGAATCCGACAGAGCGGCTTTTGCTCCCGGAATCACCTGCATCGGCATCGTGCGACCCATATCTTCGGGCTGCATTGAGATACCACTGTCATCCTCATACTCAAGTGAAATGCCGCTGTCGCCAGCATCCAGCGAAATACCGCTGTCGCCAGCATCCAGCGAAATACCGCTGTCGTCACTCAGATCGACCCCACTGTCGAAGCTTTCCAGACTAATCCCACTGTCATCGCCGAGTTTCGCACCGCTGTCAAAGCTCTCAAGGCTGATGCCACTGTCATCGGCTTCAAGACTGATGCCGCTGTCCATCTCCAGTGAAATGCCGCTCTCGTCGGCGTCGAGACCAATTCCGCTGCCAGCACCCTGCGTTCGAATCCCTGATCCGCTCGGAATCAGCTTCAGGTCACTATCATCAGGAATCGGAGGAAGAAGGATGGTCCTGTTGGTGCCGCTGGGCGAATCCGCAAGCCGAATATCGCTGTCAGTACGATCGAGACCAGCGGAAAGCTTGACGTCGCTGTCACTGTCTTCATCCAGAAAGTCATCGCCGCCCATCAGCTTCACGTCGCTGTCAGAGTCGGACCCGATAAACGTCATTTCACTGGTGTTGTCGACGACCTCCTCGGACAATCGTACGTCGCTGTCTGAGTCAGAAAAATTTAATTCGGATTCGTCAGCCAACAGTACATCACCGTCTGAATCATTGAGGCTGGACGTGCTGGCGAGATCAATCTCTGCCTCAGTTCCTGCTCCAACCAACTTCACATCGCTGTCTGAATCAGAGATCTTTGCATCCCCATCCCAACCGCTGAAATCGAGGACTTCATCGTCCCCGGACTCAAGCTTTGGCCCGGAGTCACCCGTCAGTCGTACGTCGCTACCCGAATCCGCCAGTCCTTTGGCTTCCTGATTCT
>JBIIIF010000112.1:0-20301 GCA_044235005.1 Planctomycetaceae bacterium | reverse complement strand
TGTTCGCAATTCGTTGAATCAGAGTGTCTATTCTCGATCGGCAGCGAGCAATTTCACCGCGACAAGTGATACCGTAACCTCCAGCCTGCCGGCAGGAATCTATACGGTGCATTTGACCGCCTTTAACAAGGCTGGGGTTGCCGCAACGACTTCGGTGCGACAGTTCCGAGTCGTTAACGTGGCCGTGTCTTCACCGACGGGAAGCTTGAATTCTTCTCGACCGACGATTGTCTGGAATCATGTTCCTGGCACGAGGTCGTACACCGTCGAGATTTACGGATGGCCATCGAATGTGATTGCGTTGCGTCAAACGGTTCAGGCGACTTCGTTCACGACGACGGGCCAGTTCACTTTGCCGGGCGACCTGCCGCTGGGCACTTACTATGTACGAGTTCGAGCCACAGATGCGGCAGACCTGCCGGGCGATTGGAGTGCGAATCCGTTCTTCCATGTTCGCACAGCCCCAGTGGTGCTGCAGCCTCAGACTGTTGTGTTGACACCTGTTCCGGTCGTTGCCTGGACCCCGGTGACGGGAGCCGCTTCTTACGATGTGCAACTGTTTAATATGACAGACAACACGCTTGTGGCATCTGTCACAGGAGTCCAGGGCACAAGCTGGTCTTCAACTTCACCGTTGTCTCTTGCAAGGTACCGAGTCATTGTCACTGCTCGCAGTGCCTCTGGCTTCCTGGGACTGGCCAGTACTCCGTTTTACTTCACCTACTCACCGGTTCCGAAGATTGTGGCTCCGGGCGGACGGCTGGCAGATTCTACTCCAACGTTCGGCTGGGAAGCAGTGCCATCCGCGAATCTGTATCGTTTGGTTGTGCGGCAGGATTTTGGCAGCCGCCTTGAGGTGTACCGCAATAACTCGCTTACCGGAACGTTCCATGAACTGCCGTTCTCACTTCCACTGGGACGCTACACCTTCTCTGTCGTTGCTGTGAATACTGCGGCAGCGGGGACAACTCAGCCGGATGCGATCTCCAGTGCGAGCCTGGAAACGACGTTTGCGGTTGTGACACCACCGGACGTGCTTGGTCTGCAGGGAACAAGTGGGCCTGTGTCCACAACGTTCCTCACACGTCCAACCGTGTTGTGGACAAATCCACCGGGGACAACTTCGGCTGCGAAAAGTCAGTTGCTTCTGTACCGCAGGGACGGAGCAACTAATGTGCCTCTGCTGTATCGATCCGACATCACGGGCACTTCCTTCCAGTTGCCGACACTCGGATTGGGCACTTATGTCGTGCTGGTTCGAACGACATCATCTGCAGACCCTGCAACAGTTTCGAATTGGAGCATCGAAAGGACGTTCCGTGTTACCGTGCCTCCAACATTGGTCGGTCCAACCGGAGCTGTGACTGATTCAACTCCAACGTTGAATTGGAGCGGTGTGACAGGCGGGCAGACTTATCAGATCGAAGTGACACGACTTCCGGGGAACGTGGTCGCGTTTGCTCAAAGCGGACTGAATGCTCTGAACTACACTGTTCCGAACAATCTTCCGATCGGTCGCTACCAGTTCCGCGTGCAGGCTCGTTCTGCATTCGGAGAGTTAAGTAGCTGGAGTGACCCGATGGCCTTCCAGGTCGTGGGTGGTCCGTCGTTGACTGGCCCGGCTTCATCAACGTTCAACACGAGACCGAGCTTCTCGTGGACGAACATGAGCGGAACAGTCGGTGGCAGCACCAATGTTGTTCCGGTCTACGATTTCCGGCTGGATTTGATTCTGCCAAACAATGTTCCTCAGGTTGGTTTCAGAACTGCGAACGGCCTTACATCGCCGGCTTACACCATTCCGACGGCCTTGCCAGCCGGTCGGTATCGAGCGATGGTTCTGGCTCGAACTTCTGATACGACGAGCAACTTCAGCAATGTTGTTGAGTTCATTGTGGGCGGTAATCCTGTTGTGAATGCCCTCGGATCGACAACAGATACCACTCCAACGATTTCCTGGAGATCCGTCGATGGTGCCTCGGGGTATCAGATCTTCTTTGCTCTCGATTCTGCCCCGACCGTGCCGGTGCTCCAGCAGGTTGGCATAGGATCACTGTCCTACACCCCAACTGTTGCTCTGGCAAAAGGCAAGTATCGAGTCTGGGTGCGAGCAGTGAATGCGTCAAACGGACAGCTGAGCGGTCCTGCCCTGACAGAGGCCCCGTCAATCATCTTTACGATCGTTGATGCATCCGAGTCTCAGTCACAGAAACTGCCCGGCCAGTACACGATGGCATCGTTCCCGGTCAACATGGACGATGTGGTTTCTGAGTCCACGATCAGCATGTTGCCCGCTTTCGTCTCTGGTTCTCGGTCGCCGGTTGTCGTCGTCAGCGAACAGTCTGTGGACAGCAGCGTTCAGTTGAAGGCTTCAGTTCCGGCTCAGGCAGAGAATGCTATGGAAGTCGCTCCCGAGAGCGTTCCGCAGACGGACGAAGTGCTGTCTCAGTGGGATGAGCAGAAATGGTGGGATGCTGTACCGGCTCCTGTTGCAGTTGCCGATGTGGCGTCCGCCGAAACAGCACCTGTGACGTCCGCGTCCAGCGGAATTCTGGGGGCTCTGCTGGCGTTGGCTCCACGTTCACTGCGTCGCCGGAAGAAAGACGAGTCAGCGAAGTAATTTGCCGATAGCGTCCAAAAGCTGAAGATTGCGGGGCTCATTCCCGAGCCCCGCTTTTTTTTTGCCCGGAAAGAAGATTTGCGTCGCCCCGCATATCATCCGCCATAGCCAGAGGCTCCGCTGAATCCCGGTGTCCGGAGTCTGGTCATCAGGCCGGAGCCTGAACAAGTCCCGGCCAGACAAGTCGATTGTCGAAACGGAGAGTTAAAGCCATGCAAGTCACGATCACCGCAGTTGGCCCCGACCACAAAGGCCTGGCCGATCCCATCATCCATTATGTGACCGGCGCCGGCGCGAACATTCACGAAATCCAGATGTATGACAGAGACTCGGAACGCCTGTTTGCAATGCTGATGCGTATCGAATGGTGTGCAGCCACCGAATCTGTCAGCACTCTCAGATCACGCCTGCAGGAAATCGGCAAACTCAAGGGCCTCCAGGTTCGCGTCTGGTCTCGAGACGAACATGCGCGCCCGCCGCGGCTGGCGATCTGTACAACGTTTCGCTCTGAGCCCCCTCTCGCGATCCTCCGCGCGATTCGCGACAAACGCCTGAAAGCTGAAGCAGCCGTGATGATCGGCAATCGCAATGCCTGCCGCAGCGTGGCCGATCAGTTCAATGTTCCATGGATCAACATGGGAGATTCTCAGGGCAATCCGGATTACTCGGTCCTCGAAAAAGTCATCGACGAACAGGACATTGACTATGTGATTCTGGCTCGATACATGCGAGTTCTGCCTGCCGAGCTGTGCTGGAAGTTCGCAGGCGGACGCATCATTAATCTGCATCACGGACTGCTGCCTTCATTTCCGGGCTTCCGCCCTTATGAGGACGCCTATCAGCATCACATGCTCTGCTTCGGTGCGACGGTGCATTTCATCGTGCCCGAACTGGATGCTGGAAATCAGATCATCTATCAGGGCGCGTTCAGTGTGTTGCCGGGGACTTCTCTGGCGGACATCAAGCGGCTGGGCGAATCTGACCATGAGCCCAACTGCCTGCTGGAAGGACTTCGTCGAGTCGTGGATCGTGAAGTAGAACTTCACTTTCATCGTGTTGCGCGAATCGCTTCGCCGCAATAAGGGATCGGTGTTGAGCTGGACAGCGACATGTTTGGCTCCCTTACAAGCCGGAAGCGCCAGCGAGTGAACACTTTGCGACTCATTCACTCGCTGGCGCGTCGTGCTTGTATTCTCAACGGTTCTCGTGAACATGGCGCTGTCCAGTCAGCCACCGTTGGCCATATGCAGGTCGTCCGCATCCGGAATCCCGACGTAGGGCAGATGCCGGAATTCGTCGTTGTAATCAAGACCGTAGCCGACAACGAATTCGTCAGGGATCTTGAACCCAAAGAAATCCGGAACCAGCTCGACACAGGTTCGTTCCGTTTTCCACAACAACACCGCCGCCTTGACGCTGGCCGGTCCGAATTGCCGGACCGCATCCAGCAGCCCCACCATCGTTTTTCCAGTGTCGAAGATGTCGTCCAGAATGACGACGTGACGGCCCGACAGGTCCGGCACCAGAGAGCTGTTAACCGACAGGGTGCCCGGGGACGTTCGAGTCCCGCCGTAACTTGAAGCGGAAATCAGTGCGACTCGCAACGGCACGCTGGTAGCTCTGATCAAGTCGGCCAGCAGCACGACACTTCCGGTCAGCACTCCCAGAATCGTCAGGGGACGCCCCTGATATTCGTTGGACAACTGAGCCCCCAACTCAACGACTCGCTGCCGAATCTGCTCTTCGGTGATCAGAATTCTCATGGAACAATTCAACTCCTGACAGGGACCATTCCCTGTATGACAGGTAAGGGCTTATGGATTTTTCGAGCACCTTGGCTGGACAGCGCCATGTTGGGCCAGATGCACTGTCTTCAAGTGACGCTCTGCCTGCGATCTTATCCGAGAACTCAGTGCTATCTGTACTCAAAAACAGAAGGGCATTTTTACCACAGATAGCACAGAGAACACAGATGAATCACAAAGCTCACAAACGGCGCGTTCAGTGGCTAAGGAAAACCGGTGTTTCCTCGCTTTCGCCGCATGCGGGACAGACAAATTCAACCTCGAACATGGGATTGTGGTTAACAGGCTTTTTTTTGGGAACAGTCCGGAAATAACATCCGGATTTATATGAGGCGAAACATTACAGCCTCGACGCGTCAGTTTTTAAGTTGCGCATTTTGGTTAGGGCTGGAAGCCCGGCATATCCTTTGCCGGTAGCGCGAGCCACCGGACTGGAAAAGACACTGCGATTCAGGCCAGAAGGGCTGACACATGCGCCCTTGTCCCGCATTGCGAAAGAGTTTCGCCGAACCGTTCAGGAAAGATGGTGATCAATGAAGACAACTCGCACGAGGACAACTCGGGCCATCCGTCGATTGTTGATTTACCTCAGCGCAGGGTTGGTCACCCTCACGGCCACTGCGGCTCCCGCTGTGGCGGGAGATCTGATGGAGATTCGAGTTGTCGACCGGGAAACTCGTCGAGGCATCCCGATGGCGGAACTCACTACGGTCGATGAGGTTGTTTACATCACCGATAGTGCGGGGCGTCTGGCTCTTGATGAACCGGAACTGAAGGGAACCCTCGTGTTCTTCAAAGTGACATCTCCGGGATACCATGTGGCGAAAGACGGTTTTGGCATCGAAGGGGTCAGGCTGACGATCGAGCCTGGCCGCAGTCAGACCATTGAGATGTCTCGCACGAATCTTGCGGAACGGCTCTATCGTATTACCGGACGCGACATTTATCGAGATTCCGTGCGTCTGGAATATCCTGTCCCGCTGGAGCATTCCGTGCTGAATGGCAAAGTTGTGGGCCAGGATTCGGTTCAGCCTGCGGTCTACCAAAACAAGCTTTATTGGTTCTGGGGCGACACCAATCAGCTTCAGTATCCGCTGGGACTTTATCGAACGGCTGGTGCGGTTTCCGCCTTACCTTCAAACGGCGGGCTGGATCCTTCGGACGGAGTTAACCTGCAATACTTCACCAAAGACGACGGGTTTGCTCGAGCGATGGTGGAAGTGAAAAATCCGGAGGGTGTCGTCTGGATCCACGGTGTTTGTGTGGTGCCGGATGATTTGGGGCAGGACACAATCGTCGCCCAGTATTCTCGCCGCAAAGGACTGACAGACGCCCTGGAACAGGGGCATGTTCGCTGGAATGACAAACGGCAGATTTTTGAAGTGCTGCAGTCGATCGACCTGAATGAATCGTGGCGAATGCTGCGTGATCATCCGATTCGCCACAAGGAAGGAACTGTTGAGTATCTGATGTTCGGCAATCCGTTTCCGGTGACCCGAGTGCTCGCGACCCTGACGGCGATTCAGAATCCGGATGCTTATGAGTCTTACACCTGTCGCGAAGACATCCTGGGGCCGAACGTAACCGATGAGAAACTTGCTGCCAGTCGTCCGAACAGAGATGTCAACGGGCAGCTTGTCTGGGCGTGGAAGAAGGCTCCGCCGGTGACCCAGCAGGATGAACAACGCTGGTTGAAAAAGGGCTTGATGACAATCAATGAGGCACGCTATCTGCCTCGCGATGCCGACGTGCAGGGCCGCGTTGTGCAGATGCATTCCGGTACCGTGCAGTGGAATGCGTATCGCAAACGCTGGGTCATGATCGCCATTGAGCACGCATGGGACAGGAAGAGTCCGTCGTTTCTGGGGGAAGTGTTTTATTCTGAAGCCGAGTCAGCTCAGGGGCCGTACCTCAAGACTGTGAAAGTGGCAACGCATCCCGGACAAAGCTTTTACAATCCCTGCCATCATGTGTGCTTCGATCAGAACAACGGGCGAACGATTTTCTTTGAAGGCACCTACTGCAACACGTTTACGAAATCGCCGGCCACACCCCGTTACAACTATAATCAGTTGATGTACCGTCTGGATCTGGGCCAGCAGCGACTGACTGAAATCTTTCAGCCGTGATTGCCTTTTATTTTGAGTTCCCGACCACGAGTGTTTCGTGAGAGAGATCAGTCCGTGCCTCACTGTTGTCCGCGGGAGAGTCGTTCTTCAATTGCACGGTATCGATGTTTTCAGGGTCGACCTGAGTCGCCTTATGCCAACCTGAGACATGGCCCACGACGGCGCCGCCGATCTCGAAGACCCCGGTGAATCCAAACAGGCTTCCAAAGGCTCCGCCGACTGACGCTCCGTAGTTTGGGTACAGAATGGCCAGGCCTTCTCGCTGATCTTCGTAATTACCGTGAGTCTGCAGGTAATCCAGAGTATCCTGCGTGTTGATGGTTTCGTGCCAAACCGAAATGATCGGAAGAGAGTTCACGGCTGCATAGGTTCCGGGCAGCTCACGCTGCCTGACGTCTTTCGCATAGGCGGCAGCCTCCATGGCCAGAGCTGGAACGTCGGAGTAAACATAGACGCTGTTTGTATAGGGGTTGTAGTTATCAATGCCGATAATTCGGCCCGGCAGCAGCGTGTAGCCAACAAGGCTCAGGGCGCCGACGGTGTATCGCCAGCCGGGACTGATCTGATCGTTCTTTGTGAGTCGTTTCCATTCATCGGCGGGATCGTACTGATTGACACGGACGCAAATCCCGTCCAGCTCATTGACTTTTGCGTACGTGGCCACTTCGGCCATCGTCTCTGGCTGCACCTGATGACTGTCAACGCGTCGATCCCACAGGATGATACGGCGAGGAATTCCGACAACCCATCCAATGCTGTCGACCACCTTATTGGGATTTCCCTGCACAACTTCGATACTCGGAGTCGGACGTTGATCGCCTGCGGTTGCCGTCGCAAGAACCGAATGATCAACTTCGCGAAGACTCGCATGAAACGTCCGCGGGCCGTTAATGCATCCGCATCCGGTACACGACAGAATCATGGTCACAGCAAAGAAGGCAACCAGAGCTGGTTGAGTATTCATTTGGAAAGACTCCGAAGGGCGGAGGAGGATGGTGGACTTGAGGTCCATTGTTCAGGAAGGTGCTGTGTATATCGAAACGCCCGGAATCAGGCTGCATGAATTCCACAACTGACAATCTTCGCATTCGCTCACTGGTTTGCGTGAACACCCCTGATAACCAGACTTGTTACCCGCGCTCATTCTGAAACGGCGATTTCTGCCTGACGTGACCAGCTCCAGCAACAAACTCCAAAAGACATATGCAGTCGTACGGGGTGTTGGGGCGTGTCGATGTTCGACACTGTCGTCGAGGCAAACGAGTGCGGAAGGTTTAACCCCGTGAACCGCGGTGTCTGTTGGGTTCAACGCGAAATCATGTTTGCGAGTATCTTAAGAACTGGTTCGAAATAATATCCGTAAATGGTGTGCCTGCGTTCGCCCGGGGCGAACTTGTCACACCCTACAAAACACAACGTTTTCGCGTAGGGTGTGACAAGTGAGCCTTAGCGAACGCAGGCTCACCGGTTGAGTCTGAAGTTGATTCAAGCCGGAAGTTATTTCGGGACTGTTCCTTAGGCAGAACACAATGCGATTCATCCTGACAGGATGTCAGAGAGTAGCCGGCGGTCGCCGACAGGCGCACCGCCGGTGACTGACTTCATTTCGCGCAGAGCCGTCAGTTGTTTGGGACTCCCGCAGCGTCTGAAGGCCACAGCGTTGCGAGGATATCGAACGCAAGTGTGAGCACGTGACGTCGCAACGAGGCTTGTCTGAGCGACGCAGGCCATCAGGGAATTCGAGTCCCACTGGCGATTGTTTGAGGACCCTTGACATGCGCGAAGGGGCCGATGGTACAGTCGTCGCCGATGGTGACATTGCTGTCAATAACCGTGAATGGTCGAATAACAGTATCGCGTCCGATAGAGACACCGAAATCCACATGAGTCTGAGCGGGGTCTTCGATGGTGACGCCGGACAACATCAACTGTGTCTGAATCTGCTTCTGAATGCTGGCAGAAACTTCCGACAATTGAACACGAGTGTTCACGCCCAGAGCTTCCTCAATCGTCAGGCTGCAGGTGGCGGCCACATTATGGCCCTGATCCATCAGGATTCGCGGACAATCCGTCAGATAATACTCAGACTGACTGTTATTCGGCTTAACGCTCTTCAATGCTGACAGCAGCAGAGGCGTATTGAAGGCATAACAGCCGGTATTGATCTCTGTAATCTTCCGCTGTTCCGGCGATGCGTCTTTCTGCTCGACGATACATTGGAATGCACCGGAGCTGTCGCGGACAACTCGGCCGAGGCCATCGTTGTTGCTTGTATCCGCGGTGCCGATCACGCAGGCCGCGTTCTGCGAGGCCTGGCTGTCCAGCAGTGCCTTCAGAGAACTTCCCTGCAGCAGCGGAGTATCACCTGCCAGAATCAGCACGGAACCAGAATGCTCTGCCAGGTGCTTCTCGCACATCATGACTGCGTGGCCCGTTCCTTTTTGCTCCGACTGTTCCGCGAACACAACATCGCGATGATGAGCAAGTGACGATCGGACCAGATCGGCCTTGTGGCCCACGACGACAATCAGTTGTTCCGCACCGGCCGCACGTGCCGCGTCGAGAACGTATTCGATCATCAGGCGTCCACAGACCGGATGCAGAACTTTCGGGACTTCGGACTTCATACGAGTGCTCTTGCCGGCGGCAAGAATCACAGCAACGGGAGCAGACATGAAGAGAGCTCAGGAAGGGGAGAAGGGGAGAGAAGGGGAGTCTTTCCGTGGCTGACAGCCCCAACGCTGAAGGGAGATCAGAAGCGAAGTCCGATTTGGCCGATGAAGCCGCTGCCGATTTCGTAGCCGGGTGTGGCATTGGCAAACTTGACTTCGCGATTGAAGACCCAGCCACCTTCGATAAACCAGTTGTAGGTTCCTGCGTCCATCTTGAAACCACCGAGAACTCGGTAATCTTCCACTTCAAACTGAGTTTCTGTCACAGGTCCAACGCCAAAGGAGCTTTCGACTCCGTACGCCTCGACGTGGTATTCGGCTCGCACATACGCCCATTTGGCCCAGTAGGCTTCGTTGCCAAGGAACACGCTGATGCGTGCTTCGGGATACATAAGCTGCCATTCCCAGTAGTCATCCCGATAGATCAAACCGGCCCAGGGAATAATGCGGTCGTCGACGCGATCCCAGTATTGAGCACCCAGTCCCAGAGTCCAGTATTGATCCAACTGGAAGAACAGAATTCCGCGGCCATCAATCTGGAAACCCTGATCCCAGGCATCAGCATTCAAGTCGGTGTTGATCGATGGGGTCACGCCCAGACTGATGCTGAAGGGACCAGCCTGAGGAGTCTCCATTTCGAAGTCGATACCGAAGCGATAAAGATCCCGAGGCTGTCGGATCAGTCCGCCTGGACCATCCCAATTGCGGTACGAGAACTGATTCGTCCAGTTAAGCACCCACCCCGGCAGAAAAGGAGTTCCATAAGCCAGTTCGTAATCAACTCCAAAGATCCCGACATCGCCCGCAGCACCAGGAACCGGGCTGGTCACAGTTTGGCCCGGCATCCACGAAACGTCGAGCCGGTTCTGCCAGCCAAAACGGTAAGGCTGAGCCCCGTTCGCCCCATAAGTTGTCATGCCCTGCGGCGGGACACCCTGCGTATAGCCGCCATAGGGAGACTGCTGCATCCCGTAGCCCTGCATCCCATAACCCTGCTGACCGTAACCAGGTTGCAGAAACGGATCGCTGACAACCGGTGGCGAAAACGCGTTCCAGGTTGTGTCGTTCTGATAGATCGGAAGCGAAGGGTCAGGTGATGTAATCACAGAACCATTGTTCGGCGGAATAGTGCCGAGAGGAGTCGTGTTGGAGTTGATGGAAGGACCACCAAAGGATGGAGTCGGTGAACCTCCGGGATCCTGCGGGATTGGGACGGCAGAATCACCGGCCTGGAAGACTGTCATGGCAGTCATTGTCGGCTGATAAATGCTGGCACCGTGATATTGCCCGCCGTGATGCTGGCTGCCCGCATATTGCCCGCCCGCATATTGCCCGCCCGCATATTGCCCGCCCGCATATTGCCTTTGCTGCCCATAGAAGGCGCTCTGGCTGAACACCGCTGGCGAGAGAGCGAGAAACGTCACCGCTGCGACAATCGAAGTCAGTGTCTTGTTCACAGAATCACCTGCCGAGAGAAAGGAGAGACAAATCTCAGGTGGGTAGCCATGTTGGCCGATTTTCAGGTCGCGAGCCCCGAGGACGGGGTTTTGAGAGAGGAGAGTATTCGCGACTTGAGAGAGATTTCCGGATTCTGTGGATTCGGCAGATTACGTCAACACCAACTCTTCGTCTCCAGGCAGTTCTTACCGATCAGATCGCCGAATTGCATAGAATTGCAGTGAGCTTCGGCGTTTTCTGCCGCTTCCATTCGTGTTACCCTGTTGTGACATAAATCTGGTCTTCTGTTGGCCTTGAGAACTGTTATGCAGCCGGACGACAAGCTCTGCTATTGCTTCCACGTGAGTCAGCGGAAGATTGTGAATTTTATCAGACTGCATCAGCCACGAGTGCCCAGCGAGGTCAGCGAATGTGGCGGGGCCGGGACTGGTTGTGGCTGGTGTGTGCCATTTCTGAAGAAGTTATTTGATGCCGCGAATGCTCAACGCGAAACTGCGATTGAGATCAGTGCTGAAGAGTATGCTCGTGAACGAGCTGAATACGTTCGAGCTGGAAAAGGAAAACCTCCTGGTCCTCCCGCGTAGCCCCTCTTTTAAAAACAGCCCCGAAATAACTTCCTGCCGGAATGACCTCGAGACTCAACCGGTGTGCCTGCGTTCGCTAAGGCTCACTTGTCACACCATTTACGGAAATCATATGGAGCCAGTTCTTTAGCGTCATTGTCTCGAGACGGGGGAGGGAAAACACCTCTGGAGACGATTTTAGAAAACCGTTATAAGGCCGTTCTGTGGTACTCTGCCGGGTGGTATGCCTGCACCGTATTCCTGAGTGAACAGTCAGAAAAGGGTTTTTCAGCAGGCATGGATGCCAGGCAAAAACCAATGTCGAAACTGTTCAATAGCGTCAAATTTCCTGCGATTTCGCAGATTGTCGTTTCATCGGAAGGAGTCCGATGGTGAGAATCGTCATCGCCATAATTGCTGTCACAGTTGTGTTCCCGTCCGCCGTAGCAACGGCCCAGACAAAATCTCCGGGGTCCCGTACTCCGCAGGTTTCTCGCGGTCAGGCTCCAGCTAAAGCCCAGTCGAAAACGCCGTCAACAGCGGCGCGGCCGGTGAGTCGCACTCAGGAAGCCGCAGACGCCAATCCTGCTCCCGGCGGCGCTCAAACCGTCGATGCTGGCGCGGCCGTAATCCAGTTGAAGAATGATGTGCTGAACCAGCAGGCGCCGGAGATGTCACCGGCACTGGTGAAAGAACTGGATCGCATTCTGGAATTCTGGTCCGCTTCCAGCGAAGACATTACTCGCCTGCAGGGCAAGCATTTTCGAATTGTTTACGACACAGCTTTCGAAGTCGAAAAACAGTCCGAAGGTGAGTTTGCTTATGAGAAAGCTGATAAAGGTCGGCTTGATATCACTCCGGTCGAAGTAACGCCGGAGTTGTTGGCTGCTCGCGAACAGGAAGTCGCAAAGGCGAAAGCGGAAGGCCGCAAGCCGGCTGTCCGTGTGGGCAAGAACGGAAAGCCCTTTACGCTCGTCATGGAGCAGCAGGAACGCTGGAGCTGTGACGGTCAGCGTGTTTACAGCATGGATATGGAAAAGAAAGAAGCGATCGTTGCTCAATTGCCCGCTGACATGCAGGGCAAGAACATCATGGACAGTCCGTTGCCATTCCTTTTCGGGATGCCTCCTGAAAAAGCGAAGCATCGCTTTACAATCTTCTTTACTAATGGGCAGTTCGATCCGAAGTCCGGAAAGGCCAAGCTCACGATCTATCCGCGACTGCCACAGGATGCGACCAACTGGCGACAGGCCGATATCATTCTGGACCTGAAAGAATTCCTGCCGACTGCAGTGCAGTTGCTTGATCCCGCATCAACGAAGATCACAGTCTACCGGTTTCAGGACTTCAAGAAGAACCAGAACGAGTGGATAGGACAATGGATCAATGCCAATGCGAAGACGCGTTTCACTCCTGACCTTCGTGACTTTCAGGTCCAGGTGGTGGGTGAAGAACGGCCAGGTGAGATGGCTGAAAACGCAGCCAAGCCACCGATCGGCGACGGTGAAGCCGCTCTGGTTAACGTGAGCGGACTCAACCACAACGATGCCGTGAAACAGTTGGAACGTCAGGGGCTGAAGCGAGTCAAGGGGGATGCCGCGGCGAATCAGATCGTCCTTGAAGCCGGGCCCGCTGCAAAGAACCCCGATGAAGTCTTTACGGTGAAGTCACAGGATCCCGCCCCCGGAACTCCATTGAAGCCGGGAATGAAAGTTCGCCTGACGATCTTCACTGACCCGAACGCTGCCAGGAAGCAGTAAGCGGGCGAGTTGATCACATCAAACCAGAACGCGGCAGAAAGCATTGAGCTCTGCCGCGTTTTTTCGTTTGAACTCTTCGAATCGATCATCTTAGCTTTGGCGTTTCAGCATTTGCTGAATCCGTCGCCGGCTGATTCCGCAGAGGTGCAGGCAGCAGCGAGTCACCTCTTTCCAGCCTCGAATACTGTAAGGGCGATGGAGTACGGACCGCAGGTACCAGTTCAGGGCCTTGCGATCATCCTTCTCCGCGACAAACCAGGCTGATGTCTGCCAGACGCGAGCGATCGCGGTCTGACGAACCAGCAGAGACGTCTGGCGAGCTCGTGGAGAATCCAGGGCTTTCTTCAGAACATTCAATCGGTCGCGGCACGTGCAGTCGTGGTTGCGGGAGTTAGATGTTGCTCGCCAGCGATAATGAGTCAGTGGTTCCGGGGTGCCCGTAAACTTGCATCCGGAAGCCGACATTCTCAGCCACAGGTCCCAGTCGCAGGTCGTCTTCAGCGATTCGTCATAGCCACCCGACTGAAGAAACGCATCACGTTTCATCAGGATGCTGGAATGCGTGATAAAGTTGTCGAGAAGGAGATGATCGAACACATCGCCGTTTGGACAGTTACCATCCGCGAATGTCGTGTGATCGACGCGGGAGGAGTCTTCAAAATTCAGGGCTGCGGTATAGATCAGATCGGCATCGCCGGAAACGGCCAGTTGTTGAGCCAGCTTTTCCGGATGCCACAGGTCATCGGCATCAATCATGGCGATCCACTGACCACGAGAAATCCGGGCCGCGGCATTGCGAGCCGCCGCGTGACCGGAATTCTTCTGACGAAGAACGGTCAGGTGGTCGGAGTAAGCTTCAAGAATTTCCAACGTGGCATCTGTGGAGCCATCGTCAACGACGATCAGTTCGAAGTCTGTGACGGTCTGAGCAAGCACAGATTCGACGGAATCATGAATGAATTTCTCGCCGTTGTAGACCGGCATGATAATGCTGATCAATGGGCGGTCAGTCGACCTGGATGGGCGGGAACTCTCAGGCGTCAACAGAGACACGCTGGTCGCTTGATCGTGATGTTGCAACAGACAGGAATGATTCATTCTTGTGGCCTGAACAGTGAACGCCAAACTGCATCTGAATTAACCGTACCTGCTGATGTCTCAGCCTCGAGGGATCGCCTTGTTGTTTCAGATTCCTGAGGAAAGCGACAGGGACTCTTCGAGGTGCATCATGACCAGAATTCGAGAGAACAGAACGGGAACCTCGGTTCCAAATTCACGATTGATCATCGCTTTTGCGAGACGTGGCAATAGAAATCCGCGTCGAATGCAGGACTGCGAAGAGTTCCCCTGAATGGCCATCAAACTCATGTTTCCTGCAAATTTCCAGATCTTCGTTCGCTTCTCGGGCACAAATCCGGTCGACGTGGACACATACTCGACCTGAGGCAGCTCGGGGTAGAACTGGTCGATCGCTTCACTATGGAACAGTCGTCCCCTGAAGTAATCGAAAGGCAGATTGATCAACAGGTCAAAGATCGCATGACTCAGATAAGGAGCCAGAATCTGAGTCTGCTGATTGAGCATGCCGTAGGGACACAGAGCGAGCTCTCGACGAACGCGATTGTAAAAGAAGAACGGAGCCGCAGGGTTTGGCAGGTCTGCGTATTGATCGAGTTCCTGAGACAGTCGCGTCACCGCCAGTTGCCGATTCCAGCGTTCACGGTAGGCAGGAGTCAGGCTTGCTGTGAGATACCCGTCGTTGGCCAGCAGCCAGCTGGATAACTCCGCCAGCTCGCGTTTGCGGAATTGATCGAGCATCCTGGTGTCGTTGTAAACACCGCATGAGAAAATGTCGCCGGCAATACCGTCCCATGAGGCCGCAAACTTTTGTTCGTCAAGCCAGCGTGCTACGGGAATCATTTGAGCATGCTCGTCGGCGCAGAAGCTGGTCAGTAAATC
The DNA here is from genome assembly GCA_044235005.1 of Planctomycetaceae bacterium. Taxonomy (GTDB): domain Bacteria; phylum Planctomycetota; class Planctomycetia; order Planctomycetales; family Planctomycetaceae; genus SXXK01. The sequence goes on along the minus strand of JBIIIF010000112.1, from coordinate 5,335 downwards.
TTTCTGCATTTCATCGGCGAAGCGATCTTCGGATTGTTCGACTATTGTGTGCGGCAGTTTGAGTGCGGCTGTGATGCGGGAGGCGATTTCAGCGTCGATACTGAGCCGCGGCGGTGCTGATCGAGCTGTCACGACCATTGATGGATTCCGGCCTGCTCGCACCAGCGCATAGAGGATGTGGCGAGAGTCGCGGCCGGCAGAGAGAGGCACGCACATCCGTTCGGAGGCTGACGGAACCATCGCTTCGACAACTTCCTGGAAGCGAACGCCGTATTCCTGCACCGCGCGTTCTCGGCTGAGCGTCGAGACAGTTTCGGAGATCGGTGGCGCCAGGGTTTGAATCGAAGGAGCTGCTCCCGACCATGTCAGTTGGCTGCCGGCCGGAAGCAGACGCACGGCTTTAAATGGAGTGTCGTTGCCAATGTAGTAACCGAGTCGAATAAATACGGAGACCGCTGCATCATCAAGGTCGGTCGCCGCACCAGCTCGAATCAGTTCGAGCGCAGAGGTGCTGACACCGAAGCCGGAGGGAAGTTGAGCATAGTACACCGGCAGGAAACCAAACCGGTCGTTACGGACGGTCAGTTTCCCGTCGTTCCAGTTCCATTCGGCCCAGACTCCTTCGCCTTCGCTCACGCAGGATCCGGAATAACGGTACCCCAGTGATGCGGATACTTTTCCAGTGGCAAAAAATGATCCGGAGGGTAGCCGAGAAAGAATCAGCGTGGCCTGACGGTCTGGATTGGGGTGCAACATGGGTTAGCTCAGTTCCAGGGTGCGTCGGCCGTGAATGTCTTCGGGCGACGTGACAACGAGTCTCAACTACAGAGATAGGATCTGAACGGGAGAGATTTGGCTCTTTCTGTTGGCAGTCGTGGAATCGGATGTTGCCGAAAATCAACACCCCGTCACAGACCGGAGTCAGGGATGAGAAACGCGAACTCGACGGGGCGAATCCCCCTTTCGGTCTAATGGACACCGACTGCATGCTGGACACGTGAGACGGTTTTCCTGCTGACGGTGTTTTTTGACCGAAAGATTTAACGACCGAAAGATTGAAGCCTGGCAATGTGACAGGGCTCCGTGCGATTGATTTTTGGGTCCTTAAATTTTTCGGTCCAATTAACATTAAGCGCATGCTGGACACGTGAGACGGTTATCCAGTTGACGGCTTTTTTTGACCGAAAGATTAGACGACCGAAAGATTGAAGCCTGGCAATGTGACAGGGCTCTGTGCGATTGATTTTTGGGTCCCTAAATTTTTCGGTCCAATGAACATTAAGCGCATGCTGGACACGTGAGACGGTTTTCCTGCTGACGGTGTTTTTTGACCGAAAGATTAGACGACCGAAAGATTGAAGCCTGGCAATGTGACAGGGCTCCGTGCGATTGATTTTTCGGTCCCTAAATTTTTTGGTCCAATGGACATCAAGTGCGTGCTGGAAACGTGAGACGGTTTTTCGGCTGACGGTGTTTTTTTGACCGAAAGATTTGACGACCGAAAGATTGAAGCCCGGCAACTGCGATTGGGGGGGAATCCAAAGAACTTGAACATCGTGAATGGTTCGATTAGCAATCAGTGTGGTCGCCAGACAACGACTGTTGAGCAAAGACAGCACTCCCGCACCTGAGCCAGATATCAGGCAGGACAAAAGTAGGATTCTGGAGGACTTGTCGTTTTTTGGCATCTCGCAAAACGCCCCAATTGTCGCAGTTTGCCAGCATCTTGCATTTGACCGAGCATATTCTTCTTCACCAGCCGGACAACCGCTTCCTTTCGTGCAAGAAAACGATAATGGGAAGGGTTTGCCTTTGAGTCGTGGAATCCGGCATGGGTAATCTGTCTGCATGGTGGCATGAGCCCGGTCGAATTGTCGAATCGGGTGGAGTCAAACAACCGAGAAGTCTGCGAACGGACGCGCGGCTCTCCGGATATTTCGGAGTTCAATCGTCATGCGTTTCAAAAGCGTGCTGGCAGCGGTGGCTGCTGTGGTTTCGTTCCAGAGCTTTGGCTTTGCGGGATTGTGTGGCGTCCCTTCTTACAACTGTTGCCCGACCGTTGCGTGTGCTCCGGCGTCGTGCTACACCACGTGCCGCGTCGCGACCGAAACCTGTTACCGCACGGTTTGCGAAACTGTGTATGAGCCACAGGAATACACCTCGACTCGCACTGTTTGCGAAAACGTCTACGAAGACGTGCAGCAGACCTGCTATCGCACGGTGACTGAAACGGCATATCGGGACGAAGCCTATACTGTGTGCCGTCCGGTCACAGAAACCGCTGTCCGTCAGGAAACATACTGCGTTCAGCGACCTGTTGTGGAAACGCTTTACCGGACTTGTAACTACACGGTTCAGCGTCCTGTCTGGGAAGAACAGGTTCGTGAGTGTCGCTACACGATTCAGCAACCGGTCTGTGAAACGATTCAGCAGGAATGTCGCCAGACGGTCATGAAGTGTGTGACAGAAACGATTCAGCAGGAACGCTGTTACACGGTGATGCGTCCGGAAACTCGCACTCGCTGCGTTCAGCGTAACGTGGGTCAGTGGGTCACGCAGACTCAGTGTATTCCCGGGCCTCGGATTCCACGAGTTGTCTGTGGTCCCTGTGGTCCCCAGGTCTGCATGACTCAGTGTCCACCTCGTCAGGTCAGTCGACGTGTCTGGTGCCCACAGGTTGTTCAGGAGCAGATTCCTTACACAGTGATGGTTCCTCAGGTTGTGCGTCAGCAGTGCCCGGTTCAGGTGACTCGCTACGTTCCTGAAGTTGTCGTCAAGACGGTTCCGGTTCAGGTCACTCGTATGGTTGCAAAGGAAGTGGTTCAGAAGATTCCATACCGAGTATGCCGGATGGAGTGCGAGACGAAGACTCAGCAGATTCCTTATCAGGTCTGCAAGATGGTTTCGGAACAGAAGACACGCGACATTCAGTATTCGGTTTGCAAGATGGTCAGCGAAACCTGTACTCGCAAAGTTCCTTACTGTGTGAATCGTCAGGTTCCCTACACGACGACTCGCCGAGTTTGCCGCCAGGTGACCAAAGAGGTCCCTGTGACATGCACACGAATGGTCGCTCGCCAGGTCATGCGTCAGGTGCCCTACACGCGATGCGTGCTGATTCCTGAAACGGTCTGCTGCACCTCAACATGTGCTCCAGGGGCAAACGGAATCATGGGCAATTGCGGCACCGGCAACTGTGCTGGAATCTCGGTCGAAGCCGGCAAGCCAATCGCACCTGTTGCTGATCCTGCCGCTCACTAACTTTTGCAAAAATAAAATCATCTCACGAGCCCGGCTGCCGATGCAGTTCGGGTTTTTTTCATGAATGGTCGGCCGACTGAACCCGAGAGCCTTTTGATCGCCATCGTTTGCCCTCAATCGCGAACGCTTCGCGAATTGACGTTTCTGCGTTCTGGCGAGCGGCCGGTATAAATGCGTTTTTGCGAGCGGCCGGTATGAGCCGGCCGGTATGAGCCGGCCGGTATGAGCCGGCCGGTATGAGCCGGCCGGTATGAGCCGGCCGGTATGAATCGGCCGGTATGAATCGCTGCTCTGCCTATTCCGGCAGCAGTGACCGCTGCGGCGGAGCGGGCTTTTTCTTTTTTGCTGACAGAGGCTTCCCTTCGGCTGTTGAAGGAGCACTGACTTTCGGTTCCGGTGCACCGTCCAGTTTGTCTCCGACGGTGATGTTAGCCAGTCGCTGAGTTCCCATGGCGACGTATTCTTTTGACAACTCACAGGCCAGAAATCGCCGATCCAGTTTCTTAGCAACGGCGATCGTGGTTGCACTGCCGGAGAAAGGATCCAGCACCACTTCGCCTTCGTTTGAGCAGACGCGAATAATGCGTCCCAGAAGTTGTTCGGGCATTTGACAGCCGTGGAACCCGGCACGTTCTTTGAAGGTTCCGGCCACGCGTGGGAAATACCAGGTGTCCTCATCCGCGTTGAAGCCTTCGGGGCAATCCTGAGGACGCAGAATCCAGGTGTCGTCCGGAAGGCGGCCTTTGCTCTCGGCTCGCTTATCGTTGTAAACCAACTGCCGCGCGGAGGGAACTCGGATGTCGTCGCCGTTGAACGTAAAGCAATCCGGATGGCGAACAAAGTGAAAGATGTGAGCATGCGATCGCGTGAACTTCATCTTGCAGTTCACTCCGAAAGTGTAATACCACACGACCCAGCTCCGGCAGACGAAACCCAGCTTCTGCGCTTCAATCTTCAGCTCCGCGGCATACTCATCGCCAATCGCCAGCCAGAACGCACCGACAGGACTCAGAACGCGATGAATCTGAGCCATCCACGCCTTTGACCATTCAATGTACTTTTCGCTGTCCAGGCGATCGTCGTATTCGTCGTATTCGTAGCCAATGTTGAATGGCGGATCCGCGAACGCCAGATGCACGCATCCATCCGGAATCTGAGACAGCGTTTGAACGCAGTCGCCCTGATGGATTTTTCCCAGCCACTCTTCCGGAATCGGGACAGTTGCTTCGGGAGTGGGAACGGATTTTTTCCGCGGGGAAGCCATGAAACAGTCATTCTAATTACGGACAAGATCGGAAAAACACTCTCGTATTCGCGAGAAGCAGCGTTGGCGTTGCCCGGTCTTCTGGTGGTCAATCGCTCCGGATGGCATATCATGCTGCGAGAGCGGAGATTTGCGATTCATCCAGCCACGATTTGCATGATATCTCGCTTTTGCCTCAATCCAAGTCAGTGTCGTCGGAGTCGATTTTCATGGGTTACCGCAACCTTCAGGAATGTGTTCGTGATCTGGAGCGTCACGGACACCTCATTCGCCTGAAGAGCGAAGTCAGCGCGAATCTGGAGGCCGCTGAGATTCATCGGCGTGTCTGTGAACGCGGTGGCCCGGCGATTCTGTTTGAGAATGTCGCAGGCTGTCGCTTTCCGATGGTCAGCAATCTGTTCGGGACCATTGAACGCGCGAGGTTTGTTTTTCGTGACGCTATGAAAGGCGTCGAGACACTCGTTCAGCTCAAAAAAGATCCCGCGTGGTTGCTGAAGCATCCGGGACATATTCCTGCGGCTTTGCGAACCTTGATCTCCATGCGCTGTGCGACTCGCAGCAGTGGTCCGGTGCTGGAATGCCGGACGACTCTGCAGGAACTGCCGCAGTTAAAGTGCTGGCCGAAAGACGGCGGAGCATTTGTGACTCTGCCGGAAGTATATTCTGAACATCCGGATCGACCGGGCTATATCCATTCCAACCTGGGTATGTATCGAGTTCAGATCAGTGGCAACGAATATCAACCGAACAAAGAGGTTGGACTGCATTATCAGATTCATCGCAGCATCGGGTTTCATCATGCGGCGGCAC
>JBIIIF010000347.1:0-6086 GCA_044235005.1 Planctomycetaceae bacterium | reverse complement strand
TGGCACCGCTATTTCCTGATTCGAAATGGACGCATCAGCGTCCGGGCTGCTGAGGCGAACCCCCAAAACGGGGCCGCAACATCGGACGGGCTGTGAAAGACTCTACGGTTCAAGCCTCTGGCGAAGCCGGGCCTGAAGTTCCGTCGCCACTGAACTGAGTTCTTCAATCGACATCGCCAGAAGTTTCTCTTCGCTGTCGATGGGGCTATTCAACAATGATTGGCACGTGCGAATTGTGCCAATCAATTCGCCTTGCTCGATGCCTTGTTCAATGCCTTGTTCAATGCCGATGGCAATCAGGTCTTTTCCGGCCTGAGTTTCACGCAGGTCGGGGAGTTTGCCGAGTAACATTTTTTCGATCTCCGATATTCCGAGTGTCGTGAATCGCTGAAACAGCCAGTCGATGAAGACGCTGATCAATTTCGCTTTGAGGCGTTCCTCTGTGGCGAACGCTTCTATCTGAGTATAGTACTGGCTCGCCTTCTCCTGAAGTCGTTTATTGTCTTTTTCGATCAGCGGCTGAAATAAGGCAATCAGCGGATGGTCAGGGCACGAGTGTTCCAGTTCCGTGAGCATGTCGTCCAGATAGTAGGCCGAAACGATTCTGGACCATGGAGCCGTTTGAGGGTCCAGTTCTTTGGAACCGAAGATTAAAATTCCCTGGACTTCTCGACCTGCGTGTTCTTCCTGAATAACGGCCATCTCGACAACCACCCGACCGTAGATCTGCGGATCGCGAAACATTTGGAACTCGACCACAAGAATCGCTTCGCCTGTGACCTCCGGGATCAGCACTCCATCGGTACTTCGCTGAATCGCTTTGATCGTGATCGACTGAAACCGACACGGCCCTGGCCACCGACGGCCCGTCAGTTCAAACACCCACTGCGGATACGCCTCGAAAATTTCATACAAATGTTTGTCAGAATTCATCGGAGGATTATAAAGCCTCGGGTGTCCAAACACCATTCCAGGCATTTCGATGAATTGCATTCTCCGGAAAGCATCTCCATGACATCATCACATCAAACGTCTCCGATTTCCCGGCCTCGTCGACTGACGACAGTCAGCTGCATGTTCTCTTTTCGAGCGACACAGGCAAATGTTCGAATCTGCACGACAGCGGCGAGCAGAAAAGAATGAGCGTAAGATGAACCTCTCACAAGGTTGTGGCCGGTCTCCTGGCCGAGCCACTCGTTCCGACCGGCACGGTCTCCTTGATGAGCCTGCTGCAGTGCGTGTTTGAGACCTGCGGTGATCCCCCGTGCGAGGTCCGGAGACCTGCGCACAACATCAGCCTTTTGAGACGAAGTTGATCGTCATCACACGCGGGCATTATGACTTTGCAACATCAGCCGGAGGCAATGCACTGAGGCCGACTCCGCTGTAGGTGAAACCTCGAGCCGCCATTTTGCGGCGGTCGTAGAGATTGCGTCCGTCGAAGATCACCGGAGCTTTCATCTTCAGCTTGATATAGTCAAAGTCCGGATTTCGAAACTCGTTCCACTCCGTCACGATCGCAATCGCGTCTGCACCTTCGCAGGCATCGTAGTGGTGAATACAGTACTCAACGGTGTCCCCAATTTCCTTGCGGACATTCTCGAGAGCCACCGGATCGTGGACACGAACTTTGGCACCGGCCTCCAGTAAGCTGTGAATCAGTACCAGTGACGGAGCTTCTCGAATGTCGTCTGTTCGCGGCTTGAACGACAACCCCCAGACGGCAATCGTGCGACCTTTCAGATCACCGCCGAAGTGAGCCGACAGCTTTCTGAACAAGACGTGCTTCTGCTGATCGTTGGTCTCATCAACAGTTCGCAGAATCCGCGGCTCGACACCGTATTCTGCAGCCAGCGAAGCCAGCGCGCGAACATCTTTTGGGAAACAGGAGCCACCGTAGCCGACGCCAGGAAAGAGAAACGAAAAGCCGATTCGAGCATCATGCCCGATCCCTTTCCGCACCTCATTGATATCCGCACCGACCTTTTCGCAGATGTTGGCCATTTCGTTGATAAAGCTGATCTTCGTCGCCAGCATGCAGTTGGCTGCGTATTTGATCATTTCGGCGCTCTCGATGCCGACCGTGATGAACGGCTTTTCGGTTCTCAGGAACGGCTTATAAACTTCCTGCAGCACGTCAGCCGCCTCGGGATCATCAACGCCCACGACGACTCGATCCGGTTTCGTAAAGTCGTCAATCGCCGCGCCTTCTTTCAGGAACTCCGGATTAGACGCGATAGAGAATGCTGTCTGAGTTTTGGCCCGGATCCATTCGGCAACTTTGCGATTGGTGCCGACCGGGACAGTGCTTTTGCAGATGACGATCGTGCCTGGCTGCAGATAAGGAGCCATGTTCTCAGCCGCAGCTTTGACATATTTCAGATCTGCCGCGCCTGTTTCATCCTGAGGTGTTCCCACACAGATGAATATACATTTTGCCTTGCTGATCGCCTCTTCATAACTGGTTGTGAACTTCAGGCGTCCGGAGGCCGCGTTACGTTTTACCAGTTCTTCAAGACCTGGCTCATAGATTGGCACACCGCCTCGATTAAGCAGGTCCACTTTTCGCGTGTCTACGTCCAGACATGTGACATCGTTGCCGCTTTCCGCGAAACAGGTTCCCGTCACGAGCCCAACGTAGCCAGTGCCGATCATAGTGATCTTCATTGTATTCCTCCAGGGACTGGTCCCTGAGTCATGTCGGGACACTGCCCGAAATTACAAATGTGTATTGTTAACTTCCGTTGAATGTCTCTGCGGGAACGTCGAGTTCCTTCACGACGGCTGGTGAGAACTGCTTGCGGACAAATCCGGCGATCTGTATTCCTTCTCCAGCGATTCCAGCAGGAGCTCAAGGCGATCCACACTTTCATTCATGCTGCTGGACATTGGGCGATCAGCCTGACGAGGCAACTGCAGACGATTCTTTACGCTGTCTGCAACAAACACCGGACGACTGCGAACCTGATCATAAATCCGAATCACGTATTCACCCAGAATGGAGATCCCCAGTGCATTCAACGCGCCGAAGAATGACGCGGTGATGATCATTGAGGTCCAGCCGGGGACCGCGAGTCCGGTCATCATCTTGTGCCAGAGGACAAATCCAACTGAGCCTGCGCAAACGGTGGCCGAGATGGCTGCGATCACGTAGAAGAACTTCAGCGGGAATCCGGAGAAAGAAAAAATCGCCGTCTTGGCAAGGCGAAAAAGTCCCCGCAAAGAGACTCGCGGATGATCGTCATGCCGTGCGGCCCGTTCTACGGCAACTCCCGTCTGATTGAATCCCGCCCAGCTTCTCAGGCCAGGGAAAAATCGATCACGTTCCGGAAGCTGAAGCAATGCGTCGACAACCTTGCGATCCATCAGTCCGAAGTTGCCTGCATCAGCCGGAATAGGACTGTCAGCAATCGAATTAAGTACTCGATAGAAGCTATAGAACAGAAGCCGCTTGCCCGCGCTTTCCTTCCGATTGACTCGCTGCGCATAGACAACGTCGTAACCACTTTCCCATTGATCAAGAAATCGCGGGATCGCTTTAGGATCATCCTGCAGATCAGAATCCATCACAATGACAACATCGCCTGAGCAATATTCAAGCCCGGCCTGAACCGCCGGCTGATGTCCGAAGTTTCGCGACAAGTGAACCACGACGATATGATCATCGGCAGCGGCAAGAGCATTCAATTGCTCGCGTGAGCCATCTTTGGATCCGTCGTTGACGTAGACAATTTCGAACTGCAGGAAATCATCCTGCATGACTTCCACGATCTGCCGTGTCAGTTCCTGCAGAATTGCGACTTCATTGAAGACTGGCAGCACGACGGAGATCACGACGGATCGTCGATCTCGGCGTTCAGAGGGCAGCGGCATAATCATTTCTGCAGAACTCCTGCCAGCGAAAGCCCCGTTGGTACTCCCAGGTGTTTCAAGCACCATCGTTCAGCGGCTGCTGCCGTCAGCAAAGCACGGTTGGTGAATTCAGAAACGTGCGGAAAGTCAGGCTGCGTGCGTTTCGGAAACAGCTTCTCCCAGCCTCGGACCGCCACCGCGGCCGGCATGGTGAAACTGTTCCAATAATTGAGCCATGAAACTCGAAAGTCGGCAGCATTGGCATGCTGCCGAAACTCCTTGACGGTGTAGCGACGATAATGCCCCAGTTGTTCGTCCCATCGACTGAAAAGCCAGGGATGAGCCGGCACAGTAACGATGACTGCTCCTCCATCTTCAAGAGCCGCGTGCGCGTGTCGCAGGACCAATGCGGGATCTTCCACGTGTTCAAGCACGTCCAGTAGAACGACGGCTCTCAGAGATTTTGGATCAACCGGCCAGGGCTTGCCAAGGTCATGTACGCGGACATCTTCGATGCCGCGGTTGCGGACATGCTGGACGGATTCCGGCATCAGATCAAAGCCCGTGACGTCGTAACCGAGCTGATTAAATTCAACAAGATTGCGACCTGATCCGATTCCGCCTTCAACCAGTCGCCCCGGAGCCGGACAGTATTTCTCAAGCAGACTGATGACGAGCTGCCGCTTGGCAACATGCCACCAATAGCTGTCTTCCAGAGTAACAAGTTCCTGCAGGTGACTGGGATCCATGTGATGCTGCCTGTCGGGTGTGCGTCATGACAACAGAACGCAGCGGCTGCAGATGACAGCAGAAACTGGCCCGTGAAGAAGGATGACGGTTCAAAGCTCAACCATTGGAACTTAGCACACAGAACGGGATGGTGATTTTTTGCAACACACACGTAAAGGCTTACCCGCCGGTCCGCTGTTAAAGTGTGCCGGTTATGCAGAGCTTCCGCATCCTGCCGCCACTCGATTCCCACGACGCTTAAGGATCAGGACTCGACCACCAATCAGTGAGTTTCTCTCACCGATTGAATGTCGGAGACGCCTGGTTTGTCGGATTCGCGCGGATCGACTAAGACATGGCACATCCACCGCTCCTGTAGATCCAGAATCTCCCGCCTTCGAAAGAATGCTGCTGATGTCATCCGACCTGAACTCGCGTGAAGTCATTACCGTACTGGGCACGATGTCGCCTGATCTGATGGGAGTCACCCAGACTCACGAACATCTGATCCTTGATGCCATGGGGCATTATCCCAACTACGAATATGTGATCGACGATGAGGATCTGGTTGCCAATGAAGTGCAGGAGTTTCTCAGTCGGGGTGGCAAGACGATTTGCGATGTCACGCTGGATGAAATTGGACGGAATCCTGAGGCTCTGGTCCGACTTTCAAAACGGACAGGGCTCAATATTCTGATGGGCTGCGGTTGGTATCGCGAATTCAATTATCCAAAGATCGTCGAAGAACTGACCAGCCGCGAACTGGCCGATGTGCTTGTCAAGGAGATTGAAGTCGGGGTGCGCGACACTGGAATTCGAGCAGGATTCATCGGCGAAATCGGCACCGGTCGACACTTTGTCAAGCCGGGCGAAGAACGAGTGTTCCGAGCCTCTGCGTTGGCTCAGGCACGTACAGGCGTTGCGATCACGACGCATACGACTCGCTGGGGAACTCTGGCAATGGAACAGATCGCCATGCTGGACGAGTTCGGGGCCGACATGAATAAGGTCATTATCGGTCATCTGGGTGACCGCATCGGCGTTCATCATTTGCTGCCGATCGCGGAGAAGGGTGTTTATCTGGAAGTCGATAACATCGGCTACATCGATTATCAGCCCGAATACGTCCGCGCGGACAATGTGGCGGCGTTGGTAAAAGAAGGATACGGGCATCGAGTTCTCCTGTCAGAAGATATCTGTACTCTGAAACATCTGAAGTATCAGGGCGGAAAAGGTTACGGCTATCTGCTGAAGATCTTCGTCCCGATGCTGCGGGATCGCGGAATTACGGACGAACAGATTCATCAGATGCTGGTCACGAATCCTGCTGAGGTGTTCTCGAGGGCTCGCCGCAATGACGTCTGACGTTTATTCGCGATTCGGTATTCAGCCCGTGATCAATTGCGTGGGCTATGCAACTCGTGTCGGCGGCAGTTGTCCGCATCCGGATGTGATTGCAGCGATGGCTTCGGCCAGCAGTCGCTATGTCGAGATCGATGATTTGC
>JBIIIF010000346.1:0-6090 GCA_044235005.1 Planctomycetaceae bacterium | reverse complement strand
ACCGCGCCAGCCCGAGACGTCGTCGGCCCGGTTGGTAAGTTTGTGCAGGGTCGCCTGGCAGTGATGACAGGAATCGTGCCTGGACGACTTCTCCTCGTGCCAGCGGGTTGCCGCGCAGAAAAATGTGCGTCGGTTTTGGTGAAGGATCTTCTCGCATAATCATCGCTCGCGGAGGCGATCCCGGAGATGCCAGATTCAACTGATGAATCGCCCCTTTCTTGCCACTGGCGAGATCGGCAATCGTCCGGTTGGTCAGTCGAATGGCGTCTTCGTCGGACAAATCGAACGGAGATCCTTCCGCATACAGATGATGTCGAATCTGTCGATGTGAAGGACTGTTGATCACCTGATGCTGAGGATGATCATCGGGCAGGACGATTCCACCAACCGCAGCTTCTGCGGATGATTCCAGTAACGCCCGTAGCCACGCTCGCTGCTGATCGGCAAAAACCTTTCCATAAACAGTCGCCACGGCACTCAGGGAGTTTGGCTTCTGCTCAACCAACGCATCCACAACGAAAGGGTTCCATTTCAGCGGTTCACCTCGCAGGGCGTGTCGTTTCTCCGGAGTGCGCCCGATCGAATCCAGCTCGGCTGATAGTCGACCGAGATATTCGTCGCGTCGCGTCTGAAATTCTGCGTCCGGAATCGCCCCCCAGGAATGCATTTCCAGCCAAGGGCCAAAGACCGGATCATCTTTGCTCATTCCCGACAGCCATGTGAGCCAGCGATTGAAAACGAGCGGACGGATGTCGTCTGTTCGATAGGACAGAAACTGAGTCGACAGGTCCTGTTCGCCAATGCCTTTCGCAATTTCAGCAAGGTACAGCCCGACCTGCATTCGCAGACGATTTCTCAGCACTTCGTTTTGTTCTCGCGCAAACTGCTGAGCCTTCAGCTTCAGGTCGGCCAGCTCGCGTTCATACTGCTGTCGCGCCTGCTCATCAGTCACCGCGCCGATGGCCGGCAGTTCTGTCGGAGCTTTGCTGGGAGCAATCGCCGCGTACAACGCATAATAGTCAGCCGTCGGGATAGGATCGAACTTGTGATCATGACAACGAGCACACGTGACGGTCAGCCCCATGAGACCTCGAGTGACCACATCGATCTGATCATCAATCGTGTCATGGTAGTTGCGAAACTGCATACCGACCGTCAGAAACCCCAACCCCGCCAGCGCAGGATCGCCGTCCGGGAGTCCCAGTTGGTCGGCTGCAATCTGCTCCTGCAGAAAGCGATCAATGGGCAGGTCCCTGTTGAACGCATTGATGACATAGTCGCGATACGTGTAAGAGAACGGAAAGGAAGTGAACCCGATGGCCGCTCCGCCGTGTGTGTCCGCGTACCTTGCAATGTCCAGCCAGTGTCGCCCCCAGCGTTCGCCATAGCGAGGCGATGCCAGCAGTCGATCGATCAGACGTTCTTCACTTCCGGCGGCAGTATCGTTTTCAAACGCTACGACCTCCGCCCATGTCGGAGGCAAGCCAGTCAGATCAAAAGTCGCGCGACGAACAAACTGGGCGCGACTGACTGGCTTCGAATAGGTGAGACCTGCCTGCTGTAGCTTCTGCATCAGAAAGCGGTTAACTGGCGATTCGTCCGCGTTGGCTGTTGGCAGTGCCTTTAGCAACTCATCCGAATTCGCAATGGGCTGAAAAGCCCAATGACTGGCATACTTCGCGCCTTCCTGAATCCATTGTTTCAGGATTTCTTTCTGAGCATCGGTCAGAATTCTTCCTGTTGCCCTCGGTGGCATCATAGCATCAGGATCTGTCGAAGTGATCCGATGCATTAACTCGCTGTCACCTGGTGAACCGGCCACGATGGCAGATTTCTTTGCATCGGCTTCGACATCCAGACGAAGATCCGCGCTGCGTTTATCGCCGTCGGGCCCGTGACACTGGAAACAATGCTCGGCAAGAATCGGACGCACCTGCCGATTAAAGTCCACCTGAGCCCCCGCATTGACGCTGGTAGCAAGCCAGACCAAAAGGCACAGCGCTGCCCGTGCTTGATGATAAGCAGATAAACGAGACATGATGGTTTCTCGGTGCGGAGGGAGGGATGCCGAGCACAGGTAGGATTCGGACGCGGACGAAATACACGCCCGTCTCGGATTCTATGCCGCCCGATCACGATTCGAAAGCAAAACCTCGAATGAACCAGAATCGAGCTTATTCTTCAGAAGCGCGATTGGCCCTGAACGATCACGGTTTCCCATTCCTGGTTGCGCCTCAACCCTGAAATTTCACGGAACCCTGAAACAATGAACGCTACACCAGTTCATCACGTCCAGGACGTTTAAGCGAGTGCGGCTCACAGATTGCGCCGTACATTTCCGGACGACGATCCGCCATACGATCGATCAGATGTTTGCCCGGTACACGAACAATACGTTTTGTACGTGCGATCATGGGGTCAATCTCCGTTCGCAGAATTCCGGGCGAGGCATCGTCGATGGAGTTGATCGTCGCGCCGACCGGGCTGCAAATACGGCTCTTCCCGATGAACGAGAAGCCGTTCTCCGTGCCGATTCGATTCACGGCCGCAAAGTAAATCCCGTTCTCCATGGCTCGACAATTGATTGAAAACTCGGCCATGTAACTGCCACCGGGGGGCCAGTTTGTCGGCAGCACGATTAAGTCCGCACCGCGAATCGAGAGGACTCGTGCGGCTTCCGGAAAACCACCGTCGTAACAGATCAGCATTCCGATTCGAACCCCAGCAGCCTCAAAGACTTCAAACGGTCGATCTCCCGGGGTTGTGAAACGATCGACCCCCAGATAAGGCAGATGGACTTTGCGATAACTGCCGATCAAACCCTCGGGGCCAATCAGCACGGCCACGTTGAACAACTGGTCACCGGACTTCTCCAGCATTCCGAAGACTACGTAAGTTTTCAATTCTGCACAGAGCTTTGCAACGCGATCCGTCGACGGCCCCGGCACAGATTCGCCCAGTTCCATCGCCTCAGCCAGAGAATCGAAGCAATAGCCTGTCGAGAAGCATTCCGGAAAGACTGTCAGTTGCGTTCCCTGAGTCACCTCGCTGCGAACCGTGGCTTCCAGCGAACTCAGGTTGGCATCGATGTCTTTAAAAATGACGTCGGTCTGGACACAGGAAATTTTCATTGGGAACCGTTCTGATTCTGTAGCGGTTGTCGGCGGTGATCTGGTTCACGCTCTTAACAACGGAAGATTTTATCCCATGGGTTTGAGATTGTCACTCTGCGACGTTCTCAGCCCGTTCCCTGAGTTAGGGGCATGTTCCCTATCTTCGCAGCGAATCGTTGGGTGACCTGCTTCCGGCATCTTTTTGAGAGCGTATTCTCTGGTCAACAAAATCGTTACATTCATCAGAAGGGACGTGACCGTCGCCTGCTCCGCAGAGTACCGGAATTTACTGAAAGGCAAAGTCAGATTCCCGGCAACCTCAGCCGACAAAGCGACTCTGTGGCATGCTATGTCAACGACCGGTCATGCTCTGAGGGAATAACTGCGGTCGGCTGCTGAAAGAATCTCTCGGGAGGCTGGCTTATTCTGAGCCAGCTCGCGATTGAGGCGACGTTTTCAACCATGTGCCCCGCGAAAACCCGCCGTCAACAAGACGTCACAGAGAGTGCTATTCGGAACCCCTGCAGCCTCTGAGGAAAACTCAGCAGACCGGCGACATGATTGTTTAGGAAACGTAAGGCTGACAATGTCTAACTCCGTTCGTCCAATGCGTATTGTGCTCGCTTCTTCTGAGGCGGTGCCGTTTTCGAAGACTGGTGGCCTTGCCGATGTTGTCGGAGCACTGGCCAAGTCACTGGACCAACTGGGGCACGACGTGACACTGATCGTGCCGGACTACTTCGTGATGCGGCAGTCGGCGAAAGGGCTGCCGACGATTTCGGAGACCGGGCTGCGATTTACCATTCCGATGAATGGTCGGTCAGTCGCGGGCACGGTGAACTGGACTCAGTTGCCGGGGACAGGAGTTCGAGTACTGCTGGTTCGGCAGCCGGACTATTTCGATCGTCGACAGCTCTATCAGGAGCATGGCCACGGCTACGTCGACAACTGCGAACGATTCTGCTTCTTCAGCCGCGCGGTGCTGGAGATTTCGCGGCAGATGATTCTGAGGCCTGATGTGATTCACTGCAACGACTGGCAAACCGGGATTATTCCGGCGTTGCTCAACAGTCAGTATGCGAACCGCCCGGGATTCGAAAACACAAGCACCGTCATGACTCTGCATAACATGGCCTACCAGGGGCGGTTCTGGCATTTCGACATGCCTCTCACAGGAATGGACTGGCGTTATTTCAATCATCATCAGATGGAAGCTTGGGGTGACCTGAACTTGTTGAAAACGGGCATTGCCTTCGCCGACCAGATTACAACGGTCTCGCCGACTTATGCCGAAGAGATCTGCCATCCGGAAGGTGGCTACGGTCTGGAGGGCCTGCTTCGATATCGCAGCAGAGATCTGGTTGGAATCCTGAATGGCATCGATACGGACGTCTGGAATCCGGGAACAGATCCTCATCTCGCTTCTCACTTTACATCAGAGACGGTTGCTGCCGGAAAACCCCGCTGCAAATCGCAACTGCAGCAACGTATGAAACTACCTCAGCAGGCTGATACGCCGCTCATCGGTATGGTGTCACGTATGGCCGATCAGAAAGGATTTGATCTGGTGATGGGATCAGCCGACCGTCTGCTGTCGAAAAATATTCAGATGGTATTTCTTGGTACTGGCGATCCTTCCTGCGAAGCGCAGTTGCGAGAGCTGGCGTTGCGATATCCGACTAAAGTCGCAGTCGAGATTGGTTTTGATGAATCCCTGGCTCATCAGATCGAAGGAGGATCAGACGCGTTTCTGATGCCCAGCCGTTTTGAACCATGCGGTCTGAATCAGATGTACAGCCTGCGTTACGGGACCGTCCCGATCGTACGTAAAGTCGGAGGACTTGCGGACTCCGTGATCAACTATTCGTCGGATGCAAAAAGCCCTGAAGTCGCTGCAAAATCTCTGGAAACAGCAACGGGATTCTCATTCACTGACTACAATGTCGAAGCATTTGCTGGCACGGTCGAGCGAGCCATTGAGTGTTATTCGCAAAAGTTGGTCTGGCAGAAGCTTGTCCAGAACGGAATGACCGGCGACTGGTCCTGGACTCGCAGCGCGCAAAGCTATGTGGATGTGTATCGAGCTGCTCAGTCCCGTCGTCCGGCGAGGTCTGCGGAGCGCCGTTGTTAGGCAGCGGCTGCCAAATAACCTACCAATCAGGCGAGCGGCCGGTGTGAGCCGGCCGGTACTTTCGACTCAGGAAGGGGCGTTTCAGTGTCTGAAGTCGTTGGAGTCGGATTACTCTTTGGCGGGCTCCTGCTGTTAGTGGCCGGGCTGATCTGGCTGATTGTCCGGTCCTACCGATCCAGAGGATTTCTTCTGGCGTCGCTTTTAGTGCTGACAACTCCTGTTGGTCCACTGATTTATGGGCTGATTCACTTCCGCAAGTGTTTGAGACCGTTGGTTCTGATTCTTGCGGGGCTGCTGACAGGTGCTCTTCCTTTTGCCTTTAGTCATGGCCTTGAACTCCTGATGGGGCTTGGTGAACGTGAACGCATCATCGCAGGAGAACGCCATTTGGTGCTCACGGGCTGGGACCGGCCCGATTACAGCATTCTGAATTCGCGCACCGATGTTGTCGTCCTGGAAATGGCAAATCCCAACGTGGACGATGAGACATTGAAGTTGCTGCTGCCACTGACAAACCTGCGAGAACTGACGCTGAATGATTCTTTGATCTCGGATGCAGGACTACAACTTCTCCGTCAGTTACCGGCGCTGGAAAGCCTGCGAATCGCTCGCACAAAAATCACGAAGGACGGCATCGTTGAATTTCTCGCTGATCCTCCTGCGAAACTGAAAGAACTGGATGTGTCGGGAAACTCAATCCCAGCGTCGGCGCTTCGGAAATGGAAGAACCAGGAACCCGAAATTCGCCGGTATGTGAACTAGCGATCGGCTTTGGTCGGAAGATGCGGATCTCCGCCAATCGATGCAGGTGAACTGGATTGGACCAACTCTTTGCGAGACTTATCA
>JBIIIF010000111.1:0-20424 GCA_044235005.1 Planctomycetaceae bacterium | reverse complement strand
AGGCAACGGAAACTTTGTCCTTTCGGAAATCATCCTGAAGGTCAAAGAAGGTGAAACGGAACCGGTCGCGGTTCCTCTACAAAATGCGTCGGCCACTTACGAACAAATCGGGGCCGCTGATGGAAATCCGTACAAAAAGTGGGCCGTGGAAGCCGCTATCGATGGTGATGCGAAAGGAGCCAAGTGGGGCTGGGCGATCATGGAAAAGTCCGGTCAGCCAAACTTCGCCGTGTTCGAAACCGCCAGTGACCTGACGCTGAAGGAAGGCGCGACGCTGACGATTACGTTGGCTCAGAATCTGGATAATCCAGGGCACAACCTTGGTTGCTTCCGCATATCTGCTGCGACGGCCGCTCGACCGATCAAAGCGTCAGATGCTCCACCGGCCAATCTTCTGGCGGTTCTGGCAACTCCTGTAGAACAACGAACGGATGCGCAAAAAGCAGAGCTGGCTGCTTACTATCGCACCGTGGCTCCGCTGCTGAATCCAGCCCGCGAACAACTTGCCACGCTGGAAAAGCAGCGTACAGATCTCAACAACGCCATCCCGTCAACGCTCGTGACGGAAGCTGTGTCCCCGCGAATGGTGCGAATCCTGAAGCGAGGCAACTGGATGGATGACACTGGCGAAGTGGTGACTCCGGCGTTCCCGACTGTGTTTGCTGAAGCTCCTCCCGCTGACAAAGTTCTCAATCGCCTCGATCTGGCGAAGTGGATTGTTTCACCGGAAAATCCTTTGACCGCTCGAGTTGTCGTGAATCGGTTGTGGAAGATCTATTTCGGAGCCGGTCTCTCACGCAAGCTGGATGACCTGGGTGCTCAGGGCGAATGGCCAAGTCATCCGGAGCTGCTGGACTATCTTGCCGAAGATTTTCGCAGCCACGGCTGGGATCTTAAACGTACCATCAAGTCGATGGTAATGTCGCAAACCTATCGTCAGTCATCCTTGACCAGTCCGCCTGTGCGAGAAGCCGATCCGTACAATCGCTGGCTGGCTCGACAATCAAGATTCCGCCTGGATGCCGAACTCGTGCGGGACAATGCTCTGGCCATTAGCGGATTGCTGGTGAATTCGATCGGCGGAAAAAGTGTAAATCCTTATCAGCCGGCCGGGTATTGGGCCTATCTCAACTTTCCAACTCGCGAATGGCAGAACAGCACGGGCGAAGCACTTTATCGGCGAGGTCTCTACACTCACTGGCAGCGACAGTATCTGCATCCGAGTCTGCTGGCATTCGATGCTCCAAGTCGCGAAGAATGCACGGCCGATCGGCCTCGTTCGAATACACCCTTGCAGTCGCTCGTTCTGCTGAATGACCCAAGCTACGTTGAAGCCGCGAGAACTTTTGCGGAGCAGATTCTTCGCCAGAACGGTTCCACACGTGACCGGCTGGATTTTGCCTTCCGCCGAGCATTATCGCGACCAATTCAGGACGACGAAGCTCAGGTTCTGGAACAACTTCTGACGACTCATGTGACCGAATATCAGGCTGACGCTGCCGCCGCTGCGTTGTTGATGACTGTGGGTGAAAAACCGATGCCCGCGGATCTGCCAACTCCGGAGTTATCGGCGTGGACCAGTGTCGCCCGCACGATTTTGAATCTGCACGAAGTCATTACAAGGAACTGATACCGATGTTGAACTTACCCTCTGAAATCGCGCGACGGTCATTTCTGCGGAATTCAGGTCTCAGCCTGGGTTCGATGGCTCTGGGTTCCATGCTGGCGCAGCAGACGAGAGCGTCTCAGCAGGAAGTTCCCAAGTGGTCGGGTGTTATCCAGCCGACGCATTTCGAACCCAAAGCCAAACGCATTATCTGGCTGTACATGGCCGGCGGGATGACTCATATCGACACGTTCGATAACAAGCCGAAGCTCGCTGAACTCCATGGCAAGCCGATGCCGGAGTCGGTCACCAAAGGCCAACAGATCGCGCAGCTGCAGGGAGCACAGCTGAACTGCTTTGGGCCTCAGCATGCATTCAAGCAATGGGGAAAATCAGGACAGTCAATCTCCGAAATCTGGCCGCTGCTCGGCGAAAAATGCGCTGACGATATGTGTATTGTTCGTTCGCTGCATACCGACGCGATCAATCATGATCCGGCTCATACGTTTATGAACACCGGGACGATGATTGCGGGGCGACCAGCGATGGGATCCTGGTTGCTGTATGGACTCGGATCTGAATCCGAAAGCCTGCCGGGATTTGTCGTGATGGTTTCCACCGGCAAGTATGGCCAGCGTCAGCCCATTGCGGCTCGCCAGTGGCATTCCGGTTTTCTGCCGGGCCAGTTTCAGGGCGTTGAGTTCCGCGGGACCGGCGATCCGGTGCTGTATGTCGGCAATCCAAAGGGTGTCAATTCCAAGCAACAACGCGATGTTGTTGATGCCGTTCAGCGACTCAATGGATTGGCGAATAATCGGCTCGATGATCCCGAGATTGCCACTCGCATTAGTCAGTATGAACTGGCGTTTCGGATGCAGTCGAGTGTTCCGGAGCTGATGGATGTCAGCAACGAACCGGCTCACATCTTCGATCTCTACGGCACAAAAGGAGGCGATGGCTCGTTTGCGTCCAACTGCCTGCTGGCCCGTCGACTGGCCGAACGAGGTACTCGTTTTATTCAGCTTTATCATCGTGACTGGGACCACCACGGCGCTGTGAAAGAGCATTCTGCAGGAACAGCGAAAGAAGTTGATCAGGGTGTCGCGGCATTGATTACGGACCTCAAGCAGCGAGATATGCTGAAAGACACAATTATCGTGTTTGGATCAGAGTTCGGACGCACGCCGATGGCTCAGGGCAACGGCCGCGACCATCACCTTGCCGGATTTACAATGTGGTTCGCTGGCGGCGGATTCAAGCCGGGAATCAGCTACGGCAATACAGATGAGTTTGGATATCACGCGGTCGAGAACCGCGTTTCGGTTCACGATATCCATGCCACGCTGTTGCACCTGATGGGTATCGATCACATGAAATTTACTTACAAGTTTCAGGGACTGGATTCGAAACTTACCGGAGTTGAAGAATCAACAGTCGTGAAGGATCTTTTGGTCTGATCAAGGTTAGCCTCGGATAACCAGCAAGTATGCCCTTTCTGCCGGAAAGGATTTTCGCCGCCAGGCAAACCGCGGGGGCACACCGCTGTGGATTGTGGTCTGGATTTTGTAACCACATGTGCACAGGTCGCAGCAAGCTGCGAAGTCCTGCCCGGCAGGACCTACCAAAATTTGCGACCGGCCATATGATGATCGCAGTTATTTTTTGCTTCGGAGTCTTTCCGTTCCCGCGTAGCCGGGGCCATCCACACTCAGCACCCAAGCTACAATTCATTACGCCAGATTTCTCGGGCCCCTCTTTCAGCCTACTGAACAGCCACTGATTGCAGGGCAGGCTTCGCCGTTGCGTTGAATCTTGCAGCTGGCGTAATGCGATTGGCGGACCGGCGTTTTCCAAAGTGCTCGACCGCGTGCAGCCAGAGTTCTGCCGACAGATTCAGTCGATCCAGAATCGGTGGAGCATTCTTCGGGATCGCTCCTCGTTTCCCAGGTTTCAACTGGCGGCCGGTCCAGTCGAGCAGTTGCAGGTATTCTGCCAGCGTCATGAACAGGCAACCCTTGTTTGAAGCTCGCCGACTGGAGCATTTCTCACGAGCCTTCTTCTGTTTCGGCTCCAGTTCCACAGGAGCAAGCCAGCCTGCGTTCGAGCCATGCTCGATTCGCACGTCCTTTGCATCCGCCGTCGAAACGTCATGGGCAGACTTGAGATCGACAATGCGTTCTTGAGCACTCGTGAAGTCGCTCTTCTCCGGAGTTGCTGCCAGACCGGCTCGCACCGGGTTCAGATCCACATAAACCATGCACGCCGCGATTGCCGCTTCATCCAATAGAACCGTCGCCTTAAAGCGACCCTCCCAGAATCGCCCGGTGCATGCGTCTTCGGCATTCGCCATGCGAGCAATCACTTCCGAAGTGCATCGCATGAACCATGAAACGCTGGACAGGCGAGCCCGCAGTTCGGCCAGAGTTTTCTCATCGGCCATAACGTGATTGAGATCCGTGTCAGCAGGCTCCGCCGGGGAGCCATCCTTGTTCCGCCGCTGAGGAAACAGATTCCACCACCGCCGAGCGGCCTCTTTGTCACTCCATGTTTTCACCACATCCGGCCGACTTCTCAGGATGACATGGAGATGATTGGACATCACCGAGAATCCGAGCACATCGACACCGAAGATCCCCGCCAGAAACTCCAGCCGATTGCGCATCCACTGGCGTCGATGCTCATAGTTCTTCCCCGTGAGCTCATCGACTCCGCACAGAAATCCACGCCTCACGCAACGATTGACGCAATGCACAACCTGGATCTCACCCGACGACAAAATCTCACACCGATTGACTCGTGCCATGGCTTCTTTCCCAATTCAATTGCGGTTGCTTGACGTACCGTAGGGTACTTCTCTAACTCCGAACTGTCAATTTAGTTTGGATGGCCCCGGTGTTCCGCTTCAACTGTCCAATCGTCGCTTCGGATTGCCCGATATGCATTTAACGCCGAAAACACTCCCAATAATACAACTCTTCATGTACTGGCTCTTTGAAGCCCAGCGCGTGTGCTCGATCTATTAAGGTCTGCCCAGACTGAAGCTGCGGAAAGACATTTCCGCCCGTGTCGGTCCAGTTTTGGGGTTTTGGCACGTGTTCCCCATATTTGAGTCGCACTCCCAAGGCGAACATCGCCGGTGGAAATTGCTGATCCGCTGCCTTCGAAACCCAATAATAACCACCTGCAACATCTGGGCTTCCCGGCCAGAACATGATCCTGTTGATCTGATCTATATGATTCTCTTTCCAGCGTGCATATTCAAACTGTTGCTCTGGATTACCCAGCGAAGCACGCACCCACATGAGCCCGCCCGGAGCATAGGCATACGAGAAGACCGCGACGACGAAGGTTGAGCTCCAAAACGCCGCTCTCCGGAACGCTCTTCTTCCACGAAATGCACTTGCACCTAAGAAAACAAAAAGGAGGACCCAAGTTGCTATTGGTACAAGACTGATTGGCATCGCGAATCCAGTGACGAACGAGCTTTGTGAAGGTTTGCTTCTCCGCAAAAACAACCGCGAGACGGTTTGATAATCTCTAATTTGTTTCAGGTGCCATTTGCCGACGACGTCATGTTAAAGTCCACCGCACGTGCCGCCGCAAGTGCATCGAGTCGGGGCGGAGATACGGATGGTCTTTTCAAACGGCACTTCCGGCCCCCCTCCAAGACTCGAAGGACTTGGACCGCGATAAGGCGAAAAGTATTCGTACAGGGTCTTATCATCAACGATTGCTTCATAGTCTGGAAAGCCGTCGTGCTTTCCTTTTACAAGAACGATGATGCTGTCTGCCTCTGCAGTAACGATGAACGTGACGTCATAGTCGATGCGCGGGGCCACGTCGACGAATGGATATGCGGCAGATGCCAGAAATCGAACCGACGCTCCGCACCTCGTTTCGCGTGAAGTGACCTCATCTTCCTTCAGCGGTGCGGTAAGTTCCGAATAGTTCCAACCAAACACAGAAAACGGACAGGTTAAAGATACTCCCCAGCATCGACGATGCGAACTGCCCACACTATTCGTGCCAAAAATTCCAATCGGCCGCTCACCAAATTCCTGAAACCCAATTTCGCAACTATCAAATTGACCATGGCTGGCAATGCGCGACGTTCCGGGTTCATTGAAGCCACGTTCATCGGACTTGAACTCGCATCGCACACCGCCTGGTTCATCCAGCCACTTTCCTCTGCGCTTGTGAATAAATGCTGCAAATGAAAGACGGATTTCCTTCAACCCGGATGGATCGATACATGCGACCGCACAGCCGGAGCTGTAAGTGTACTGTTTGCTGCTGATCCAAGGCACAACCGGGTCGGGGCTTGACCATCGCATAGTCTTCGGTTGGTAGAGTCGAGCCCTGACATAAATGCCCTCGCTGCCGGTCCGGTAGCCTTGCCTTCCAACAAACAGGTACGGCGTGACGGTACTTCCCGTTGAAGCGATCACGTTTCCCCAAGCGTCGTATTCCTTCGTATCTGTGACGTCGCCGGAGTCGTCAGTGAGTGCAACGGTGTCGCCTCGGCCATCATAGTGGTAGTAGCTGGTGACGCCGTTGCGGTTTTGGGAGAGCAGGTTGCCGTAGAGTCCCGGTTCGTGTGTGTATGAAGCCGACAACACGCCGTCTTCGTACTCTTCAATCACGTTGTCGCTGAGTTCGTCCCAGACGTACGTTGTCTTTGGCATTGGATCACTCCCGGGCGACGCGGCGGTTGTTGGCGTTGTAAGTCATGGTCACTCGACTGCCGTCCGGCATTTGGAAGAACGCTGTTTGATTCGAGGTCCAAGGAAGAACAGCAGTAATGTCCACATGTTCAAGAGCACGAAGTAATGGACTACCGTTACTCTTCATTGTCATCAACGGGAGGAACCTCAGGGTCTGACAAATGAATCCAAACGTTGAATGCGGCTGGACGACTGAAGGACACTTCTGTTGCCGCTGGGGTGCTACCGACGGTTGCAATCCATTCGCCGTCGGGCGATACGTGAATCGTATTGCGTCCAAACAAGGGCGAGTGTGAGATTCCTCTATTCGGAAAACCGTTGGGAATTGGTTTGAAGTCTTCGATGGATAGGCAGGTAATGTGGTGCGTCGTGTTAGCTGGAAAGTCCACAAAGCCTACGTAGAATCTTTTCCCGTCCGGGGAAAAATCAAATGTATCAAGGAAGAATCTCTCATCCGGCTCTTTGTTGGCTGACCATTTCCAGACTTCGTGCCTTGTTTGGCAGTCAAAGATTACAACTTGCGAAGCAGCAAGAATGCCGACGTATCGTCCAT
This sequence comes from Planctomycetaceae bacterium, assembly GCA_044235005.1. Lineage (GTDB taxonomy): Bacteria > Planctomycetota > Planctomycetia > Planctomycetales > Planctomycetaceae > SXXK01. The sequence goes on along the minus strand of JBIIIF010000111.1, from coordinate 13,541 downwards.
CATGTGTGAAATTCACTTCAGTACTGAGTCCGTACTCCGTGTTGAGTGACTGAATCAACTGGAGGTCTGGAACGCTTATGAAATCAATCCGTCCTTGATGGTGAGTAAGCACCGCGAGCTTGCGATCCCCCGACCATGCCATGCCGACTACACCATGGCTGTCGTTTCCCAGATTTAAAGTTTTGGTGGCCTTCGTGGTCAAATCCACCCAATGCAGATCCCAGATCTCTTTGCTGTCTTTATCGAAGCTTCTCCGTGCAAGCAGTACTTGATTCCCATCACGACTTATCCGCTGTCTCCGTGCATCTGTACGATCGATGCGGCCATCAATTGTATGGATCGGCTCAAACGATGATGACCATACGGTGTTGTACATGTGCCCCGATGTGAGGACTCGATTACCTTCAGGTTGAACGGCAAGGTCGGTAAAATACTCTGGGGCAGGAACCGAGATCTGTTGAATTGAAACCGTCCAGTCGTCTGAGACTAACGGTTTCATCCATACAACTTTTTCAGAGTAATTAACGATAAGCCAGCCTCGTTGCCACCCTGCGACATTTACGACAGGCTCAGCGACGGTTTGTGTTACGCGGATCGTTTCGGGAGGCATAATGAAAGTCCCAATCGTCAGCATGATGGATCGCAGCATTTTCTCGGTCCCATATAAAGCTTGTCGTACATTTCCTGGAAATGATCTCACATGAGGCCGTTAATTCGTACCATCGTGGGTTGCCCAATTCTTACTGGAAAGATATCCCGCAATGGTGCCCTGAAAATCTGGTTCAGCCGAAGGGGCCGTGCCGCTGTCATTTCCCCAGCCCATTGTTTTCCCGGACCACCAGGTTGGTTTCAGCGATCCTCGGGCAAACGATCCTCCGTTTCGAAGGACCTTTTCAGCAAAGTTGCTTGCGAAGACATTTGTGTAGCAGCCAACCATCGTCACATTCGCGTCAACAGCAAACCAGCAGGGTACTGAAAATTCGCAGTTCATTGCGCGAGGGAGTTCACTCTGCCAAAGAAAATATCCCGCATACAGTTCAAGACCCGGTGGGTGACGTTTTTGGTATTTGGGGAAATCAGACAGATTGAGTTGGTCATGTCCGTTGGTCGTTCGCTGAGATCCTATCAAATTCTGACTTTTCCAAGAGTGTCCCACAAAATAGGCCGTCGTGATTGGCTTGCAACCACTTTCCGATACTGTCTGCATCCTCCTGAAGAGTTCTGAATCCGTTCCGAAGTGCGTGGCATCGAAGAACGCGCCAGCCATTTTGATGTATTCGTTCTTGTCGGTGCCGATGGACGCTGAGAAGAGATTTGCAGTGCGTTTCGGCAGCAGATTCTCAACACTGTAAACAGCGCACGCAGTCGGTGTTTTTTGAGCCCAGTCGATCGGATCAGGGTCAGCGAAGATATAGTTTCCAAAAAAGGCACCTGCTGTTCTCGCACTTAAAGGCTGAATGCACGCACCGTTCTTGATTGGATCAAGATTTAGCTGCTTGAGAGCATTGATCCTTTCCACAAGAGTCGAGAATTGATCGCCAGCTCCTGCTTTCCAATACCCTTCGAATGATGGTACTAACTGCTCCCACCATCCGCTGGGGTCAGTGAGGACCAACGAATTGTTGCCGACATACCCGTAGCCACTTCGCCCGGCGGCGAGAAACATATCCAATGAGATCCATCGGGAACTCTGAGGTGAATAGTGACGACTTCGAACATAGACGTTATGTGGCGACGGGGTCGCTTGATACCCATTCATTCCACCAAACTGGAACGGCGTGATAGTGCCTCCCGCTGATGCAAGGACATTTCCCTAGGCATCGTATTCTTTGGTGTCGGTGACGTTGCCGGAGTCATCGGTTAGCGCGACAGTGTCACCACGGCCGTCGTAGTGGTAGTAGCTGGTGACGCCGTTGCGGTTTTGGGAGAGCAGGTTGCCGTAGAGTCCCGGTTCGTGTGTGTATGAAGCCGACAACACGCCGTCTTCGTACTCTTCAATCAAGTTGTCGCTGAGTTCGTCCCAGACGTACGTTGTCTTTGGCATTGTGTCACTCCTTGTCGACGCGGCGGTTGTTGGCGTTGTAGCTCATGGTCACTCGACTGCCGTCCGGCATAAGGAACAGCGTCGGCTGGTTCTCGTAGCTCCAGGTCGTAGTGGTTCGACCACCGGCGGGTTCGCGAACGATCTGCTGATTCCCGTTCGCATCAAACGTGTACGTTGTTCTGCCAGCCGCCGCAGTTGAGTACTTGATTTGGTTTGCGTTGTCGTAAACCGTCGTCGTGCGAGTGCCATTGGCATTCAGGACAAGACGGTTTCCAACCGCGTCGTAAACAAATGTATTTGCGTAGCCACTGACTCCGCTGCGACGTTCCGCAGTCAGTTGACTGCTCTTGTCATACACCCAAGTCACGCGAACACCGCTGGCCAGAGTTACACCGACTCGGTTACCTACGTTGTCGTTTCTATAATCGAACGAACTGATCGTTGAGTTGTCAGCCTTTGTGTCCTGGACTTTCGTCAAATGACTCGACGCGTCGTAGGTCCACGATGTGCGACTTCCATCATTGGCTTTCTGCTGAGTTCGTCGTCCGGCATCGTCGTACGTGAACGTCGTTCGCTTCGCGTTTCCGCTGATTTCAGAAGTCAGGCGGTTCGCTGCATCATAAGTCCATGTTGTTCGCCCACCGGCAGAGGACTTGGTTCGCCGATTGCCGACAGTATCAAACGTGTTTGTGATCCGCTTGTTGTTTGGCAGTGCTGCAGACGTCGTCTGTCCCATAGCATCGAACACGGAAGTATACCGTCCGGTGCTGTCGGCCATCAAGGTGCGATTGCCGACGATATCGTAACTTAAGGTCGCTCGGCTACCGTCCGGGTATTTTCTGCTGGCCAACTGACCCACCGTGCTGTACGCATAGGTCGTACGGTTGCCTCGGGCGTCGATTCGCAAGTTCTGTTGTCCGGCGGCATCGTAGGCCGATGTCGTGCGGCGGTTGAGCGGGTCAATGAGTTGCGTCTGGGCTCCTGTTGAGTCGTACGTGAAGCTGTGCCGATTGCCTCGGGCATCCACTAGAGCCGATGTTTGCCCCAGCGAATCGTAGACCGTCGTCGTACGGTTTCCGAGAGCATTGACTTCGACCGTGCGTCGGCCAAGGGTATCATAAACGCTGCTGACTCGGTTGCCGTTGGCGTCGATCGTCGCCAGAGTCTGGCTGGCGGTGTTGAAGACCGTGGTAGTGCGTTTACCGAGCGGATTGATGCTCGCGATGACCCGGCCTGCCGTGTCGTACACTGACGTGCTGCGATTGCCCAGCGGATCTTTGCTGCCGACGGTCTGACCGACGTTGTTGAAAATCGTCGTCCAGCGTTTCCCAAGCGGATTGATACTCGCGGCAGCTCGCCCAACACTGTCGTAGACTGTCGTGGATCGGTTGCCCTTCGCATCGACTGACGCTACGCCTCGCCCACCTATGTCGTAGACGCTGGTCGAACGAAATCCCAGAGCATTGATCGACGCAACCGTCTGACCGTCCGCATTGTAGGTCGTGGTCGAACGGGCTCCTTTAGCATTCACGCTTGCCACCGTCTGACCAGCGATGTTGTAGACCGTGGTACTGCGACTGCCTTCGGGATTGATCGACGCCGTGACGGCTCCGACGGTGTTGTAGACTGACGTCGACCGTCGATTTAGAGGATCAACTGAAGCGACACTTCGCCCTGCCAAGTCGTAAAGCGTGGTCCAGCGATCTCCTTTAGGGTTGATCGACGCGATTCCTCGGCCTGCGACGTCATAAACCTGCGTTGAGCGAATTCCTGCCGCATTGATATTGGCAATGCCCTGATTGGCGGCGTTGTAGACCGTCGTGGACCGCTGATTCAGGGCATTGACGCTGGCAACCGTTCTGTTCGCAGCGTCATAAACCGTGGTTGAGCGTTTTCCGAGCGGATCGATGCTGCCGACCGTGCGATTGAGTACATCGTAGACTGTCGTGCTAATGGCTCCTGTGGGTCCCGTCGTGCGAATCTGGCTGCCGAGCTTGTTGTACACAAAGCTTGTGCGAGCCCCGTTTGGTGCCGGAGACACATCCGCGATCACCACTGGACGCGTAACTTGGACCATCCTGCAATCTTTGCGAGAACGGATCTTCGGGATACGAGCCATGACAAAACCCTCCAGCAAGCTGCCGACAAACCGACACGCAGCACACTGGGGTATGATGCAGTCCTTTGACCATTTTCATAATCGCAAGACTTCCCTCACCTCAACGTTTCCACTACTTTTCGGAGATGAATTCTGTGTCGAATTCTGTACCATCGCGACGTCGATTTTTTCATTCTTCGATGAATGCCTTGTCTTTTATCGCAGTTCCAGCTCAGTCAGAAATCTGAAATAAAGACCTGCCGAAAAGGATTTTCGTATTGCCGCAAGACGAACCGTGGGGCCAGGCGAACATGTCACTCGGCAATGTGACAAGAGATCGCGGCCCACTTTTGATCGTTCAGATGCACACAGGTCGCGACGAGTCGCGAAGTCCCGCCCGGCAGGCGTGACCTACCGAAAACGGCGACCGCCCTGCTGTCGAGAGTTGATTCGCTCGGCGCAACGTTTCTCCAACCGGATCACAAGAATGCTGAAGACACTCTCAATCCTGTTCTCAACATTCGTGATGACGGTCGGATGCCTGTCTGCACACGCGGCCGAGAAGCCCAACATGATCATCATCTACGCCGATGATCTGGGCTACGGAGATCTGGCATGCTATGGGCATCCCACGATTCGCACGCCGAATCTCGATCGTATGGCCGCTGAAGGCATGCGGTTTACGGAGTTCTATTCCACGGCCGAAGTGTGTACTCCCAGTCGTTCGGCTCTGATGACGGGGCGATATCCTGTACGCAACGGAATGTGTCACGATAAGTTTCGAGTCCTCCGGAATAATTCCAAAGGCGGACTTCCGAAGGACGAAGTGACTCTGCCGGAACTCTTGAAAACTCAGGGCTATGCGACCGGAATGGTCGGGAAGTGGCATCTGGGACATCTGCCCGAGCATCTGCCACCGCATCATGGTTTTGACAGCTACTTCGGAATGCCGTTCTCAAACGACATGATGCCAGCACCGGATGCTCCCGAAGGACGAGAACGATTTTTTGCCGAGAAAAATGACTACTGGAAGACTCCGTTGATCCGTGGCACGGAGATCGTTGAAGAACATCCCGATCAGCGACAACTCACCAGGCGATATTCCGAAGAAGCCGTTCAGTTCATCAAAGACCAGAAGAATGCTCCGTTCTTTCTGTACGTCGCTCATTCGTTTCCGCACGTGCCGCTGTTTGCATCCGAAAACTTTCGCGGCAAGAGTCCGGCCGGGATCTATGGTGACGTCGTCGAAGAACTGGACTGGAGCGTCGGACAGATTCTGGACACGCTACGAGCTGAGGGGCTGGATGAGAAGACTCTGGTTGTCTTCAGCAGCGACAATGGCCCATGGTTGATCTTCGATGATCATGGCGGCAGCGCGGGTTTGTTGAGGGAAGGCAAAGGCTCTACCTGGGAAGGCGGCATGCGTGTGCCCGGGATTTTCTGGTGGCCAACAAAGATTCCATCCGGAAGCATCCAACGCGAAATGGCCAACACGATGGATGTTTTCGCCACCTGTGCATTACTGGGCGGTGCGACTCTGCCGGACACAACAATCGATGGCATTGATGTTTCACCGCTGCTGTTTGGGACGGGCACCGTCGATCGGCCGCCATTTATGTACTACCGCGGAGCAACGCTTTATGCGTGCCGATTGGGACCGTGGAAAGCTCACTTTTTGACTCAACCGGCCTATGGCACACCAAAAGCCGAAACACATGATCCGCCGCAATTGTATCAGGTGAAAATTGATCCCGGTGAACGCTGGGATCGAGCGGCCATGAATCCGGATGTTATCACTCAGATTAAGTCCGCTGTAGAACAGCATCGCGCGGGATTGCAGATGGCTCCGACACAGCTTGAAGAAACAGTCGCAACGGCTCCGTAACGGTGTTCTACTCGTAGCGTTGGCTTCAGCCAACGATCTCTTGCCAACTGAATGACAACGCCGACTGAAGTCGGCACTACGAACAAAATCCACAGTCAGCTTGCCGTTAAACAAGTGAGATTCATCATGCCAGATTGGATTGCTACAGATCAGGATCGCGAGCTGTTTGATCGTGAACTGAACAGCTACGTTCCGGAGAAAATCTTCGACTCGCATGCACATTGGTATCGAGCCGATCATTTTCCTGAGGACTCCGTGCCGGGCCTTGTGAAGTCCGGGCCGCCGGTCGCAGGCAGTGATGAATTTGATCGACAGATGGAGATGATTACGCCCGGACGCAAAACCGATGGCCTGTTCTTTCCATTCCCACATCCGAATGTCGATGTCGACGGAGAAAACACGTTTCTCTTTGAGGAACTAAAGAAGCGTCCGAAGTCGCGCGGTCAGATGCTGATCACGATGCAACAGGATCCGGAGTTTATTCGCGAAACAGTGCGTCGCTGCGGATTCGTCGGCCTGAAGTGCTATCACGTCTATTCTTCGCGGCGTCCTACGTTTGATTCGTTTATCGAAGAGTACCTGCCGGAGGAGCAGGTTCGGATCGCTCACGAAGAAGGATTATCAATCACCCTGCACATGGTCCGCGCGCGGGCATTGTCGGATCCCGCGAATCAGCAGACGATCCGCCGTTATTGTGAAAAGTATCCGAACATGCGTCTGATTCTCGCGCATGCTGCGCGTGGCTTTAACGCCCATCATACGATTATGGGAATTGAGTCACTGCGAGGGCTTGCCAACGTCTGGTTCGATACAAGTGCCGTGACTGACTCGGGGGCCATCGAAGCGATTATCAACGTCATGGGGCACAAGCGAGTGCTCTATGGGTCTGACTTCCCGGTAACGCACCTGCGTGGTCGCTGTATCGCATTGGGCGACAACTTCTTCTGGATCTCTGCCGACAACGCTAACCTTGATGTTCCGTATGGGAAAATTGACATGGCTCTGGTTGGGCATGAGTCATTAAGAACACTGAAAGTTGCCACGATGTCAACGCGAATGACGGACTCACAGGTGGAAGACATCTTCCGCAATAACGGAATGGAATTGTTCGGGCTGTGACAGGGGCGGTAATCGGTTACCAGCGAGGTGCCTTGTCTGGTTTGAAAGTTGAACTCGTGGGTCTCGCCTTCTGACTACAAACCTTTGCCTCGCTGATCGGAGCGTGTTCTAACTCAAAAATTGCTCGTACAATCGGGCCCAAAAACGGAAAATAGCAGCGATTGCAGGAACCCGGACAAACCCTGAATTCTGGGTATCACTTCTGTTCGAATCCCGCCAGAATTTGCGACCACCTGAGGACAGCCTGCGGCCCTGACTGAGTCGCGAAGTTGTTACTAACCCCTCAATCGAATACCGATGGATAAAGAGCAATGAAACTTGGACTGGACGGCAAAGTCGCACTTGTAACTGGCGGATCGAAAGGCATTGGGCTGGGAATTGTCCGTTGCCTGATTGCCGAAGGAGCTCGAGTTGCCAACGTGAATCGCAGTGAAGCCGAGGGGCGTGCATTGCAAAGTGAGTATGCCGCACAGGGGCAAGAGTGTTTCTTCATTCAAGGTGACCTGGCCGATGTCGATGCCTGCAGGAATGCCGTGGAGCAGACTCTGCAGCGTTTCGGCCGCATCGATATTCTGATCAACAACGCTGGTGTCAATGACGGAGTGGGCCTTGACGCAGGAGTCGACGCTTTCGTCGATTCGCTGCGACGCAATCTGATTCATGTCTATGCCATGGCCCACTACTCATTGGAGGCTCTGAAAAAATCTCGCGGCGTCATCATCAATATTGGATCCAAGGTTTGCGAAACCGGCCAGGGAGGAACGTCGGGCTATGCGGCGTCGAAGGGCGGCATCAATGGGTTGACCCGCGAATGGGCTGTTGACCTCGCTCCGCATGGCATTCGAGTCAACGCGGTGCTGCCCGCTGAAACGTGGACTCCACTTTACGAAAAATGCCTGGCGGCCATGCCGGACCCGGCTGGGGCCAAAGCTGAAATGGAGCGATTAATCCCGTTTGAGCGACGATTCACCACGATCGAAGAGCTTGCCAACATGGCCGTGTTTCTGGCATCGCCGTGCTCCAGCCATACGACCGGGCAAATCATCTTCGTCGACGGCGGCTACACACATCTCGACCGCAAATGCACTGCACAGAGCGATATTGCGTCCTTCGGAGCTGCGGCCACTTAAAACAGAGTAGGTCCGCGTACGGGTTCCGGCGACTGGTTTCTGACGCGATTTGTTCCTGCTACACTCCCGCACGGAGATATTGCTGCGCGAGATTTCATTCATCAAAGGTGATCCGTTTTACATGGTACAAATTCTGCCCTTCGCCGGCTGGAGATTCGACTTGAGCCAGGTCGGCGCGTTGTCGGAAGTGATCGCTCCGGCTAACAGTCTGATTGATGAAACACTCCAGAGAACGCTCTATCGCCAGCATCCCTGCAACGCTGTTCGGATGGTGTTGAATCGCGAAGAGCCGGGTGACACATCGGCTGCTGACCGCTGCACGCGAGCTGATGATTTCTGGCGTTTGTGGAAGCGAGAAGGCATTCTGCTCCGTGAACACGATGCGGCGTTTTACATTCTCGAAACAACGTTCAAGTCTTCCGGGGACGAGCGCACTCGGTGGAGCGTCATCGCGCGACTGCAGTTGCCGGACAGTCACGTGGCGGACTCGGTTGTTCCGACCGTTATCAACGCGGATCCTGAACGTGTTGCCGATCAAAGCACGCTTCGCGCAGTTTGCCATGCCAGCCTCGTTCCGATCGTGGCCCTGTTAGCGGATACGACTGGTGCAGATTCTGATCTTCGATCGTTATCGGATCATCTGGAACTTGTTGTGCGGCAGGTGCCACCTGTTGAATGCTATGGCGACGACGGCGTTCGGCAACGCATGTGGCCGTTAACAAATCCGACACTATGTTCCGAGCTGCAGCGGCGGTTTGCCAATTTTTCGCTTTGCATCATTGGCGGCTATGAAGAATATCTCGCGGCCACAGCCGACCGGGATCGTGCGAGAACTTCGGATCCAAACGACGCTTCTCGCTCCGTGCTCGTTTGTCTGATTCCGTCAGACGACCCTGCAATTGAGTTCCTGCCGCATCTTCTTTCGCGAAACCTGCCTTCGCCGATGTCAACAGAGCAGCTGCGCGAACTGCTGGGATCGGAGTTCCACTGTCAGTTCATTGGTGCAGAACCCACGGCCAGCGAAGACGCGGCAGAACTGGCTCGCATCAATTCCGAACAACCTTGCCTCGCGATGGGAACGAGTGACGGTATCTGGATCATCGTCTCCGATGCGGAACCAGTTGTTGTATCGCCAGACGAGTTGCTGATCGATCGAATCAATCGAAAGATCAATAGAGCCACATCGACGAATGAATTGCTCATTAGTCACCGCCTGACTGCATCCGCAGGAGTTCTTGCGAAGATTTCTCTGGCGTTGTTCCAGTCGAATTCAGCATCGTTGCAGGTCATCGAACCTGCTCGGACTTCTGACGAACTGCTGAAGCTCTCCGACGCAGGAGTCTGTCTTCCCGAATTCGGAGCCCGCCTGCATCCAGGAGTCCCCACTGGACTTGCGTTCCTGTCGACTGAGAATCCCGGTCCTCCAGTTCCCGGAAAAAAGTAACGTTCTGTCAGCGATATTCTGTTGATGGTGAGCCGAGTTTTTCTGCGATGGCGGTTGTCGCCTGGAGTCGATTGCTATATGAACCGTTACACCGCTCGTGGCAGTCTGTTCGAATGCTTCGGTGCAGGTGATTTTTTGCTGACTTCTTCGTAGAACGACAGAGAACTTTGCCTGACAGAAACGACATCATCGACAGACTGTTCACATCGTTTTGATTCTTGTCACCTCATACAAATGGAGACGGAAACGTCTCTCCGGGGCCATTTCATGACACAGACAAATCGCCGTTCATTTCTTCGACGGTCAGCCTGTACTCTCGCGACATTCGCTGCCCCCATGATTCTGCCTCGTCGCGTCTTCGGCGCTAACGATCGCATTGCCATCGCGGCGATCGGAGTGAGAAATCAGGGAGCAGGAAATGTGAAGCGGTTTCTTGCGGCCGGCGTGGATATCGTGGGGATCTGCGACGTCGATTCCAAAGTGGCAGCGGATGGTGTCGCCATCGTCGCGGAGAAAAGCCCCGCGCCGAAAAGTTATGGTGATTATCGACGTCTGCTGGACGAGAAAGGCATCGATGCCGTTGTGATCACAACGCCCGATCATTGGCATGCCAAAATGACAATCGAAGCCTGTGCGGCTGGTAAAGATGTGTACTGTGAAAAGCCGCTTTCGCTGACGATTGCCGAAGGGCGTCGCATGGTTAATGCGGCTCGCGAACATAAACGGATCGTGCAAACGGGGTCACAACAGCGTTCCTCGAAGGAATTCTGGCAAGCCTGCATGCTGGTTCGAAATGGATTCATTGGCGATGTGAAGGAAGTCATCGTCGGAATTCCGGACCCGAATCACCCGGGTTCGATTGGTGCGGTTGAACCCGTACCCGCGGAACTCAACTACGAGATGTGGCTTGGCCCGGCTCCGATGAAACCTTATCACAGCAAGCGAGTTCACTACAACTTCCGCTTCTGGTGGGATTATTCGGGCGGCCAGATGACCAACTTCGGTGCTCATCACCTTGATATTGCTCAGTGGGGACTCGGCATGGACAACAGTGGCCCGGTCGCTGTCGAAGGCACCGCCGAGTTTCATCCGCAGATGTTTCATGAAGTGACTGAGAAATGTCGTCTGGTTTATACCTATGCGAATGGCATCAGGATGACTTTGGGGCAGGGGCAGAGCGATATCAAGGACGGAACCGTTTTCGTAGGAACGAAGGGAACCGTAACCGTAAATCGAGGCAAACTGATCACTGATCCGGTTGATCTTGCCAAAACGCCGCTGGATGCCGCTGAGTTGACTCAGTTAAATCGCAGCACCGACCACACGAAGAATTTTTTGGACTGTATGCAGAGCCGTGAACTGCCGATTTGCGACGTGGAGATCGGTCATCGATCTGCCACGGTTTGTCATCTCGGTAACTTTGTCGCAAGACTGGGTCGCCCGATCAAGTGGGATCCGATCACCGAATCCTGTCCTGGTGATGCCGAAGCACAAGCCATGACTGATCGCGTTTACCGCGCTCCATGGGTTTGAAATTCATCGCGAGCACGCGGTGGTTGTTTTGAAGTTGCGATGTTTAGATCAACGGAGCGGAAATAAAGGGAAAGATCATAGCCCGACGCGTGAGTTTTGAAGTTGCGCTGTCCGAGGCTGGGGCAGATCCACGACGCGAAAACGCAGGGGATTATCATAACCCGACGCGTGAGCGAGGGATTTTTCCAAACACTGCGTCAAACGCAAAAGATCAATCCCTCGCTGATGCAGCGGGTTGGGGTAGTCGCAAACGTGCAACTTCAAAACTCTCGCGTCGGGTTGTGATGACCGCAAACTCGCAACTTCAAAACTGACGCATACGGCCATCATCGCTGTCGCAATGACTTGGCGGTTTCGCTGCGTTCGCATGCAATGATTTGGAGAGGCGGTCCCGAGTAGACCACTTCACCGCCTCGGTCGGCACTGTCAGGACCGATGTCAATCAGCCAATCCGCCTGACGAATAACGTCCAGTTGATGCTCAATCACGATAACACTGTGACCGGCGTTGACCAGCGTCCTGAGGTGAGTCATCAGGCGATCAACGTCGGCCGGATGAAGTCCGCTGGTGGGTTCATCCAGAACATACAATGTGTGATCGTTTGATGGCGTCGCGAGCTCAGAGGCCAGCCTGGCTCGCTGTGCTTCGCCGCCGGAAAACGTATTGGCTGGCTGACCGAGCGTGACATATCCCAGTCCAACACTGTTAAATGCGGACAGGATCGCATGCAGACGCGAGAACTCTGAGAAGAACTCCGTGGCGTCGTCAACTCGCATCTGCAACACATCGGCCACGGACTTGTTGCGAAAGCGAATGCTGCAAACCGCCTTGCTGAAACGAAGACCATGACAAACGGCACATGGGACAACAGCATCCGGCAGAAAACTCATGCGGAAATTGCGAACGCCGATTCCCATGCACTCCGGGCAACGTCCTTCGCCGGAGTTAAAGCTGAAATGCTTTGCGTTCAGTCCTCGTGAACGACTGTCCCGAATCTTCGCGAACAGCCGCCGCACTTCGTCCCACATGCCACACAACGTCGCGATACACGATCGGGCAGACCGACCCAGCGGAGCCTGATCCAGGGAGAGAACTCGCTGAATCTGCTCCCCACCACTCACGCCGTCACATCGAGCATCGGCGGCTACAAGAGCAACATCGCGCTTACGCTGAATGGCGGCAGAGACGACAGGCAATAACGTGCCAAAGACAAGCGAACTCTTACCTGACCCACTGACACCAGTAACGCAGACCAGCTTACGCAACGGAATGTCCACGGTGATATTGCGAAGGTTATGGAGGTGCGCATTGACGATCGTCAGCTTTTCTGACACCTCCGCCTGAACGATATCTTTGTCAGCGACAGCCCTGCGAGTCTTCGCACCGCTCTTCGGCTTTGGCTTCGATTCCGTCTTGGCAGACTCGATTCGTTCCGCAGTTGACCGACGAAGATAATCGCCCGTGGGAGATTCCGCGAGCTTTTCGACATCAGAGGGCGTTCCGGAAAACAGCAGCTTTCCACCGTCTGCACCGGCTCCGGGGCCGAGATCAACCAGCCAGTCGGCGGCTCGCATAATCTCACCATCGTGCTCAACCACAATCACGGTACCGCCCGCATCACGCAGGTCAAACAGCGTTTTCAGCAGGCGTTGTGTATCGCGGGGATGAAGTCCTGCTGTGGGTTCATCCAGCACAAAATGCGCACCGTGCAACTGCGAAGACAGCGACGCAGCCAATCTCGCCCGCTGGAACTCACCGCCGGATAACGTTCGAGAAGGTCGATCGAGCCCCAGATAACCGATGCCGACTTCACTCAGACATTTGATTCTCGCCTGAATATCCGGCAGCGTTCGCTCCGCGACCAGTCGTTGCTCCTGTGTTAACGCCGTCCCGTCATCGACCAGCGTTGGATCGCCTGATGGGGTACTCTGAAAGTCGGGGGCACTCCGAAGAACCCGCAACCACGATTCCATCGTCGCCAGAGCTGCGTCGACGCTTTGCCGCGTGAACTCAGCAATCGTTTGTCCCAGAAAAGTCACTCGCCTTGCAAACGGCTGCAGGCGTGATCCCTCACAGGCTTCGCATGCCTTCTGTTGGAAGATTGCGATTTCTGAATCCAGATCCACGACTCCCTGAACGCCAAGGCCCGAACATTGCTGACACGCGCCCCAGGGCGAACTAAAACTAAAACTGCGTGGTTCGGGTGTCGGGAAATTCAGATCGCAATCCGGGCAACAGAAACGAGTACTATAAAGCTTCTCCATCCACTTGCCGTTCACCTCATGGCT
>JBIIIF010000345.1:0-6112 GCA_044235005.1 Planctomycetaceae bacterium | reverse complement strand
CTGGCTGGTAATTCCTCAAAGCGACATGTGTGTCTGAAGCAAGAATCACGGCTGCAGTGAATCAGGGATTCACTGCAGCCGTTTCTGATTTGTAATGCGCCTGTGCCGCAGGAGTGAGTCTGCGATTATGGAGCGTTGTCGGACGCTGAGGTACTCTCTGCAGGCGTCCCAGGAATGCTCTCGTCTCGAAATTGCTATTTTTTTCGGGATTGCTTTCTATTGTCGGGAATCGCCTTTCCTTCATCTGGTTGACTCCACAATCTCCATGGATCATCCAGCCGCCGCATTTCTGCCAGCAACAGGTCTTCCATCTCCGTGAGACGGTCCGCATACGCAGGATCAGACGCGAGATTGGTCTGATGTGGTTCCGGAGCAACACCGGTAAGCACCGTAAGTTGTTCGCTCCGATGTTCGGGCAGCAATTCGCCCGGATTGTCCTTCAAATTAAACAGTTGTGTTTCACGCACCTTTCCATCCAGAACGTCATACTTTATGAGCTTCCAGTCACCCCTCTTTACACACCTCATGCCTGGCTTTGTTCCTCCGTTGTACACTCCGTACATCACGTCGCGAACAATCTCTTTGTTCCCTTCAAGCACAGGCTTGAACGAGGCACCTTCAACGAAATCAGGGCGTCGCAAGCCCGCCAAATCGCAGAAGGTCGGCAAGAGATCCAGCAAGTAGATATTCCCGATGGCTCGTGAGCCCGGCTTGATGCCGGGCCCCTTCACAATGAAGGGTACTCGCCAAGTGTGCTCATAGAGATTCTGCTTGCCCTGCAGCCCGTGACGACCGATCGCCATTCCGTGATCTGCGGTATAGATGACATATGTGTTGTCGAGCTCTTCCATCGCCTCGAGCTTGTCCAGAACTCGACCAATTTGAATATCGATGTTCTCACTGCAGGCGAACTCACGTCCGATCTCATTGCGAATTGTTCGTTCATCGCGATTTTTCCAGACACCGCTGACGTCAACTTCGTCTCTCAGGCCAGGATGCCCATCCGGGAATGGGTGTGCGGGCAAGTAGTTGATCGGCAACTTCGGAGCAAGCGGATTTGCGGGCGGCAAGGTCGTTGGGTCGCTGTGATTGACGGCACCGTACTTTGCCAGCAATTCTGGCTTCCCGTCTCGCGTATCATGCGGATGTGAGAAACCAAAATAGATCAGGAAAGGATCTTTGTCGGCTGTTTGCTGACGATTCTGCAGGTACTCGAGAACTTGCTCTGCATGCCAGGCACTGCCGGTTTCATCCGTCGGTCCGCGTTTCGTTTCATCGCGTCGCACCGTGAACAGCTTGTTGGCGGCTTCGTAGCTGTTGCCCAGTTTACAGGTTCGCATTGTGTCATAGCCCGCTCGATTAAACACGGCCGGAATCGTGTGCTGCTCAAGATTATCCGGGCAAAGCCCGTCTTCTTTGGCACGAGGTGATATCGGCAGATGCCACACCGTTCGGCCCGACATAATCATGTGCCGGGATGGTGTGCAGACAGCCCCCATAAACGAGCCCATGTGATAGGCCCCGTCGATAACCATGCCTTCTGCCGCCAGCTGATCGAGCGTCGGCGTTTGCAGCTCCGAGCGAGGATTATAAACCTTCAGATCAAACGGCGATTGATCATCAACCAGAACAAACAGGATGTTCGGACGCGGCTTTTCTTCGGACTGTCCGACGTCGTGAGTGACCAGCCACGCGGCAGCGACCAACAATAAACTCTTACCCATGACAATCATCCTCTGGCAGGACTTCAAAAGGGATCTCTTCAAGGTAAAAAAGCCCGGCTCGTTTGCCTTGCCGGGCTTCTTTGTTCGAACCGCAATTTCAGAACCAGGTTACTGTTTCGGATCAGACCTTGTCGGCTCGCGGACAAACGTATGGCTCACGGTATTCGCGAGTCAGCATCGCATTGGCCGCATCGTTATTTGTGAAAACTTCCTTCTCGGGATCGAACTTCAGCAGGGCTCCCAGTGACATCTTGTATTTGTCCAGCTCAACGCCATTCTTCACAAGATGCTTAACCGTTCGCTGCAGAGTCATCTCATTGTCATCCAGACTCTTGACGTCTTTCAGATAAGCAGAGATGTCGCTCACATCAACTCGGTTTTCTTCGCCCATGTAGTACGAAATATTGCCAAGGTGACTCACGGCCGCAGAGAGATGTCCGTCGCGAACATCAGCATTCAGGTCTTCGACTTTGCGTGACTGACAAGCCGAGACAAAGTTCTTGAAGTGCTCACCGCCCCCCTTGAACTCTTTTGCAATCTTCATGTCCTTGTCGAATACAATACAGTGCTCGTAGCTGACCTGAACCAGAGTTCCCTCGGTGCCATAGAACACGACGCCGACTTTGTTCCCGCTCTTGCTTTGAAACAAAGTGTTCAGCTCTTCGTCGTCACTGTCATCAACCGACAGGCCGCGAGTTTCAAACACCATGCACTTGTCACCATAGTCATAGATCGAGACTTCCGTGTTGCCGGTGTCACCTCCGTCAACGTAATCCGGATCCTTACGCTCAGCCTGATATCCCAATCGACCGCCGTAAGTCAGAATCGTGGACGGGTGCGTATCAATGCCCAGACCCCAGCGAGCAACATCGGTCTGGTGCGGCCCTTGATTCCCAAGGTCACCGTTGCCGTAATGTCGCTGCCAGTGCCAGTCGTAATGGAATTTCTCACGAGTACACTTTGGATCCGTAAAGGTTGCCGGGCCACTCCACAGATCAAAGTTCACGTTCGCAGGTATTGCGTAATCGCCACGCGCCCCGATACTCTTGCGTCGCTTGTAACAAAGACCACGGGCAAACTTCACCTCGCCAATTCCGCCGTTCCGCATGAAGGCGACCGCTTCGATGACCGCTTTGCTGGAACGACACTGAGTTCCCACCTGACACATGCGACCATACTTGCGAGCCGCGGCGATTAACGCAGTGCCTTCGTAGACATTGTGGCACACCGGCTTTTCCACGTAAGCATCTTTACCGGCCTGCATCGCCCAAATACCGGTCAAAGCATGCCAATGGTTTGGCGTCGCCGTGCTGACCAGATCGATCGAGCTGTCTTCGAACGCACGTCGCATGTCGCTGACTGGTTTTGGGCGAAGTCCCTGCTTCTTTTCAATATCGTCGCAACGACGATTTGCGACAGCGTCATCCACATCAACGATCACTCGGATCTCGGTGCGTTCATCATTCAGGAACTCATTAATATGTTCGCCGCCGCGGCCGTTGACGCCGACAATCGCGACACCCAGCTTCGCGTTGGCTGACTGGCCAGCTCGACCAATGGCGGGAGCGGCCATCACAGCGGATGCGGCGGCCGCAGAGGTTTTAAGAAATCGACGGCGATTGAGTTGGCTCATGGATTGCCTCCGGTGGGAATTTTTCTGGAAGGTATAAGTCATCTGACGATTCCGCGCCACAAAAATCCCGGCGACGCGTGCGATCGGCTTCGCACATGGAAACGCATTTGGTTCCGACTTGCAAGCGAATCCAGCGCTTTCAATCCCTTCAATTCCTTGACCAGGTTATTGTCAGCAACACACAATCCCGTGCCCTGATCCTGTTCCACCTTTCCTTTTCAACAAGAGATCTGACGATGTTCGATTTGTCCGCGATTCAATCAGCCTTGCGCGAACTCGGAATTCACGGCTGGCTGCTTTACGACTTTCGCGGCAATAACGTGCTGGCCCAGCGAGTCCTGAAGATGCCACACGGTTTCTACGCTTCTCGTCGGTATCTCTACTTCATCCCGGCTCATGGTACTCCCCGGAAACTAGTGCATCGCATTGAAACCGATGTGCTCGATCATCTGCCCGGCGACAAGACCATCTATCTGCGCTGGCAGGAACTGGAGGCTGGAATTGAAGCGATGGTGAAGGGCAGTTCAAAGGTTGCCATGGAATACTCACCACGCAACGGCAACCCCTACATTTCCCGCGTCGATGCAGGAACTGTTGAGCTTGTCCGCAGCTTCGGTGCGGAGGTTGTTTCTTCTGGCGACCTGATTTCCATGTTCGAATCGGTGATGTCGGAAGAACAACTTCAAAGCCATCTTGAGGCCTCCAAAGTCACAAACGCAGCCTACGCGCGAGCCTGGAAGTTTATTGCTGATCAGATTCGCACGAACGGGTCGTTGGAAGAATCCGAAGTCAGCGATGAAATCATGCGACACTTCGCGGAAC
Source organism: Planctomycetaceae bacterium (assembly GCA_044235005.1). Taxonomy (GTDB): domain Bacteria; phylum Planctomycetota; class Planctomycetia; order Planctomycetales; family Planctomycetaceae; genus SXXK01. Next base: position 1,933 of record JBIIIF010000345.1, on the reverse strand, counting down.
ACGAGCTAACCACGTACAGCCCGCCGATTGTGGGTGTCGATGCGAACGGTGGCAATCCTCACTATTCAACTGGAACCGGATCTGACACCACCATCAGAGAAGGGCGATTCGTTCTGATTGATCTGTGGGCCAAAAAGAAAACTCCCGGTGCCTGTTACAGCGACCTGACTCGCACCGGATACGTCGGAACATCGGTTCCTGAGAAGTACACGAAGGTTTTCAACGTGGTTGCCGCTGCTCGAGATGCCGGGATTGCCTGCGTCAAAGCGGCCTTTGCCGCGAAGCGTCCCATCGTGGGCGGAGAAGTCGACGATGCGGTCCGAGCCGTCATCGAAAAGGCCGGCTACGGAGAATACTTCTGCCATCGCACCGGACACAACCTTGCTCAGGAAGTCCATGGCAACGGCACGCACATGGATAATCTGGAAACGATTGAGTCTCGGAGAATCCTTCCCAAAACTCTGTTCACGATCGAGCCCGGAATCTACTTGCCGGATTTTGGCGTCCGCAGCGAAGTCGATGTGTACGTCCATGCTGACGGCCGGATTGAAGTCACTGGAGGCCCAATCCAGACGGCCGTTGTTGCAATTCTGGCGGAGTACTGAACATCGCAACGACTGCAGGAGCATGTCCATGCCAAACCGGTTCATGCTTCTGATCGCAGTTTGTACTTCCGCAATGCTCACTCCTGCTCCAAAGCAGATGCCGCCTGCGGCGAGATCAGACGACAAGATAACGGAGCCCCAGCATCAGACGCTCGACGAACGTTTGCTTTTCTTCCCCTCAAGATATCCAGTCGGAGATTGGAAGCCCAAAGATCTGAAATTCGATGATGTCGTTTTCGAATCCAGGGATAAGACACGCCTGCATGGTTGGTATTGCCCCTGCGAAAATCGTCGCGCCGTAATCTTGATGACTCACGGCAATGCAGGACATGTTGCAGATCGAGCTCCGTTACTGCGTTATCTGCAGTCGAAAGCCAGGGTTGCTGTCTTTATCTTCGACTACCGAGGCTACGGAAAGAGTGAAGGAACTCCGACTGTGAAAGGAGTACTCGACGACGCGCGTGCTGCTCGTTCTCAGTTACGTTGGATGGCGTCGATCAAGGATTCCGAAATGTTGTTGATGGGAGAATCGCTGGGAGGAGCCATTGCCGTACGACTTGCCGCCGAATCGGCTCCACGCGGTCTCATTCTGCAAAGCACGTTTTCGTCACTGCGCGATGTGGCCAATGTCCACTTCCCTGCCCTGTCATGGCTCGTGCCGGAAGGCAAGCTGAACTCCTGCAGCGCTCTCCAACGCTACTCAGGACCATTGCTCCTGAGCCACGGCACAGCGGATCGCACGATTCCTCTGCCGCTGGCTGAGAAGCTTTTTGCCGCCGGAAATGAACCAAAGCAGTTCATAAGAATTCCGCGCGCTGACCACAATAACTGGATAAGCGACGACTACCTGAGCCGCCTTAACGGCTTCATCGAGAAAACGGCTGTGCCAGAAAACAAGGTGCCAGTTCGCCCAAATTGACCTCCGAGGGAACTGGAATCCAACGGGTCATCACGCCCCATCAAAACCTGAGCAGTCTCTCGCCAATCGTCGCTCAGCTTTGCAGAGCAAGTGCTCAGCGACAAATCCAGCCGGCCTGAATACGATTCGCATGTACACTAATTTCCTCCGAACATTTCAGGATCACTCACGTTAGGCTGGACATCGATTCGGAAGAACCGGACAATGTCGAACGTCAATTCTGATGCAGGGGTGTCGCCCGGAGTGTTGTGACTTCGGGTTCCTGATCAGAACCTTTCTTTATTACGACGCCCCTGAATAGTGTTAGCGGCAGAGCTTGATGCTGACTCGTGATGAGATGCTGAGCCATCTAAAGGCCAAACGGCCTGTTGTGGCTCCATCGATGCTTAAATGCGATTTCGGAAACCTG
>JBIIIF010000110.1:0-20442 GCA_044235005.1 Planctomycetaceae bacterium | reverse complement strand
TCGATCATCAGGCTTGACGCCAGCGAAGCCCCCGCCTCAGCCATTTCCGCCGCAATGGGCGCGATCGGCGATGCGCTGAACAAAACACGCTCTTCCAGACGCAGCATCTGCAGAGGTTGCTGATAGCTATCTTTCAGCGATGACATTCGCGCCATGTGCAAATAATGCTGGATCAGCATTTGCGTCTGACGCAAAAAATCCCGAAGGGACATGGGTAATTTTCCTGAAAGCCCGCCGTCACACCATTCCGCGGACGTCTCCGCGCGTGCTGGTTGCGCTAACTTTTATCGAAAAACTCTATGGTCCATTTCGGCAGAGATTGCCGTTCAGGAAATCCGGATGGAGAGTTTTCCAATTTAAGCGGGAACCCTTCGGTGCTTTGGGGCTATCTGATCGACTCTGCCGCATGCACCGACTCTGCCGCCTGTACAGACCCTGCCGCATGCGCTGGCACAGGCGCGTGCACTGGCACAGGCGCGTGTCTCAGTTCAACCGGGAATGGTCCCATTGGATCGTTTGAGAGCATCACAGAGACCTGTGCGGACATCGTCGAACAGAAACTCGACGTTCAGCCGAGATCTGACGCGACTGATGACACGACGGTTACCGCTGCCCCGGCCCGAGCGATTCCCCGTTAACTCTTTCTCAGCGGCGACATCGAAAACCGGTGCCGGCGCTGAGGCCAGTTCAGCCAGTGTCGAGTAGTAAACTCCACGAGTCACACTATGGGCGGCGACCACATTCATCAGCGGCATTGCGGAACAGTCTGCAGACCCGGCAACCGCATCGACGACTCGAACTATGTCATCCACATGAATCAGATTGAGCCAGTCATCGGGAGGCGATGTAATCGGAGTTCCGTTTTGCAAATCGGCGATCCGTCGCAGGAGTCTGTTGGGGCCGTAAATTCCCGCGAGCCGCAGCACTGTCACCGCGTGGCCGGTCCTTCGCGAAAAGTCCTGAAGAACCTGTTCTGCAGCAAGACACGCTTTGGCTCCTTCTGAGTCAGGACAAGGGGCACTTTCCCTGTCGGCTTCTTCCCCGCCAGAATCACCGAAGACTCCTGTGCTGGACGTATAGCCCTGTTACCAGGGCCGTGTGGCGTTTCCAGCGATTGATTGGTTCTGAGGGGATGAACCGGGATTTCCGTGCTGAGGTCAGGGAACTCGATTCGAGATTTGAGAACGGTTGTTGTCGTGGCTAAAATGCAAACGGCGAGAAATGAGATTCTTCCTTGTAGCCAGATTTAACGATAGCTGAGTCGTGTCGCAAAACCTGGTGACGTTGGATTACCGTGAAAGAACTGATCAAAGCACTCACCTATGTCCGTTGACGTTCAGAAGATTAAAGAGCAGGTTCTTCAGTACTCCGATGAGATCGAGCGAGTTCGGTCGGAAGTGCGCAAGGTGCTGGCGGGACAGGATGTGATGTTGTCGCGTCTGTTGATTGCTCTGCTTACCGGTGGTCATGTCCTGTTGGAAGGTCTGCCGGGGCTGGCTAAAACCACGGCGATCAAAGGTCTGGCTAACGCAATTCGGTGCCGGTTCAGTCGTATTCAGTTTACGCCCGATTTATTACCGGCCGACCTGATCGGTACGATGATCTATAATCCTCGCGAAGGATCTTTCGGGACACGCAAAGGGCCGATCTTTGCCAATCTGATCCTCGCTGACGAAGTAAACCGTGCGCCTTCAAAGGTGCAGTCAGCGTTGCTGGAAGCGATGCAGGAACGGCAAGTCACGATTGGCGACGAAACGTATCCGCTGGAAGAACCGTTTTTGGTGCTGGCGACTCAGAACCCGATCGAGCAGGAAGGCACCTATCCACTGCCTGAAGCGCAGGTGGATCGGTTCATGCTGAAGGTCGTGGTGGGATATCCATCAAAGGCCGATGAACGCAAGGTCGTTGATACGGTTCTGGATGGTGTTCGCCGTGAGGTTCAGCCAGTGCTTGAGCCTGACAAGTTGATGGAGATTCGAAAGATTGTGTCGTCCATCTATATGGATGACAAAGTTCGCGATTATGTGTTGGATGTCGTGGCCGCCACGCGACGACCGGACGAGTTTCGCATGCCGGACTTGAAACCTTTGATTCAGTGTGGTGCTTCACCGCGGGCTTCGATCAACCTGTGTCTGGCCGCGCGAGCGAATGCGTTTTTGTCCGGACGTGGATATGTGACTCCTCAGGATGTGAAGGAGATCGCGTGGGAAGTTCTGCGACATCGAATTATCCTGACCTACGAAGCGGAGGCGGAAGAAACAACGACCGATGACATCGTGCGGCGCGTGTTGGAATCTGTCCCGGTCCCATAACACGTGCAGTGCTATTGATCCCTTTAAAGCGGCCGGCTTGAGCTTCGAAGTGGCTCACGCCGTGAGCTCGTAAGAAGAGCCCTCTCTTCTTGAATTAAAAATTGGCAGATGGTTGCAGGTAGATGAAACTCTATGTCCGTTCGAGAGCTTGACGAGGTACTTCGGGAAGTTCGCCGCATACAGATTGTAGCTCGCCGTCAGGTGAATGATCTGCTGGCCGGCGAGTATCTCAGTGCGTTCAAGGGACGTGGAATGGAGTTTGACTCCGTTCGCGAATATGTCCCCGGCGATGAGATTCGCAGCATCGACTGGAACGTCACAGCTCGATCCGGAGCCCCCTACGTAAAGACCTTCAGTGAAGAACGAGAACTCACTGTATTGCTGGCGGTTGATGTTTCTGCGTCCGGAGTTTTCGGCTCGCAGCGTCTCAGCAAAATGGAAACAGCCGTTGAAGTGGCTGCCGTTCTGATGCTGGCCTCCGTAAAGAACAATGACAAAGTCGGGCTTTTGTTCTTTGCCGACGATGTCATCCGGTATATCCCTCCTCGAAAAGGCCGCGGAAGTGTTCTGCGATTGATTCGTGAACTTCTGGCAACAGAACCCGTGAAGGCGGAGACCAATATCTCGAATGCTCTGGATTTTATTGCACGCGTTCAACGACGTCGATGTGTTGTGTTCGTGATGAGTGACTTTCTGGGACCTGATTGTTCAAGGTCTTTGGCCATCGCCAACCAGCGACATGATTGTATTGCCGTGACATTGAGTGATCCCCGTGAAGCGGAGCTTCCTGACGTTGGTTTTGTGACGCTGCGAGATGCGGAGACGGACGAGCTGCTTGAGCTGGATACAAGACATCCTCAGGTACGCGCATTATTTGCGAAAGCTGCTTCGGACCGCGAAAAGACGCTTTCCGGATGGCTGCGGAAGTCGGGTGTTGATCGTCTGGATATTCGGACCGATCAGCCCTATGCGCAGAGCCTTCAGAGGTTCTTCCGCATGCGAGAGAGGCAGCGGTAATGCGCGGAGTCAGCATGATCTTAGGCCGGAGCCTGTTGCTGCTTTTGATGCTCTTGCCCGGTTGCAGCAGGTCGACACAAACGGTTGGGGTTGATGTCGGGAAAGATGCTCTGAGCCGTGTCTCTGAGAAGGGACCAGTGCGGATGACGGTCCGTGTGAGCCCTCCTGAGCCGCGACTGTCGGACCTGGTCAACCTCGAGATTGAAGTTGTTGCTCCGGAGCAGATTGAGGTCAAAGCACCAACATTTGGAAACGCGGTCGGTGATTTTGTGGTCAGGGATTATCACGAAGACTCTTCTGGGGCTTCCTCTGAGGCCAAAGAGCAGACGCGGAAGTTTCGCTACGAGTTGGAGCCTGTTCATAGTGGCATTCATCTCATCAGATCGGTTGTGATCGAGTTCGTTGATCATCGCGACTCATCGGGAGAGAAGGACAAGGTTGCAACGATTGCTTCGGATCCGATCGAGGTGAAGGTCTCGTCGATGCTCGACGATCAGGTTCCGGATTTGGGGCAACTGGAAGGCATGTTGCCGCCGCAGCCTCTTGAAGAGAATCAGCGTTATTGGTGGGTTTGGGGTTTGTTGCTGGCGATTTCTTTGTTGCTGGCGGCTTTCAGGTTTGTTCGCCGGAGAGCGTCAGGAGTGGCAACAGAGAGAAAAAGATCTCCTGAGGAGATAGCAAGTGAATCGTTGGCGGCCCTGCTTTCTGAAGATTTGCCTGGACAGGGGCTGTTCAAGGATTTTTATGTCCGGCTCACCGGAATCGTTCGCGTCTACATTGAGGAAACAACCGGATTACGAGCGCCGGAACAGACGACAGAAGAATTTCTGCGGGAGATGCGGACACGGGCGACATTTTCTGCGGAGCGATCAATTCAGCTTCAGGAGTTCCTTGAAGCGGCCGACATGGTGAAATACGCTGGACAACAGCCAGGGAGTGATCAAATTGAATTGTCGATTCGTCGAGCACAGGAATTTATTTCCGGCGAATCAAATGCCTTGAGCATCCGTGAATGAAAGCGATCCCATGTCCATGAATTTGCGAGCTGGCTCTCTTTCACGACGACATCTTCTGCGCGGTGCAGGTGTGGCTTTGAGTCTTCCGATGCTGGATGCGATGTTGCCGCGAGTGATGGCCGCACCGTCGAAGTTTCGGCCTTTGGAAAAATCGCTGGGGGCTCATCCGCGTCTTATTTGTTGTTACATTCCCAATGGCGTCAATATCCTGGAATGGGTGCCGAAAGAAGCTGGAGCGAATTATACGTTGTCACCAACTCTGGAAGTTCTGAAAGATCATCGAGCAGACTTTACGGTGCTGACGGGTTTGGGGCATCCGTCATCAAAAGGTGGTCACAGCGGCGCGGATACGTGGCTGACAGGTGCGGATCTGGAGGCGGTTCCTGGCAGTGATTATACGAACTCCGTATCGATGGATCAGCTTCTTGCAGAGGTTCATGGCCGGGAAACTCGAATTGCATCACTGCAGCTATCTGATCAGTCAGGAACGGGATCGGCCGGGCATTCGCACACACTCTCGTTTGATCGCAGCGGCACTCCTCTGCCAGCCGAGAATTCTCCGAAGCAGGTTTTTGAAAGGCTGTTCGTGCCGGACAGCGCGGAAGATCGCGCGGCGACGTTGAAACGTTATGCAGAGAAGAAGTCGATTCTGGATGGGATTCTGCAAGAAGCCGACGCTCTGCATCGCAAGCTGGGGCGAAATGATCAGAAGAAGCTGGATGAATATCTGACGTCGGTGCGGGAAACAGAGCAGCGAGTTCAGCGGCTTGAGAACTGGGTCGATGTGCCGAAGCCGGAAGTGTCCAGTCGTGATTTGCAGCTCGCCAGCCAGCCCGGGAACGCTCATGATCGTCCGATGTGGATTGATGTGATGATGGAGGTCTCGTATCTCGCGTTTCTGACGGATACCACTCGTGTCATTACCTTTGAATGGTCACGCGAAGCCGGCGGATATGGCGGTGGTGGTGAGAATCATCATGAACTCTCGCATCACGGCGGTGATGAAGCCATGTTGAAGAAGCTGGCGGAGATCGATCGCTTTCACGTGGGGCGGCTGGGGCGTTTTCTGGAGTTTCTCAAGGCGACCTCGGACGGCGAAGCGAAGATGCTGGACAATACCGTCGTGGTGTTTGGCTCGGGCATGAACTCCGGCGAGGGCGGTGATCACTCACCAAAGAATCTACCGCTGATTGTTGCGGGAGGAAGTAAGCTGGGCTTACGACATGGTCAGCATCTGGCGTTCGACCAGGACAATCATCCTCCGCTCAACAATGTGCTGCTGACCGTGGCGCAGAAGTCTGGTTTGGAAGTGGAGAAGTTTAACGACTCGACAGGAACGCTGACCGGACTGGTGCAGTAGTCCTCGGGAAGCTCGTTGTTCCGATTGATTGGCCGTAGTTCCGGGATCGTTGCAGAGGCTTACTGCCGTGGCATACGACAATGCCTGGAGGGGCCAACAGCCATTCGTGCCTTCTGCAGGAATATTGTACCGGAAGTGATAATGTAGGAGCGTTTTGGCCGGGATATTACGTAAATTCGTATGTTGTACAGTGTGCAGGAGTCGAAAAGGACTTGCCTTCGCTCTTCTGGACGGGCAAGATGCCGGAACGTGGCACATCAAAACGTGGGTATGGTGCTGGAGCCGGAACCACGATGAACGTGTTGATCTCTGAGGTTGTGCAGTTCTGGTTGTGCAGTTCTGGATGGGCTGCTGACGATAATGGTCGGGGAGATCTCTCCCCGGGTGAAATTTTTATGAGCCGTTTTTTCTCTCATCATCATTCAATGCTGCATCAGGTCTTCTGCCTGCTGTTGTGTTTGAGTGCGTGGAGAGGACCGGTTCCAGTTCTTCATGATCATGGCTGGCTGGGCTCATCTGAGCAGCTCGACAAGCATCAGCAGCGGTTTCATGATGACGGTTGCTGTGAGGTTTGTGCGGGCTTGCATTGGCATCTGGCTTTTGCGGAAGATGTAACAGGTCGCGACTTGCCGGAGCGTGATCAAACGGCTCCCGAGCTTGCTGTCTTCGCCTGTGCCGCTGCGAGTCTCCCTTCCGATGATGTCGCGAACGAGGCTCCTTGCACTGTTGAGTTCGGTTGTGAGCTGTGCCGTGTTATCGCTGATCTGCATGGTCTGGGCTCTGTAACAGACCAATATCGCAAACATGTAGTTCTCTCGTCGCCTTTGACTGACGTGCCACTGTGTGCCGTCACGGGTGTGTGCCTGATTTAAAGCCAGTCATCTCATTGACGGCTTTTCTATGTCGCGATCGGAACGTTGAGTCCGAATTTCTTGCGACAAGTTCACGCAGGCATTTTCAGAGAGATGACGAGCCATGCCCTCAAAGAAGAATGTAGTTACCGGCGTTGTAACCGTTGCCGCTGCCATCACAGGTTGGTTTGGCTGGCAGCATTTTCAGCAGGACAATTCGAAGCCTGAGATTGCGACTTCAGAGCCCGCTGCAGAAGAGCCAGCAGTGGATGCCATGAGCGTTACTCTGCCGTCTCAGAAGCTTGAAGTCATCGGCGTGTCGCTCTCGGAAGTGACAATGAATGTCCTGCGGCCGGAGAGTCATGTCCCCGGGAGACTTCAGTACGACGATCGCCGTCATGTAGAGATTCGCTCGGCCTCATCCGGCATCATCATGGACATTAAGGTTCGTCCCGGTGAAGCCGTTCAGGCCGGTGATGTCCTTGTAGAGTTAAACAGTCCGGAAGTTGGCAATGCCCGTGCCGATGTCCTTCAGCGCCAGGCTGAGCTTCGACTTGCAACGGAAAATCGTGACTGGCAGAAGTCCACATGCGAAGGCTTGCAGAAGCTGTCGGACGCCATTCGAAAACGCGTCTCGGTAGAAGATATCAGGGTGCAGTTTCGCGACACAATTCTGGGTAAGTCGCGTGACCAATTGCTGACAGCGTATTCAGATTTGTTGCTGGCCGAGTCATTGGTGGCGTCGGCCGAGCAGAATGCGAAAAGCGGTGTGATTCCGGGAAGAACTGTCGAAGAGCGAGTCAATAATCGTGACAACGCAGAAGCCGCTCTCATGGCCGCGCTGGAGGAGCAGACGTTTACGGCTCGCCAGAGCTGTCGACAAGCAGAAGCTCAGGCGGAAGATGCTGACCGAAGACATCGCGTGAGTCTGCAGACTGTACGCACACTACTCGGAAAATCACTTGCCGCGCCCGGCGATCTGAATGTTGTGGAAAAGGCTGATGCGGATGCTGACCTGCAACCGGAAATGCTTTCTGTGGTGCGGCTGCGAGCACCTTTCGCTGGCACGATTGAACGTCGCCAATTTGCTGCAAGTGAACGTGTTGAAGCCGGAGACGGGATCCTGACTCTTGCAGACACGACAACTCTTTGGGTTGCCGCTGATTTGCGTGAACGCGAATGGAATGCTTTGACGCTGAAGCCCGGTGACGAGCTGCAGGTATTCACGTCAGGCTCGACCCAGGCTTCGCGTAAGGCCAGTGTTTACTTCGTGGGACGCGAAGTGGATCCTGCGACAAATGCTGTTCCCCTCGTGGCTGTGATTGACAATTCAGATGGTCGATTGAGGCCGGGGATGTTTGTTCGAGTTGCGGTACCAGTGGCCGATGCTCATGAGTCGCTGGCCATTCCTGAATCGTCACTGTTGGAACATGACCAGAAGTCATTTGTTTTCACGCCGGATGGAGAATCCACGTTCCGCAGGGTCGACATTACACCGGGCATCCACACCGCCGGGATGGTTGAAGTGCTTTCAGGTTTGAGCCATGGCGAAAAAGTCGTGGCCGAGGGCGGCTTCTATTTGAAGAGCGAGTTGTTGCTGCAGGGCGAATCGGAATAGACCGGCGCGGTTCACGTTGTTGACCAGACCGCAGCAGGAATGCTGGACGCCTAAGTCTGCTCGAGAGGCTCGTTCTCTTTGCGCGAATATCGCGAAACCTTCGCTGAAAGAATCTCCATGTTGGCTCACCTGATCAAGTTAACTCTCGATAACCGCTTTTTGGTACTCACCGGTACTCTGTTGATGGCGGCTGCGGGATTGAATGCGGCCTATCACCTGCCGATCGATGCGGTGCCTGACATGACTAATGTTCAGGTGACGGTGATCACAGACGCGGGCTCTTTATCGCCTGTCGAAGTGGAACGTTTCGTCACGCAGCCGGTTGAAGTCACCATGGGCGGACTTCCGGATGTGGAGGAGCTGCGAAGCGTCTCGAAGTTTGGTATCTCTGTCGTCACGATTGTCTTCGAAGAAGGCACCGATATTTATCGCGCCAGACAGCTTGTGGCCGAACGATTGAGCAATGCGGCTTCAAAGATTCCGGAAGGCTACGGAGTCCCGGAGATGGGCCCGCTCACGACCGCATTGGGAGAAATTCTGCAGTTCGAAGTACGTGGCGAAAATCATACGCCAATGGAACTGAGAACGATTCTGGAATGGGACGTGGCGCCTCGATTGCGTGAAGTTAAGGGCGTCACGGAAATTAATACTCATGGAGGGTTCTATCAGACTTTTGAAGTTCGTCCCGACCCCGATTTGCTGAACAGTTATTCGGTGACGCTGGAACAGATCTTCACGGCGCTCGAATCCAATAATGCTTCTGCCGGGGGCGGCTATGTGATTCATCATGATGAGCAGAGATTCCTGCGTGGTCAGGCGATCGTGACCAGCATCGAAGATCTTGAACAGATCGTGATTCGGCGAGAAACGGGCGGAACGCCGCTGCTGATTCGTGATGTGGCGAAAGTCAGCATTGAACCCATGACGCGTCAGGGGGCCGTGACACGCGATGGTCGAGGCGAAGCGGTGACGGGTCTTGTGATGATGCTGATCGGAGAAAACTCCCGAGAAGTTGTCGGGCGAGTTAAAGAACGCATCGCAGAGATTGAGAAGACGATGCCAAAAGGGATCCATATTGAGATCACTTACGATCGGTCTGCACTGATCGGCCGAACTCTGGCCACTGTGCTTGATAATCTGTTTCACGGCGGTGCATTGGTAATCCTGGTTCTCTTAGTCATGCTGGGGAGTTTTCGCGCGGGTCTGATCACGGCGTTGGCAATTCCACTTTCGATGTTATTTGCGACCAGCATGATGCAGGTGTTTGGTGTGACCGCCAGCCTGATGAGTCTGGGAGCGATCGACTTTGGGTTGATCGTGGATTCGTCCGTGATCATGATCGAGAACTGCATTCATCGCCTCTCGCACAATTCGGAGGGCCGCAGTCGTACGGATGTGATTCGGGATGCCGCCATCGAAGTTCGCAAACCGACGATGTTCGGGGAGCTGATTATTTCCATTGTGTATCTGCCGATCCTGATGTTGCAGGGGACAGAAGGAAAACTGTTTCGTCCGATGGCATTGACCGTGTTGTTTGCTCTGGGAGGTTCGTTGATTCTCTCCATGACATTCATGCCGGCGATAGCGTCATTAGTTCTGCCGAAGAACATGAAAGACAAAGAAGTCTTTCTGGTCCGCTGGATCAAGTGGTTTTATACCCCTGTTGTGACGCGAGCGATTGCGTCGCCGCGAATTACAACGCTCATTGCTCTGGCTGTTTTTGGGATCAGTATTCCGGTCGGAATGAATCTGGGCCGTGAATTCATGCCTCGGCTTGAAGAAGGCGACCTGCTGATCGAAGCCGTGCGTCTTCCGAGTGCGACGCTGGAAGGTGCGATTGGCATGTCGCAGCAGATTGAAACGGAGTTGATGAAGTTCGATAAAGAAGTGAAGACGGTCTTTTGCAAAACCGGGCGACCGGAAATTGCCAATGATGTGATGGGCGTGCACCAGACGGACGTCTGGGTCATGCTGAAAGATCATCATGAATGGCGTCCCGGGATCACTCGCGAAAAGCTGATCGAAGAGATGTCAGAGGTCTTGAACCAGCGTGTGCCGGGAGTTGCGTTCGGGTTCACTCAGCCCATTGAAATGCGAGTTGATGAATTGGTCGCGGGTGTGAAAGCCGATGTGGCGGTATTGCTCTATGGAGACGACTTACCAACGCTGGCGAGTCTGTCGAAGGAGATTGAACATACTCTGAAGAACATTCCCGGAGCTGTGGATGTGAAGGCCGATTATCAGGCCAATCTGACGACGATCACCATCGTTCCCGATCGTCAGGCCATGGCACGTTATGGCATCGAAGCTCAGCAAGTCATGGATGTTGTTGAAGCGATGGGCGGGCGGCAGGTGGGAATCATCTTCGAAGGTCGAGCCCGGTTTCCGATTCAGGTACGGCTGCCTGATGAATGGCGCTCTGAAATCGAACGACTCAAACAGTTGCCTGTGGCTGAGGCCGGTGGCAAGCCGGTGCCGCTGGATGAATTGGCCGAGATTCGAATTGAAGAGACACCGCCTTCTGTTGAACATGAGTCGAATCGTCGTCGTACATTCGTCTCGGCCAATGTTCGCGGGCGAGACGTGGCGGGCTTCGTGGAAGAAGCTCAGAAGGCCGTCGAGAAACATGTCCCGATGCCCACGGGATATGAGATTCGCTGGGGGGGCGATTTTGAGAATCTCCAGTCGGCCAGCAAACGCTTGATTCTCATCACGCCTGTTGTGCTGTTGATGATTTTTCTTCTGCTCTACACGTCGTTCAAGTCGACACGTCTGGCTCTGTTGATCTTTCTGGCAGTGCCGATGGCGGCCAGCGGTGGAGTATTTGCTCTGCAAATGCGCGACATGCCGTTTAGTATTTCGGCGGGCGTTGGATTTATCGCCCTGTTTGGTGTCGCGGTGTTGAATGGTCTGGTCTGGGTCAGTGCGGCGGAGAACCTCAGAAAGTCCGGGATGCCATTGCCGGAAGCAACTCGCGAGACGGCGTTATCTCGTCTTCGTCCGGTGCTGATGACGGCTTTGGTGGCCAGCCTCGGATTTCTGCCGATGGCGCTGTCGTCCAGTGACGGGGCAGAAATGCAGCGTCCTCTGGCGAGTGTGGTGATTGGCGGGTTGATCACGTCGACGTTACTGACATCGCTCGTCGTGCCGGCGATTTACCCATGGTTTGCGACAGGATTGTCGATGGAAAGTGACGACTGAGTCGTTTCTGGGTGGACTTTCGCTCTACAATCGTAAGTCATGAGCTGAAACTTTGAGACAAAAATCAGCCAACACCGTCTCGATGAGTTCCGGTGGTGACGCTGATTGCTGTCCTGATGTTCCCCCCGAAGCTGGCAGCTAGCCAGCACGACATGGTTTCGATTTCCTATGCTGACTAATCCTCAACTTTCCTGGACGGCCCTTGCGGCCTTTAGTCGTTCGATGTCGCGGATGATGGAGGCCGGCGTTGAGGTACGGAAGTCTCTGCAGACTTCTTCGCGGCAATCGGCCGATCGTCGCATGGCTGGAGCGATTGAGAATGTGGTGGTGAGTGTCGCCAGTGGTCGAACATTGTCTGAAGCATTTGAACGAGAAGGTGAGTTGTTTCCGCCGTTGTTTCGAGATCTCGTTAACGTGGGTGAGCAGACAGGTTCTGTTCCCGAAGTCTTCAATGCTCTGGCGAAGTACTACGACTCCCGAATCAAGCAGGTTAAAGACTTTCGTGCGGCCATTGCGTGGCCAGTGATTCAACTGGTGGCGGCTATTTGCATTATTGGATTGCTGGTGTTCATCCTGGGGATCCTGCCCGCTGGCGAAAATGGTCAACCGTTCGATGTGTTAGGTCTCGGATTGTACGGAGCGACCGGTGCTGGCGTTTGGTTCATGGGATGGATTGGAGCGGCAGTAGCGGGTTTCGTGGTGTGGAAGTTGGCCAGCAACAGCACCGCGTGGCAGGTTGCTCTGCATCCGGTCTTGCTCGGACTGCCGGTCATCGGACCTTGTATGCGTTCGTTTGCCATTTCTCGCTTCTCCTGGTGCTTCGCGCTGACTCAGCAGGCAGGAATGTCGATTAAGCCGTCGCTTGAATGCAGTCTGAAAGCCACCGGCAACGGCGCGTTTCAGATGGCGCAGCCATTGATTTGGCAGGAACTGGCCGAAGGAGAAACATTGGCCGACGCGTTAACAGCATCAAAGTTGTTCCCAAACGAATATCTTCAGTTCGTGGCCACGGCGGAGGAAACCGGAACTGTGCCGGAGCAATTGGATCGCATGAGCCATCTGTTCGAGGATGATGCTCATCGAGCGATGCATCGCATGACGGCAATCTTCAGCGGAGTGATCTGGGCTGGTGTCGCAGGAATCGTGATCTTCTTTATCTTCCGAATTGCGATGATGTACGTCGGCCTGCTGAATGATGCGGTGAAGCAGGCCTTGTGAGAGATGTTGGCATTTGCCAGGCACTCACACGCCACCGGGCCTGCCCCGGTGGCGGGTTGTCGATAGATAAAACAGCCTACGCTGCTGCGAAGGCCCTTTCAAAACGCTGCCAGAGTTCTTCGACGGGTTCGATGCCGATGCTGATTCGCAACAGCCAGCGGCTGACGCCGCACTCCTCAACAAAGTCCAGCTCTGTGTAGTGCGCGAGGATCGTGTAAGGACAACACAGGGTGAAATTTGTTCCCAGGTTCGGGCCTTTGCAGACTTCAAGGCGATCGAACACAGCTGGTGTTGTCGCCGCAGGATTCTTCAAAACTACAGACAGCAGGCCGCCATACCCCTCTGATGAAGTTGAGCCGGCAGGCATTGCGGTAACGCCAGCATTGAGGCTCGGGTGGTAGACTCGATCAACCAGCGGATGCTGGCTCAGTCGTTTTGCCAGAATCTCGGCGTTACTGTTGATCACAGAAACGCGTTCTCGAACATCGCGAGAATTCTTCTCCAGTACTTCGGCGTCGGCATCAATCAGCATGTCTTCAAAATCATCGCGCAGCGTGGCGCGAAGTCGGTCCGCATGTTTTGATGCAGAGTTCAGCATGGCCGATCCGGCCAACACATCACCGTAGCCACTGAAGTACTTGGTCAGGCTTGTCACTACAACATCAGCATAAGGCAGAACATTTTGATTAATGCAGGCTGCCAGTGTGTCATCGATGACGAGCACAAAGCCGTATTCGTCAGCAAGACTGCGCAGAGTCGCCAGGTCAGGAGTTGTGAGCAACGGATTTGTTGGTGACTCACAGAACACAGCACTGATCGTTTTCGACTTAAGCAGGGTTCGCAGTGCCTCAATGTCGGCGCCATTTCCAATCGGGTAGAAGTGGTACGCTGCGGGCTCGAAACGTTGCTGAATCTTGAGCGTATCGACGTACGGAAATCCGAACTGTACGCTGGCGTTGTCGGGGTCATGGCGACGGATGGCTCGCCACACTGCTGCGATTGCCGCCATGCCACAGGGAAAAATCCAGAGGTCATCCGTCGAGCAACCTCGAAGCTTAGCCAGTCGATTCAGAATCTCATTGCGAGCTGTCGTTGGAGTACAGGTCACTCGCTCGCCGCGCAAAGCCATTTCCGCGCCACGGGAGGAGATCACTTCGCCGGCGTGTTGCCAGTATTCCTTCAGCGTCGAGAAATCTCTGGGATCGACAGAGACTCCGCAGAATGGCTGACCATCAACGGGGACCAGTGATGCGGTCTTCACGCCTCGCCACTTCACGTAGCGCAGTGCGCGTTCGGCGGACTTTTGAGTTGGGAAAATCAGGCCGGCAGAATCTGAACCAAAAACCTGGCGACAAAGCTGTCGCACGAATGGATGCAGGCAAAATCGAGGATACGCGGCCTGCAACTTCGATACGACCCTGGCATCGCCCTCTTCATACCGAATGTTGTGTTCCCACAGCGGCAGGCAGGCGGAGACTGCATGGACCGAATCAGGCATCGGAAAACCCAGATGTTCAGCTTTCCATCGGGGTGAAATGAGCAGATCGGCGGGCATGGGTAAATTCGTTGAAGCAAAGTTAACCTGAGCGGCCCCAGTCGGGTTGGTGCCTCAGGAGAGGTTCAGAGGGCAGAAATAAGGCTTGAAAGCCGAATCATAGCAGGCATTTCCCCGAGGAAAACTCGCATTCTCGCCACTCCTCGACACTGATATTCTGCGTCCTCTGGCTGTCTACAGGCGACTTGGATGTCGGAAGCCGGCCACTTCAAGGACATTTTCTGCACGCGGCCGCCATTGAGGCAATCTGCAATAACGGTATCCCGCGAGCAACCTGCCTCATTTCATCCCGCGTGAAGAATAGCAATGAGAAGACTCCCACGATCGACTGTCAGAATTCTGACTGCTTCCCTGCAGGCGATGTCGTACGCGATTCTCTGCCTCGTTGCTATTTCGGGTCAACCAGTTGCCGCTGATGAAGCTCCGCGCCGCGATCGTCTGCATCGCCAAATTCTGGAAAAGCGTCAGGCGATCTTCGACGGTCTGCAGGCCGATCTGGAAAGTGTTGAGGACTGGTGCGACAAGCATGAGTTGCCCGAAGTGATTCCTCAGGTTCAGGCGATTCGTCAATCACTCGCTTCGCCCGAGCCGAATTTTGAGCCGCCGCGTCTGGTCACTCCGGAAGTTGACGGGACTCTGCCGCTGGATGAGCAGCAGTGGCGGCTGCAGATTCAGAATCATCGCCGCGAGCGGGGTGCGGAACTTTATTCATTGGCTCGACAGGCTCTGCGGAATGGCTCGCCCTCGCTGGCGTTTTCATTAATCATTGAAGTTGTTCGAATCGATCCGGACCACAAGTATGCCCGATCTGTTCTGGGGCAATTGATTTTCAGTGATCCTCAGCGCAAAGAGGAACCCGGGTATGCCGGTGAATGGGTGTCTCAGTTTGAAAAGCAGATGCGAAGTGGCAGCAAGCCATCAACATTTCATACCGAGTTCGGCTGGATCCCCATCACCAGTGTGTCTCGTTATGAAGAAGGTATGCGTCCCTGGAAAGGTGGCTGGATCAGTGCGGAGAAAGAAGCAGAGCATCGTCGCGACTTTCGCAATGCCTGGGAAATTCCCAGTGAGCACTTCATCGTGAAGACGAATGTCAGCCTTGAAGTTGGACTTGAGTTATCACAAAAGCTGGAACTCTATTACGAATGGCTGCAGCAGCACTTCGCGGCCTTCTTTGAGACGCCCGCTGCTCTGCAGGATCGTTTTGACAACGCGACTCTGCGCGGTTCTACGCACAAGCGTGGGCCGATGGAACTGCATTTTTACGCCAAGCGCGACGAGTATCAGAAACGCGTCGAAGGCAAAGTGCCGCCGAATCTGGAGACGACGGGATATTACTCTCAGGACACGCGCACAACGTACTTCTTTATGGATCGCAAAGAACGAACGCTGTCGACTCTGTTTCACGAGGCGACTCATCAGATCCTTGACCTTCATACCCTGGAAGCTCGCCGTGCGGCCGCTCGCGCGAGAGCTCAAAGGACACGTCAGAAGCCCGGCGACTGGGGGCTGGGTGAACGGTCAAATTTCTGGATCATCGAGGGTCTGGCCTGCTACTTTGAATCGTTCGAAGTCAATGACGGAAAGGTGTCGATCGGCCGTCCGGATCATGTGCGATTTGTCAGGGCTATCGAACGTATGACGTTGCCTGATGATCAATTCTATCTGCCCAGCAAAGAGTTTTTGGCGCTTGGGAAGAATGACTTTATGCATCATCCGCAGGTTGCTCCGTTGTACACACAGGCGGCCGGGTTTACTCACTTCCTGATGCACTACGAAGACGGACTGTATCGTGATGATCTGATTGCTCTGCTGGCTGCGATTTATCGTCCGGATGGAGACTACATTCTGCAGGAGCCATCACTGGCACGCATCGCCGAGGTTACTCACGATGCTTTTGATCAGCAGTATAGAACTCATATGCAGAATCTGGAGGAACAAATGAATGTTCAGCCGGATGAGAGTGGTGTTCAGACGCCCTGACCCTGGCAGAATTTCGTCGCACCGTTTTCGGAGGTGTTTCCTGATCGAATAGGTGTGAGAGTCGAAAGCAACGTTCCGGGATTCTGATTAGTTCTGCTTCGCTTCATAGCACTGGTGGATGTTCGTTCATGGCAGCCCACAAGCGGCGCACTCGAACGATCTGCGGACGATTCATTTTCAAAGTCGCAATCGTGACTTGTCCAATCTGAGTCTGCCCGATCAGCAATGTCGCATCGCTGCTCCATTCAAAGTGTTCGGTCCAATCGTTCAGGTGTGGATGAAAAAGTGGAAACTCAATGGTAGCAGCATCGCTGGACCCGACGGTCCGATCTGACTTGTAGCGATTGCAAGTTGGGCACGAAAGGCAGAGGTTCTGAAACACTGTCTCGCCGCCAAGGGAGCTTGGAAGGATATGTTCAAACTCAAATGTGACCACCGTCAGGGCTTCTGGGGTCCTGCAATAAGCACAATGGTCACGAAAATGAGCACGGACGCGACGACGGAGCTCTGCGGGAATATAGACGCTCACGCCCCTGCCGCTTTCGCGTGTTGCTGAAGTGTGAAGCGAGATCGAGTCTTTAGAATCGTCAATTGATCCACTTGTGATAACAGTGCATCAAGCTCTGACAATTCAAGCGTAGTGAGCAGACCGTCAGATTTCTTTTCGAGTAATGTATCAAGCCGGGATTGTGCAGAAGGAGCCAGTACGCTGTTAGCAAGCGCTTCAAGCTCCTCTTCGCTAAGGCTTGTTACCAGTTCAAGTTCGATTTCCATTGCCCACCTGTAATGTGAGGATGAATTCAGCTGCTCAGCGAAATCAAGAATCATTTGTTCACCTGCATTTTCCGCGATTATCAGGAACTTGCAAGGTGGAAATTGGAGCAACGGAACGGAGACCTATTTGCGGATAGCGCGCCAGCGTAGCCAATGATCGGCGAGGACGATGGCGACCATGGCTTCTCCCATGGGGACGAAGCGAGGCAGCAGGCAGGGATCGTGGCGGCCCTTTGTGCGAATCGTGGTTGGCAGGCCATCGCGAGTTACGGTCGCTTGTTCTTTGGCCAGGCTGCTGGTCGGCTTGATGGCGGCTCGCAGAATGATCGGCATGCCGGAACTGATG
The DNA here is from genome assembly GCA_044235005.1 of Planctomycetaceae bacterium. Taxonomy (GTDB): domain Bacteria; phylum Planctomycetota; class Planctomycetia; order Planctomycetales; family Planctomycetaceae; genus SXXK01. The sequence goes on along the minus strand of JBIIIF010000110.1, from coordinate 3,191 downwards.
CCGCCCAGCATTCCACCGTGTCGGTTTGATTCGGTGGCAATCTCAACGCCTGCACGTGTTTGTCGAGATGTGAAGATGTCGTTGTTCTGACTGCCTCTAAGTTCTGCGCAGGCAAAGCCGTTGCCGTATTCGACACCGAGAACTGCGGGCAGACTGAACAAGGCTTTGGCGAGATCAGCCTTGAGCTTGTCAAAGACGGGTTCACCTAATCCGGCGGGGATGTTGGTTGCGACGATTTCAGAGACGCCGCCGATGGAATCTGTGTCACGGCGAACTTCGTCAATCAGTGCCACCATCTTCTCGGCGGCCACATAGTCGGGACAGCGCACGAAGTTGGGAGATCCATCCGGCAGCGTTTCCACCTGATGCAACGTGACCTGTTCGGGGTTGGGGATCGTGGCCTTGATCGAGCCGACCTGAGACACATAGCCGATGACTTGTCCGCCGAATTCCTGAGCGATCAGTTTCTTCGCGATGGCTCCTGCGGCGACTCGAGCGGTTGTTTCACGGGCGCTACTGCGACCGCCGCCGCGATAATCGCGAAAGCCGTAACGAGCATCGAACGTGTAGTCTGCATGTCCCGGTCGATACTTCTCGCGGATGTCAGAATAGTCACCGCTGCGCTGGTCGGCGTTGCGAATCAGGATGGCGATACTTGTGCCGGTTGTTTTGCCGTCGAAAACTCCAGACAGGATTTCTGGTTCATCTTCTTCCTGACGCTGTGTGACGAGCGGACTCTGGCCCGGTCGTCGTCGCTGCAAATCTGGTCGCAGGTCATCGACGCTGAGCGCCATTCCCGGAGGAACACCATCGACGATAACAACATTGCCCGGCCCGTGGCTTTCACCGGCGGTCGTAATGCGAAACAGTTTTCCGAAGGAGTTGCCGGCCATGGGGGTTTAGTGTTCTGGTAGAGAGGGCAATCCTCAAACCGCAGATTTGAAATCTGAAATTTGAGATTTGAAATTCGCAAACGAAGAGCAACGAACGTCACAAAGTCACAAGCTGCTTCATTTCTCGCACAGCGCGTTCGAAGCCGACCATCATGGCTTGTGCTACGATCGAGTGACCAATGTTAAGCTCATGCACGCAGTGAATTTCTGCCACGCGACGCACGTTGCGATAAGTGAGTCCATGTCCAAGATTCAGTTTGAGTCCCTGAGCGTTGGCATACTGACCGGCTTCGCGAAGGCGATCGAATTCGTATTCGACTTTCTCTGGTGTGCGAGCATCCGCATAGCAGCCAGTATGCAGTTCGATGGCTTCCACACCCAGCTCTTTGGCTTTCTCAACCTGAGCCACATCCGGATCAATAAACAGGCTGCACATAATCCCCGCGCCCTGGAGTTGATCGACGCATTGACGGATACGCTGGAAGTGAGTTTTCACATCAAGTCCGCCCTCCGTCGTAATCTCTTCGCGTTTCTCGGGAACGAGGGTCGCTTGATCTGGAAGGACATTCAGGGCGATCTTTGTGATTTCGTCCGACACCGCCATTTCCAGGTTGAGTCGGACACGGCAGATTTCTTTCAGGAGACGCACGTCACGATCCTGAATATGGCGCCGGTCTTCACGCAGATGCACTGTGATCGCGTCGGCTCCGCCCAGTTCCGCCAGAACGGCCGCGTGAACCGGGTCGGGTTCGTTGGTACGTCGAGCCTGACGGACGGTGGCGACATGGTCGATGTTCACACCCAACAATGGCATTGGAATGATGCTCCGCTGAAATGTCTGAATTGAATAGTAGGCAATTGTTGTGGGGCAGGTCGATTTTCACCAGTGAACTGGCCCGGCGGGACGGGGATTTCATCAGCCGGAACGCGTCTGTGTCCGGTTTTTCCTGCTTGCTGCGGGCATGCGATGGTGGAGGCCCCCAATTTCTGGAACGCAGTTTGCATTCTGTGGGGCAAAAACGCGGACCGCTGCCGTTACGGCAGTTCCGTGCCCTCAGGGTAGCGAGAACTCGGGTGTTGCCTTGCGTTGCTGGGTGACTCTTCGATTTGAAAATCCTTCGTGTTTTGAGGCTTTTGGCGTTAGTTGAGATTGGGTGCGGGAGCTTGATTCGGGTCGGCGAGCTGACCTCGATTGTATTCCCAGCCAAAGTCGCGACGATGCGGTGCTGGTCTACGGGGTTTGAGAGTTCCGGAAAAGCTCTCGAACCGAGCCGGTTGCGGCATCTACGTGATCGATCGTGGTAACCAAATTAATTTGTATGAGTTATGGGCCGGTCAGAAAGTGATCCTCATGAGTTCGAATTCCAGCACTTCGTCTGATGTGATGATCGAAGCCCGAGGGCTGAGCAAGTTCTACGGAGAATTTGCAGCGACTCGGGACGTGACTTTTTCCGTCCCTCGTGGGCAAGTGTGTGCGTTTCTCGGGCCGAACGGAGCCGGGAAGAGTACGACTATGAAGATGCTGACGGGGTTCCTTTCGCCCAGTCGCGGCGAGGCATTTCTTGCGGGCTACAATGTTGCGGAGAACCGCATTGCAGCCAGTGAGCATCTCGGGTATCTGCCGGAGAACGGGCCTCTCTATGTCGAGATGACCCCGGAGACATTGCTGCAGTACATGGGTGAAGTTCGCGGCTTGAAGGGCGACCTGCTGGCCAAGCGTATGGCCTGGGTTTCTGACAAGTGTTCACTTGCGGAAGTCTGGCGGAAGCCGATTTCAAAACTGTCTCGTGGTTTTCGTCAGCGAGTCGGGATGGCGCACGCGATGTTGCATGATCCCGATGTGTTAATTCTGGACGAACCGACCAGCGGTCTTGATCCGAATCAGGTCCATGGCGTTCGAGACCTGATTCTTGAGTTGGCGAAGACGAAGACGATTCTGTTGTCGACTCACATTCTGCAGGAAGTTCGCGCGGTCTGCAGTCGAGTGGTGATGGTGAATAATGGTCGTGTGGTGTTTGATGGTCCAACGGGTGACCTTGGCAACAACGAAGTCGATATGGAAAAGCAATTCCGCAAGCTGACTCACAGTGCTGCGTAATTGAGGCCGCGTTTGTTTCCTTTTGATTTATGGTCTGCTGATCCGGTTTGAGCTTTTTAAACGCCGTCAAATTGTCGGTTGGCAGATTTCCGATTCTTATCCAGAGCGAAGGTGTGTGCATGTTTCGCAGTCATGTAATTCTGGCAGTAGCCAAGCGGAATTTCCGCAGTTACTTCTCCGGGATTCTCGGATATCTCTTT
>JBIIIF010000109.1:0-20539 GCA_044235005.1 Planctomycetaceae bacterium | reverse complement strand
CCGATGTTGACCAGATCCGGAGGATCAGCCAGTTTCAGCAAGTGAAGAATTCCGGCAGCGAGATCATCGACGTGCAGGAATTCTCGCAATGGAGTTCCGGAGCCCCAGATATTGACGCAGGGGACATCAGCAATTTTCGCTTCATGAAAGCGACGAATCAACGCCGGAAGCACGTGGCTATTGTCCGGATGGTAGTTATCGCCCGGTCCAAACAAATTGGTCGGCATTGCCGAATGGTAAAGCACGCCGTACTGGCGACGATAATACTGGCACAATTTCAGGCCTGCGATCTTGGCAATCGCGTACGCTTCATTCGTTTGCTCAAGCGGGGATGTCAGCAGACTGTCTTCCGCAATGGGCTGCGGGGCGAGTCGCGGATAAATGCAGGTACTGCCCAGGAACAGAAACCTTTGCGTTCCCGTCTGCCACGCGGAATGGACGGCATTAGAAGCCATCGCAAGGTTTTGATAGAGGAACTCGGCCGGATAAGTGCTGTTGGCATGTATCCCGCCTACTTTTGCCGCCGCAAACACAACGACATCCGGACGATTGGCCGCGAACCATTCCTGGACAGACGCCTGACAAGTCAAATCCAATTCAGACCGCGAAGCCAGCAGCAGATTATTAAACCCGCACTGTTGAAGTCGGCGCACAACAGCGGCACCCACCATGCCGCGATGCCCGGCCACAAAGATTCTGGAAGTTGACGTAAAAGTCATTATGCCCGCACTTGACTCAAAAAAACCACTCAGAAAATGAAGCCTGCCAATGACTCATGCTGCGAATGCAACTGACGTTCAGCGATGATCTGCGACCAAAGTCTATTTGTGTTCAGTGCTTAGCTGGACAGCGCCAGGTTACCCCCTCTCCCCCAGTTTTTTGCGGATGTTGCGTGGCTTCGCATGGCAGCATTCTCGCAAAAAACTGGGGGAGAGGGCCGGGGTGAGGGCGACGTCTGGGAGCGATGCCACCCACGAAAGGCCCCTCATCCGGCCTGTCGGCCACCTTCTCCCCGAGGGGGAGAAGGGGCGCTATTTCACTCAGCAAATTCTGATCACAAAACTCCTGCAGTGAATCTGAGTCGTTAAACATGCCGCTGTCCAGTGAGCCTCAACCTTCCCACACCAACTCAGAACAACTCAAAACCCGACAAATTGAAATTCGCGGCCGGAGTATACAAATTGAGGCATTCAGACAAATAGCGTTAATGGCGGACAACAGCAGTTTTCAGGACGTCACGGAATTTTTCGGCCGACTTCTCTCGAGTAAATTCGGAAAGAGCCAGTTTTCTGGCATTTTTGCCCATGTCGCGGATTCCGGTCGCATTATTAGCCGCCATGCGAATCCCATCAGCAATGGCTTTCGGCGAGCCGGGCTCGACGGTCATTCCTACCTGATACTCGCCCGTTAATCTCGCCAACTCACTGTCAGGCGGGGCATTTGTCAGATACGGCCGGCCGGCGGCCAGGATCCCGTATAACTTGCTGGGCATGAGACATTGGCTGAGCTCGCGAGTGAGCGGCACCAGGTGCAGATCGGCCGCGTTTAAGCTTTGAGCCAATTCCGACTTGGGCTGATAATCAAAGAATCGCACGTTGCTCAGATTCTTCTGATGAACCATCTTCACAAGATGATCACGCTGAGACCCCTGTCCGACAAACGTGAACACGATACGTGGCTCATCGCGGAGGAGTTCGGCCGCGAGCACAAATTCTTCCAGTCTTTGAGTCAGCCCAAGGTTGCCGGAATACATCACGACAAACTTCTCTTCGAGCCCGTTGCTGACACGAAAACGGCTGTGTTCGAGCGGCCGGACAACTTCAGGATCAGCCCAGTTCGGCACAATGTCGACTCGGTCACCATCAACACCGCCTGAGATCAACAGACGTTTCATATCCTCGCTGAGAACAACCATTCTGTCGCAGGATCGGTAGATCGAAAACAGTGACTTCCGCAGCCGACGAATCATCCAGTTGTCCGGAACTTTGCCGAGTGCAACGGCCACATCGGGATAGACATCCTGCAGATAACCAACCATCCTGCAACCTGTTCGCTTTTGTAATCGCCGTGCTTCAAACGGCAGCAGAAACGGATCCGTCTCGAACACGACAACATCAGGAGCAGCACAGGATCTCAGAAACCGACGCGTGGATCGGACAAACGAAACATAGTTGAACGCCTTCAGCAGCATGCGACTTTTCGAGTACTGAGCGTGAGCCACACGGTGAATTCTGACCCCGTTGCGAACGGGTTCCTGCTGCCAGGGAGTTACCTCATTCGCATCCCGCACCTGATTGGGCTGTCCGGCAACAACACTGACTTCGAAGGACGAATGCAGAGACTCACAGAGTTCTGTCAGTAGTTGACCGGTCGCTTCCACATCCGGCCAGTAGGATCGATTCAGGAAGAGAACTTTGGGGCGACTATTCATCAATCTACGGCTTGAGGCTCCGGGGAAACATCAACGTCAGAGAGCGGGCCTGCATGGACACTGCGGGGCCAAAGATGCACTTCGTGCCTCTGGGTGACATCCATGAAACGCCACACATCAACGACACATTCTCGATTCGCCCACGCCAAATTCGTCATTTAAGCACAGGGCTCAAACAAGCAGATCCCGCGCCAATTCAAGCGAGGGATCTTTTCGTTCTGGGAAACAGCATGGCCATAAGAAAGATCTCAAGGCAAGGACTCTTCAACGCAAAGGATTCAACAACGCAGCCACAAATTTCAGGAGGCCTTGCCTGCCGGGCAGGACTTCGCGGATTGCCGCGTGAACGAAGTCCCTTCTCCCCCTCGGGGGAAAAGGTGGCCGTTAGGCCGGATGAGGGGGCTTTCCTGGAATGCAGCGTGCTAAAATGGCCCCCCCCAACCCGGCCCACTCCCCCAATTTTTTGCAAGAACGCTGCCACAGGACACCACGCTGCATCCGCAAAAAAATCGGGGGAGAGGGGGCAACATGACGCTGTCCAGCTAAGCAGCCCACAAACCACAGGTCACAGCGATTGCGAAAATCGCATTTCGTCACTCGGAGAATGACGGCGACTTTAACGCCCGGGCAATTTCAGGAACTCAGGACGCGGAAGAATCATTCAGATTTTCTGATGCGGAACCCGCGAGGTCACCCGCATGATCGTCAGCGTAATACTCTCGGCCATCTTTGCTGCCGTGCTCACCGTACTTGTAGTTGTAATTCTTGTAGTAGGATCGGTAGTCGGAGTAGCGGTAGTTGCCATAACCGTAAGCGTCTTGCTCTTCAACGCCGTTAATCACAATCCCTGAGATCGTCGCCCCGATATCACGAAGTTGCTCGATTGTTCGCCGACCCAGATCTCGCGTATGTCGACTCAGACGCATACAGACCAGCACCCCGTCCACGCGAGCCGCTACACCGCATGGATCAGTCACCGCGAGGACCGGCGGAGTGTCAATAATTACATACTCAAATTTCTCCCGAAGAACCTGCAGGATCTGTTCGAACTGGGGACGAGCGAGCAGTTCCGCAGGATCCCTCGGAGGTTTACCGCAGGGCAAAACAAAGAAGTCAGGAACCTTGGTGTCCTGAATCGCATCGGTCAACTCCGTGTCGCCACGCAGGACATCAACGAAGCCCTTCGTGTTTTCAACGCCAGTCAGCTTATGCACTTTCGGACGGCGGAAGTCACTTTCCACCAGAATGGTCCTCTTGCCGGACTGTGCCAACGAGAGAGCCAGATTCAAAGCCAGTGTCGATTTCCCGTCACCAGCAGCGGGGCTGGTCACAGAAATCACCCTATGCGAACCCCCGAAGACACTAAAACAAATTGCCGTTCGCACGGCGCGATAGGCTTCTGCCGGTCGAGACCTTGGAAGATGAACAGACACGGCCGTTCGATCCATGACACTACCCGCAGGAATGGACTTGAGACGTTGCTCGGTAATGAAAGGTATATGCCCCACGATAGGAACTCCAAACTCCCGAATAACGTCCTCCGGCTTCCGAAAACTGCGATCCGCTACTTCAACAAGATAACCCAACACCAAACCCACCATCGCCCCAAGAAACCCACCCATCCCGAGAAAGGAGGTCCGAACCGGATAAATCAGATAACCGGGCTGAGCAGGTGACAGGATACTGGCCGTAATTCCTCCCATACCCGCATTCACCTGAATCTCACTGATCTGCAATGTCGTCTCATTAAACAGCTTTGAAAGTCGCTCCATTTCATTCTTGCGGTTTGTATCCTCAATCTCCTCCTGCATCAGAGTCCGGGCCTGAGCCTCTTCATTGGTCGCCAGAATTTTCAGATCAGATTGCTGGCGTTCGATAATCCGCAATTCCTCATGCAGCGACTGCAGATACACGGTCAAAAAGTCTGTTGCAGGTTCTGCTTCTGCACCGGCTGCGGCAGCCTCTTCGCCAGCCAGTTTCTTGAGATGACTGCGCGTCATCTCGATCTGCATCCGAATTGTATTGAGCTTAGGATGATCACTGCCCAACTGCGAAGAGAGCAACGCTTCTTCCCTGATCAACGGAAACAAAGCCGCTGTAATGCCCTGGGAGGAAGATTCTGGAAGCGTGGTTCCGGACTGAGAATTGTCGGTGTATTTTCCTACAAGCAGCATCACAGCCTCGCGAGAGCCACCCCGATTCACGGCTTCCTCCAACTGAGCCAGTTGAGCCTTCAACTCTGTTTTTTCCAGCTCCAGCGAAGAGACCTTCTCCTGAGCCGCCAGAGCCCGAGCTCGAAACGGGTTATCACCATTTGTGTTCAGCCGAGAATTTTCTCGGAACTTGCTGTAATCATCTTCCGCCTTTTTCAGCATCGTCAGAAACTCATCTCGAGCCCTGCCGAGAATCTCCTTCAGCTCCTCAGAAGCATCCTTGTAGTTCCCCTGCTGGGCGAAGACATACTCCTCTGAGGCCGCCTGCACAATCCGACGAAGATCGTCAGGATCAGTCCCCGTGGCTGAGACCTGAACCACGTTGGCCGACAGATTCCGGGTGCCAATCATCCCGGCCATCCGATTCACGGCATCTTCTTCAGACAATCCCTGCAGAAGGGATAATTCTGAAAGCCCATGCTTCTGGAAGGCAGCTCCGAGTGTCCTTTTGCTCTTCATCACATAATCGGAATCCGTCAGATCTTTTTCAGCCAGCATAGATGTCAGACGGGGATCTGAAGTGCGATGAATCACCTGCACCCATGATTCCGATCGATACTGGGGCGTTTCTCGCTGGTACATCATGTATCCAACGGCCACCCCAAGAAGCCCAAACAGAATAACGAAGGACTTACGACGCCGAACAAACCCCAGCAAATCAACGCTTCCGCTCTGATCCTCGCCTGGTGCAGGCTGAACAAGCTGGTTTTCGTAGGGCATGCTTGGCACAGTCACAAACTCCTGGAATTTCATGGTCCGGTAACGCTGGGCTCCTCAATGAACCACAATTCTTGCGTCTACTTTGCCATTGTGAGACGTTTCCAGTCGGTAATCCACAACGGAGTCGATATTTCAGGAACTCCAGGAGCATCCCCTGCCACCGGAAAAACCTGGGGGATCTGGGAAAGCCTGATGTCAGAAGTCATCAAATTGATGTTGCACAAACTCAACGCCTCTCTGCTCGACACAGACGAAACAGAACAAATGACCAGTACATTCTTGAGCAAACAAACTCCTTGACTCGTTTGTTATCACCGAGCGGATGTGGGAGGCAATTTTACCAACCTCTTCAAGGCCGCTTCGACATCCGGATCTTCCGGGGAGAAGCTACGAACCCGCAACCATTCATCGTATGCCTTCGCGTTCTGGCCCACCCGCTCGAGGAGTCTGGCCTTGGCCTTTCGCACGGTCAGATTTTGCGGTGCTGAATAGAGAAATTCATCCAGTGCCGCTAGCGCCTGACTGCCCTGCCCCTGTTCTAACAAATGCTCCGCCCGCATCAGCATCACCGGTTCGGTCCGCTTTGGCGACTGCTCAACCCATAACTGATTGGCCCGCTCCAGCAATTCTAACGACAAACGAGGATCAGTTCGGCACTCGCTGACGCACTTAACGCAGGATTCATAATCCAGCGGCATCAGCCAGGCCAAGGCAGAATCTACCCCCAGGATTGTGGCCCTATCCATAATCATCTTTGGTCGGAACGCTTCGGAAATCAGCAACGACTGATCCCAACACTGCCGCGCCTCCTCGTGCCGATCCATGCGAAACAGAATCTGGCCGATTTCAAAAAACGCTGCGGCAGCATGAGGTTCTGAAAACCGCAACCAGGCAATGTGCTGCCGGCTTGAGACGGCATCACCGAAGAACAAATCGTATTCGATCTGCGTCAGCCCGACAGACGGAAGTCCTGCCGAATGCTTCAATAACGTTCTGCCCGTTTCTGTGCAGGGGTATTTCTCCATCGTCACTGCGACCTCCCGCTGCACGTCCTCTTTAACGTCAGCAGCGATGGACTCATCCGCCAGACGAAAGGTCAGGCTGGCAATGTCCAGTTGTCTGAACATCGCCCCCAGCTGCTCCGGAGATTCTTTTTGCCCATCCGTAGTCTGCAGAAGAAGATCGCGCCGACAAAGCAGATCGAGCAAAAGCAACTTGACTCGCTGCCCCAGGAAATCGTCCGGACGAGCCGCGATCGCCTGATCCAGGTCTTGAAACAACGTCTCACCAGACTCGATTAACACTCTGATATCAGGAGTTGCAACCAACCTCTCTACAGGCGCCGAAGCATCGTAAATTCCTGCCGCCGCAAGCGAATCGGGCAGCTGAACGAGGCAGGCAACAATCACAAGAACCCAGACAGAAGCGCGTGAAATCGTCGAATACCTCAGGCCCGGAGTTTCCTCCTGACCGACAACGGGCTTCTGGGTTCGGGAGGACCATCGTTCCAGGAGGACCATGATGGTGACAAAAGCAGACGCCACCGAGGCCACTGATGTGCCGTAATCAAAGAATGCAGCACCTGCCAGTCCGACAACGCAAAGAAGTGCGACACTGCCCAGCCATTCTGCCACATCTGCGCCGGCCACAGTTCGCCCGCGCCGAGACGCCAGGGCTTTGAATGCAAAAGTTATCATCAGCAAGCCGATTGCCAGGAAGCAGCAGAGACCCAAAAAACCACACTCGACAAGCACTTCGACGTATTGATTGTCTGCTCGCTGAAACCACTTGCCCGTATCGTGCCGTTGATAAGGCATCGAAGCACAGCGATATGCAGACAGACCGGACCCCAACAATGGAAAGTCAGCACATGATTGCAGCGAATCGGTCCAGTGCAAAAGACGGATTGTCGAATCCGAAACCGGGTCCTTTAGCGTCCGCAGTTCCGAGAGCACGGTCGTGTCCAGCTCCATAAGACTCATAAACAGAGAGCTGAGAACCAGAATCAGCAGCACACTACAGAATGAGGCTAGCCATCGTCCGGCCAGCAGTCGGCTTAGCGCCAATGCCATGATGCCAAGAATAGCAGCCACGATACCCGCCCTCGACAAAGTCGCCGCAATACCCGCAATCAGCAGGATGATGGCTGCAGAAGCCAGAATCTGCGATGTATTCATCTCCGCGAGACGCCCCACGAATCCCGACCACAGTAGCCAGACCCTGTCGGCAACTGTTCTCCAGCTTCGGGCCGACTGGAACTTGCCGGAGTCACGAATTCTGAAGCAACGTCCGGCCAGATAGAACGCGGCGGCCAGACAAACGATCAGCCAGCTGGCCGCATTGTTGGGATTCACAAAACACCCGAACGGCTTTGTCTGGCTCACCTTCCAATGGTTGCCAACCACGACATCCAGCATTCCGTACTGCTGAGACAGAGCCAGAGCCGTCATGCAACAACCGCTTAAGACGAGGCCCACCATGACGACTGCCACGTCTCGCGTCGTCGCGGCCGACTCTTTGACCACCAACACAATCAAGACCAGCGACAGAAGCTGAGCAAGTCCTTGCCGCGTCTCTGCCGGCAAAACCGTCCGAGAATACGATTTCCGCAACGCACCCTCGTCCTGAAAAACAGGCAGATCCAACGCCACGCTGTGCATGACAGCATGCTTCATTTGCATTGCAGGATGCTCATACACAGGCATCAACTGCAGAAGACTAATCAGGCAAAATCCCAGCAAAGGCCACGCGGTCAGCGGCATCACCGCTGGTGCTTCTCTTCGCAAAACGCACCCTGCCAATGCCAGACCGGCCCCTGCCACCGCACCAATCAGCAAGACGCATTTGGCATGTGGAATAGCGCCACCAAGCAACCAGGGAACGGCGCAGACTGTCAGAGTGATGACCCACAGAGCGCAGGTCCGCAGGAACTCACCACCAGAAAAAGCCGTGCGTCGTAATGAGGCGAAAGAGTTCCGCGGGAAGGATTCTCGGAGCATGTGTTGATCCATCATCCGAAGATCAGCCCCCTGAATTGCAACCCTGGAGTTTTCGAAACGACGACTCGACTATCTTCTCAGGCCGTCGCTTCTTCCGGAACAGGTGGTAGGCGGAATGGCCCCCCCGAATCCCGCAGCGTTCCGTTGGCATTCATACCCTGGTTCCGCAAATGCAGAACAATCTCTCGAAGCTGATTCTCAAAAGGCCTCATCCCGTCCATCACACGGTTCATCCAATCACAAACGGAATCTGCCGGGGCAACACCCACCAGCCTGACATGACCAGCGCGGATCCCCTCTATGACGAGGGGAATATCGGAACGCCATGCATCATGCTGCTCAACGCGCACTCTGGTTCGCCAGGTCGCATGATAAGCCTCACCCATGCTCGGCATGTTGACCATCAATTCAACGCCAGCAAGCTCGTGTTGCTCAGCAAATTGCGTCAGCGTTTCCCAGAGTTGCTCCCATTTATGCCTTCCATGAAGGCGTACCTGTTCATCATGCAGGACAGGGTTCGGCTGTGAGCCTTTGCTAAAAAGCGACCCTGCAAAGCGGCGCACACGATTTGTCAGCAAATTCAGTTCTGCATGTCCAAACGAACGCGTCACCACCAGCAGTGACAATGCTGTACCAACGGCCATAACAGCCAACATATCATCATTAAACGCCGCTGCGGCAATCGCGCCCAGCCCGGTCAGGCTGCACAGTGACCCGACGATCAGCAGCAGGCGACCACCAGTATGGCCGTTACGTGCCAGACAATGATGAAGATGACCTCTGTCCGTTGTGTAGATACTGCGGCCAGTGAGTCGCCGCCGCAGAATTGCCATGGCCACGTCGAAAATTGGAATGGCCCAAATCGCCGTTGGCATAATCAACGCGACGGCGGCGTACTGCTTGAACGAACATTTCAAAGCCACACTGCCCAGCACCAGCCCGATCAACATGCTGCCGGAGTCGCCCAGAAACATTTTCGCAGGAGGAAAATTGAAAAACAGAAACCCGGTCAATGCCCCGGCCAGAGCCAAAGAAATCAACAGTCCGTCCGAACGTCCTCCAAGAATGTAAGTGACCGCCGCTACCGATAGACTCAGTATGATGCCGGTCGTACTGGCCAGCCCATCCACACCGTCAATCAGGTTTAAGGCATTAACGGCCCCCAAAATCCAGAATACTGTGACGAGGGGAGCAAAATCACCAAATTCAATCGGGTGGCCAAACACTTCGATTCGCTGAATCAAAATGCCGGACGGAACCATGATCAAAGCGGCCACGAACTGACCTGCCAATTTCTGGCGGCCCCGCAGCCCAAAACGATCATCCAGCATTCCGACCAAAACGATCAGCAGCGACGCACCAGACAGCGAAAGCAGGAAACGAATATCTCCGTCCCTCGCGTTCAATAAATTCGGAAAGACGTAGTTGGTCACGGCGATCGCAACGATGATTGAAAGCAGCACCGTCGGACCGCCAGTCAGCGGAACCGCGTAAGAGTGCAGTTTGCGATGACCATCCGGCCGATCCACAATGCCCAGCCATCGGCAAACAATGCCAACCACCGGAGCCAGAATCAGCGCCGAAAGGGCCGCGGAGATTAAAACTACTACTGAAGAGTTCATTAGGTTCGCGTCAATCTGTGAGCTGTCTTCCGAAACTCAAACCACCCTGTAGACGACAATCCAAAAGGTCCCGAACCGTTGACTTCAGAGCATTCTCAATCAGCAAATTCCCTGCCATTGACCAAATGGCCGCCGTCAAAGTAGTCGATACCCACCAGCCAAATCCAAGTTCCGCCGACGTTTGCAAAAAGTCAGATCGCTGAAAACAGTGTTGAAACGATGAAAACTGCAGCAAAAGTGAGCTAGCCCTCTTGCGTGTCGGCGTTGGAACAGTTGCGACGAAAGGGTCTCTGCTCTCAGACGGCTTTCACGTTTTCAGATGATGGTGTCGCCGGACAACCTGTTGCAAGCATGCAAACATTGAATCGCAAAAAACTCATCCAATGTTTACAAACAGCGACATCGACCTCTCAGAACCAACCTGCGCAAACCTCCCAACAAAGCAACTCAACGCTTGCAGACCATTTGTTGACCCAATCTTCCTTGGGTCAGAATCTCGGGGCACGTTGCGCTGGAACCCGCAAAATGCGAACGTTTTGTTGGCACACAGGTCGCGAAACACCATAAGGTGAACTCATGGGGACATATGCTCAGTGATCGCCTGCAGCGTGCGGCAACCCACCGGTCTCGCGCGGAGACATGCCCAAAAATCAATCCGCCCTGCCACGATTCAGATCATGAAGTCAGTCTGACGGCCCAGAATTCTGTCTACCAGATCCTGCGGGAAGTCCACGGCAGGAGACCGTTCAGGATCCAGGTCCGTCGGATTAATTCCGCAATACACACTCCATGGTCCAAGATGCCGCCATCGACCAGCTCGCTTGGGCTCACCCGGCAAAACAGGAGTTGTACAGCGATTGCAGCCAATTGTGGAAAAGCCCTGTTTGTGCAGCGGATTCAGAATCACTTTGTGCTCGTGAATGTAGCCTTCCAACTGCTCGTCGCTGAAATTCGCCAACGGATTCACTCGCAGGCAGTTCAGTCGCGAATCAATCGCGAGGATCGGGCAAACACCACGGCGGCCGCCGTCAGCCCGGCGTAGGCTGCCAATCAGGGCGTCGTAGCGTCCTTTCACGGCATCCAGCGGCTCAGATTTTCGCATTTCACAGCACTGCTTCTGGCCTTCCGGCGTCAGATACAGAATGCCGTACTTCTCTGTTTGCTCTTCCATTGTGAGAGTCGGGGTCAGAGTTTCAATTTCCAACCCATAATGCTGCATCAGGCGATCGCGAGTATCCAGCGTTTCCTGAAAAAGCACGCCGGTGTCGACAAATACGACCGGGAGCTTGGCGGGAATCGAATACAGCATGTGACAAATCACATTGCCCGATTCCTGCATTGAGGACATTGCCGCGACACGTTCGCCAAATGTTTCCTTCGCCCAAAGAATCAGTTCCTGGGGGGAGCGGTCATCAAACGCGCGATTCAACGCCACAAGATCGGCCTGAGTGAGGCGAGCCATGATTCCAATCCGAGTTCCCCCCGGGCATCCCGGGAGTTACAAACGTCCACGATCGCTGCTGCCCCGAGAAATACAGGGCGTCAGAAGCACCGAACGCAATCCGGAGCGAATAGTAGCGGGTTTGGAAAACTGGAAAAGCGGTGTTCCGGCTTCAGCCCCGGAAACTGCAGATTACCCGAAAACTCCATGAGAAACCTCGGAAGACAAGGATTTCGGCCCTCCCAACGAAAAAAGAGCGAAGGCCATCGACCTTCGCTCTTTGTGTTTTTTCTGATGAACGAACCGGTGAACTCAAAAGGAGGTCACGATTAGCCCTGTTATGTTTTGGCACCGAATTATCGGGCCGCAGCATCCCACCACCAACGACCGGACTGGCCCACTGGATTGGATTCGATGGCCTTCCTGGCAACGTCGGCTGAAACCTCGAAGTTTTCCGGGTTCTTTACAACGCTTCGCAGGTCACCCCTCACGCCACCAGCCACCTGAACCACAATTTCGCGGCCGTTATAAACTCGGCTGCTGGCTGCTGTCATCAATTCTGCCGGCACTTCGACCGGAGCCGGTGAATAACTGCCCGTTGCGCTGAGCACTTCAGGCTGCCAGCCCACCTGGCGATTCAAGCCCATCGTATGAACCAGAGCTGTTGCCATGCCCAAATTGAAGACGTTCTGCAAGTCAGCAAACACGACGTCCTGACTGGACAATTCCGGCAGATGCTCTGTAAACAAACGAGCAAACTCCGTATTCGCGTTGTCGGCTTTGCCCGTGGCCTGCCGACTTCCGTCTGCCGCCACCAACTGATTTTCAGACTGGCACTGGATTTCTTTGCCAGAGAACTCAAACGAATGACGGTCAGGCGAAACCTGGATCGAATCGTGACCTGCGGTCATCCACCATCGCAGGGCATCCATCGCCGATCCCTTGCGTTCTGCTCGGCTGAGCAGATCAAAGTAGCTCTTCATACCAGCCGCGCCTTCGCGCTCGCCAATCCCAATCAGCTTCATCTGATAGTCGGCTTCAACGATCACACTGGCCACGCGAGAATCCTGAGGGATCCCCTGTACGATGACGTTCTGCAAACCGAGCATTTCTTCGAGTTTGGCGGTCTCAGTGGCAACATTACCGGCAGTCAGCTTCATCTTCGCAGCATAGTCACGAACAGCTTTGACCTGTTCGGGCTTTGGATCAATCGAACACCGGAAGAAGCCAGAGCCACCTTGCTCGAAAGTACGGCTCAATGTGACAAGGTCAT
Source organism: Planctomycetaceae bacterium (assembly GCA_044235005.1). Classification (GTDB taxonomy): domain Bacteria; phylum Planctomycetota; class Planctomycetia; order Planctomycetales; family Planctomycetaceae; genus SXXK01. The sequence goes on along the minus strand of JBIIIF010000109.1, from coordinate 7,840 downwards.
CAAATCGAAGCGTGGGACGACCATTCGACACACTGACCGTTCGCTGGTCTTCAGCATTCTTCCAGGCACCCGCTGGCCCACCGATCACAACGTCCTGTGAGTCCGGAAACACAAACAGGAACTGGACTTCTGTCAGACCGGCCAGGCAAGCAACATCATCCGGAATGGGCTGACCAGCCGCCATCAGACTCTTGACGTGTTGCTCAAGGCGAGGCAGCGAAACAAGACGCAGTTCTGATGACTCCTGAACATCGTCGTTTGGATTCGCGGTTCGAGCCAGCTCTGCGGCAGCCAGCAATCGAGAGTTGTCATATCTCATCATCAGGGACGTAGCCATTAGCGGCGTCCCAAAAAACACTCCCTGATCGAACTGAGTAATCGTTCCGAAGTCTCCCCCGTCCTGTTCCCAGGTCGCCGGTGGACTGGTTTGCTCCACAATCAGGTTGATCAAAGTCTGGAAGTCAGTTTGGGCACCACCACCAGCTTCCAGTTTTTCGCGGCTGATCCGAGCGCGTTCGGCTGTCTTTCGATCACCAGCCTTCAAAGCGGCGGCCTCAAGATTCTCGGCAGCTTTCCGGAAATCACCCTCCTCAGCAGCCAGTCGAGCCTCCAACCGCAACCGAGAAGATTCCATTCCGGAAGCGACTGGCTTATCCCTTTCACCTGCTAAGACAACACCGCTCGACACAAGGACCGCACAACCGAAAGCAAACGTCACGCCTCCTCGCAGGAACCGTCGGAAACGAGGACTTGAACCGGAGAAGACGGAATCAAACAGTGGCATCTGGATGACCTCATAAAGAACCGAACGAAGTACGGACAGAAATCCAGCGGATTCCCGGATCACAGCAAAAACTGCGCAAACGCCCGCACGCGGCACAAAAAACCTTTGTCTAGGATCGTCGTGCTGACACTCAGCGTCAAGAAGATTCCTCTAATTCCGCAACGTACCCGTTCTCCCGCATCCAATGATCGTTCCAATCGAACTGTCTGTGTCAGATTCACCCCAGAATTCCCGCTCCCGGAACTGACTCGATGGGAAACCGTCAGGACAGGAAACCACTTGATCAATCGGGACATTGGTTTCCTCCCTGATCCCGTATAAATCCAGAGCAGCTCCGCATGACCCGTTGCAGGATTTGAGGGGTGTAGTCGCGAACGACTGTGAAAGTAGGTCCTTTCTGCCGGAAAGGACTTTCGCCGCAAGGCGAACCTTCTGCGACGTGCCAATGAGACGGCAAGCCGATACTGACGGTTCACATGCACAGAGGTCGCGGCAAGCCGCGAAGTCCTGCCCGGCAGGCAGGACCTGCCGAAATCAGCGACTACACCCGATTTGAGGATCCTGCCCCCAGTGGCTTGCACCGAGTGATCGCTCCGCTCACGATCCTGGATGTCAGGATGCCACACTCCCGATGGATCACTTTCTGATTGCAGGTTGCAGGACCAGACAATGCCGGAACTTCCAGAAGTCGAAACAATGGTTCGAGGCGTCCGCAACGATTGTAGCGGTCGAATCATTTCTTCCGTAGAGTTCGTCCGGTGTCGGCGAAAACCAATCTGTGTGTCACCTGAGCGCAAAACCGTCGTGCAGCGACTCAGGGGCCGTCGCATCGAAAACGTCAGCAGACTGGCCAAAAGAATTCTGCTGGAACTGGATTCGCGAGAAACTGTCGTCGTCGAACCTCGCATGACAGGCCTGCTTTTGGTTTCAGAGCCTCCGACTGCCGAACATCGCCGAGTCGTGTGGCATTTTGAACCTTCGCCAGATCGTGCCAGCCGGATGGAATTCTGGGACCGTCGAGGATTGGGGACTCTGTCACTGCTTACGCCCGATCAACTCGTGGACCTGCAACTTAAACTCGGTCCCGACGCGTTAGCAATTACCGAACAGCAATGGCAAAGTCGACTTTCAAAAACAGCGCGTGAAATCAAAGTCGCCTTACTGGATCAATCTCTGGTCGCCGGAATTGGGAACCTGTACGCCAGTGAGATCCTGCATCGCTCCGGAATCAGTCCGCTTCGCAGCGCTGCAACTTTGTCCGTAAAGCAAATTGCGAAGCTCAACGAAGCGACCCACCATATTCTGAATGAGGCTATTCGCTATGAAGGTTCAACCCTGAACGACGGCACTTACAGGAATGCCTTAAACAAAGACGGAAGCTTCCAGAATCACCATCGCGTGTACCAGAAAGCTGGTATTCGATGTTTAAACTGCGGCGAAGCGGAGATCCAGAGAATCGTTCAGGCACAGCGGGCCACTTTTTTCTGTTCCCGGTGCCAAAAGTAGACGACGCCGAACGAGCAATCCCGTTTAAAGAAAAGAGACTTCTGTCGCGTTGTCACCAAACGTCTTCAATAGTGCCGGTATTCGCATGGACAAGCCGACCGGGTCCTGCCCAGTCAGGAGCATTCTGCAGAATTCTCAACCAAACATTGGAGCCGCGAGCAATCCCCTCAAAAGACAGATGATTCCCTAAGTCGTCATCATGAGCAATCTTTTCAGCCTGCCAGTAGATCGCCGGGGGTGAATCAAATGCAGCACAGACAGCGAGAATATCAATCTGAAGCCCGAAGGGAACCTGTCGTCCATCCGCTGGACCACCACAGACTTCTGTTCGGGAAACAAACAGAGAAACCTCCCACGAATCCAATTCGGTATCGTGAAAGAAGTGGCAGCCGATGGGCGCAGTAACATGGCGATCCACTACACCACGAACGGCGTCATTGACGAACCATCGCAACCAGGAAGGTGGATTGGTCGAGTGAGGAATTGAGGGCATCATGAGGTGGGGAGAGGAGTGTGTCAGCTGATCAGGTGTTAAAGTAATACAGATGTCATCTTGGAAGAGAATCACGAGGGTGATCCTGAGATATCGACAACTTCAAATCAAGCACCATCACCAGACAAATATCCTTTTCCTCCACATGCTTATAGCCAACTCCTTTTCATTCAAAACGGTGTTATCGTTTCTTTACAAAGTGTTTATCGGCGATGACAACAAAACCAGACGCAGGCCATTCCCTCAGGGAGAGAACGACAATGTGTTTCAACAGCCTGATACCTCCCCGCCTGACATTCAAAACCTCGTTCCTTCAAGCGATTTTTTTTGCCCTGTTTGCCCTGATATCAGTTGCGAGTTACTCGGACGTTGCAGAGGGACAAATTGCCCCGGCAAAAGCTCGATCGTTTCGTGATCGCGTTGTTGATAAGGTCAGCCTCAATGAAAACACACAGATCTGGGGAATGTTGCTGAGCAGGAGGCCAACGCGTCTTCTGGTGAACACATCCTGGATAAGGACAAACTGTGCCGAGTTTTTCGAGAAAAATGCTTCACTGCAGATAAAAGAAACGCAAACAACACCCTATGCCTCGTTAGCGGACGCCCTGCAGAAGGAAATCGAACTCGCCAAAACCAAACAGCCAGAAGATTCGCAGCGGATTGGGCTCTTGAAAGAAATTCTCGCACGCCTCACCCCGGAAGACATCGAAGAACCCAAATTCTTCATTCTTGAACTGCCGAAATCCCGCGTGACCAATGTGGAATCTCAAACAGAAGCTCGCCGGGAATTATGTCGCCTCGCACTCCTGAACAGTATTCAGGATATTGAAGAGACGCATTGGAAGTCGATCGCCGAACAACTTCAGGCGATCCCGGAAGCGGAAAGAAAACTAACGCCTCCTCAAGCGACTAACGACGATCAGAAGAATCTTGAACTGATCCTTGCGGCTGTTGACGTGAGAATGAACGCGGCCTCCCGATTGATTCAGACAGGTTCGACAGTTATTGACGAATCCGCCAAACCCGATCTGAGTTTGCTGCTCAATTCCATGCTGGGTGGAAATGTTCAGAGTCTGCTCGGTGAACTTCTGAACGAGGGACAGCCACGACAGCCTGACGCCCCGCCAAATGACACGCTTCCCGACGCAGCTCGCAGGGTCGCGGATCAAAAAAAACACTCGACTGTCGTACTTTCCGGTTTCGATTTTGACATTGCAGCCGGCTCAGCCACAGTGACTCGCCGTTTGTTTCGGAGGGGCGACAACGATCAGTGGAGGCTTCTGCTCTCCAGACGCGAAACGTCCACCACAGCCGACGTCAAGCCGGGTCAGGTTGAAGCCATTGAGAATGATCCGCAGGTCAAAGAAATAGCCGGGCTGATCGAGGGCCTTGGACTGGGAGGCGGACAGTTCTCGAATGCTCTGCAAATGGGTGCTGTCGTCCAGAATGCTTTGGGCGAAACCAATCAGAAATTTGAATCCACAATTCAGGATCTCATCACGGGCCGACATCTCACGAACGCACAGGAACCTCCCGTGATTGTTGTTCAGGAATCCAGAACTCCCTGACCTGGACGGCGCCATGTTGCCCCCTCTCCCCCCATTTTTTGCGGATGCAGAGTGGCAGGACAAGGCAGCATTCTCGCAAAAAATTGGGGGAGACGGTCGGGTGAGGGGGGCCGTTTTGGAGCGATGCTGTCTATGAAAACTCATCCGGCCTGTCGTCCAGCCATGTGGCACTCGGCTCAACAGTTCGCCGGGTCCCGAATTTCCGTATCGCCGAGAACTATCCCAGCGCGGCCACAAAGAATTGTCGCAATTGTTCCTCGCGGTCTTCCGCCAAGTCACTTTGCAATCGAATCTGACGACCCGATTCATTTGGCGGCTGCCGGCGTGGTCTACGATCTTCTTCGCGATGCTCAATCAGAAGCCGCGCGAACACGTTCGCATCAACCGGCGATGATTCCCCAACAACGGCGATTTGGACTTCCCGCAGAACATCGCCCTTCGCCTGAAGCCTTTCGACCATCGAAGCGATCTCCGAGTCCGACAGTGTGCCGGATGTCACCTCGATTCGGAGTGGTCTTGCCAACGCCGCGTTTTTGAGTTCATCCATTGTCTGGTTCAGAATCGGATGTCTCATCGAGCCAGCCACCTCAACAGCCGGATCGAGCACAAATCGCCGATACCATATGGCGGGGTGAGGAACGACAAGCGATGGACTCTCAATCACTTCATCTCCGAACAAACACAGATCCAGATCCAGTGTCCGCGGCCCCCAGTGAATCGTCCGTTCGCGACCAAAGAGATTTTCGACCTCATGCAGCGTGTTCAAAAGCGTTTCCGGATCGAGAGAACATTCCAGCACGGCCACTCCGTTGACGTATTCCTGACCGGCCGCAGCTCCCACTGGACGCGTGATGAACGCCCGACTCAACTGCTCGACGACAAGTCCCGGCCTTTCGAGACGCTGCATGGCGTCCACGAAAACAGCTTCGGAGGTATTGATGTTGCCGCCCAGAGCGATCAGGCATTGTGTCATGCGGAATTCCTCATCGGGGTCCAAATTTCTCAAAAACGTACGCTCAGCAACCGCACTTTCTGTTCGAGTTGCAAACGTGAATCAGTCCGCGAACATACCACTCCGCAGCGGACCATATCGTTTGCTTTTATCACTGAGTACTCTGCCCACGCTTTGAGATTACGATGCCTGGCTATTCCCAACGTCTGAACGACCGAATCCTGTCCTGCCGCACGCCAGCCCTCGTTGGAATTGACCCACGATGGGACTGGCTGCCAGCCGATGTCCGTGCTGCCGCAGAGACCAAAGCCTCGAATATTCTCGAACGAACAGCTTTCGGATTCGAAGCATTTTCAAAGCAACTGATCGATATCGTCAGTCCTTTGGTTCCTGCCGTTAAACCTCAGGTCGCCTTCTTTGAGCAATTGGGCGTCGCTGGATTTCAGGCCCTGCACTCTGTCATTCGCTATGCTCGAAAATCCGGGCTGATCGTGATCGCAGATGCGAAGCGCGGAGATATCGGCACGACGGCGGAAGCCTACGCCGACGCATGGCTGGCTGGTGAAGATCCGGATGCCGCTCCATGGTCGGCCGATGCACTAACGATCAACCCGTATCTCGGCACCGACTCACTGGAGCCTTTCGTCAAGCTGGCCGCGAAACGAGGAGCAGGTCTGTACGTTCTGGTGCGAACCAGCAATCCCGGAGCTGCCGAGTTTCAGGATCGCGCGTCCGAAGGTCAACCGTTGTACTGCACCGTCGCAGCCACCGTGCAAAAGCTCAGCGAGTCCACTCGATCTCCGGAACAAACATTTGGATGCGTGGGTGCCGTCGTCGGAGCTACATGGCCAACACAACTGCAGGAACTACGTCAACAGATGCCAGCGGTCCCACTTCTGATCCCCGGCTACGGAGCTCAGGGAGGAACGTCTGCGGACACCGCCGGAGCATTTAACTCCGACGGTCTCGGCGCCGTGGTAAACAGCTCACGCGGGATCAACTTCGCCTGGCAGCGCAAGCCGTACGCGGAACAATTCGGCGAAGCACGATGGCAGGACGCTGTCGAGGCGGCCACGCGCGATATGATCCGGGATCTTGCGGAGAATACTCCGGCCGGAGCTCTTTGCAGCTGATTGAGCCACTCGCCAAGTCGTAGAGCAGGCTTCAGCCTGCATGCTCTTGCCTGATCATCTCGCTATGCCGACTGAAGTCGGCACTACAAGTTCACGAACCATCACCCGCGCGTCGTTCGTTCATCCTCAGGGTACTCAGGCCGCAGAACACGAATCTCGTCGGAAGAAGACGTCGAAGGCCGCAACGACAGTCTCAATCCATCAACCTCAATCTCCTGAATGCGATACATCCCCTGCCCTTCCCGTGATCGTGATGAACCCGTCAGAGAACCTCCAAACAGAGGAAATCGACCAGAACCTCGCTGGTCGTTCACGGCGACTTCATCTCGGGTCTCTCGAGTCAACACGATCTGAATCGGAGGCGTTGCAGGATAACGCAGCGTCATCTTCAGTGTTGTGCCAAGCTCACCCGATGACTTCGAATCGAGCGAAGGCGTAAAGCTGACTTCCAGCCCCTCCTCAATCGCACGATGTCCGGCATATTGAAACGTGTGCGAACCATCGGAGATCAGAGCTTCCGCATCATTCAGCTTCCATCCTCGAGCCGCCGCGACCGAAATGGCATTCATCCGTCCGGAAGACCGTGGAACAGCCGTTAACGTGGAAGCCAGATAAGTCTCCGCCCCACGCGGCAGATCATCCGGACCCAGCAGTCGCGCACAAAGCAACAACCCCGGAATCGGAATGCGGCGAACAACTCTTTCGTCTTCCAGCAGATTCTTCAGCTTGCCTTTGTCGGCAGAATGGAAGTACAGCGAAACCAACGCCACGCTGCTTTGATCCGTCTCCAGTTCATCATCCATGTTGCACAAAATCAGATCTTCTGCGTCACGATACTCGCCATGCCGGCCCAAAACCCAAGCACAGACGAGGTTGGCTTCCCAGTTGCGTGTCGAATAATCGAAGGCTCTGGCCGCAGTTCGAGGAGCCTCCGGGTCTCGTTCACTCTCCTGAATCAGCGCCATGTTGGCCATGCTGCTGGCGAGCATATCGTCCTGTCGAAAATGGCCGTGACCAATTTCCGCCAGACGTTCAAAGGTTCGCACCGCATCCTGGTTACGGCCAAGCTGCTGCTGAGTTCTGGCGACGTAGTACCAGTATGGAGGATAACATTCCATAAATCGCTCAGACCGCGCCAGCATCCGCAGCCGACGCTCCGGATCCTGCTCTTCCAGCGTTTCGTTCAGTTGATCCAGATCCTGATCGCGCAGCAACCATTTGTCGGGAATCTCATTCTTTCGGCTGAGCTTCCAGAAACTATCCAGGAAAGTCGACGAGCGCGTCATCAAAGTCGTGAACTGAGTTTTCTCGACCTGCCAAAGATCAGAGTCACGCTTGATCTGAGTTGAGCGATAATCCCACCAGCTGTTGGCGCCAGACTGAATCACGGAACCCACCTGCCCC
>JBIIIF010000005.1:0-61577 GCA_044235005.1 Planctomycetaceae bacterium | reverse complement strand
CCGAAGATGCCAGCCGAATTCGCAAAGGAAATGGTCCCGAAATTATTTCCGCATTTCGCAGACTAAGTCTGTCAATTCTAAAGTCCGACACCACCATCAAAGACAACGTCCGAGGCAAACGTCTGCTCGCAGGATGGAATTTGAACAACCTCAAGAAGATTCTGTCAGCTTTTCAAGCCACTTGAACGTGCGATTGCCCTGGGGTCGCCCCCAGCGTGTCTATCAACTGCTTCGAGACAGACTGCCGGAGTGAAACGACGATGACCAACCTGGTCGTCAACCAGCGACCGGGTGAAACAACCAAGAGCAAACGGTGAAAGAGGGTGAAAGTAGGCGAAAGAAGAAAATGGAAAAGTCAGTCATATACATACATACATATTCTCTCTTCTCTCTCTTTCACCCATACCCACTCCCGCGCGATGCACGCTCGCGTTTGTGTCTGCGCATGGCAGGGGGTGAAAGGTGAAAGAAGTGAAAGGAAGGTCAGCCAATAGGTACTCGGCCTGGATTCTGGGCAGGTTGGGCCATTGGGAACGGTCACCATTGTGATCAGAGTTTGTTTAGTGGGTCCGAAAGTCGGTCCTTTCTTAGTTCCCAAACTGTTCGTACACTGCGTTTATGGAACAGAGCATCATTCAACAACAGCTGAAACGACGCGAAGAGTCGCGTGACGACGAGGATTCGTGGCGCGAGTGGTATTGCCTGACGCCGCTGGAGCGATGGCATGAATCCATGAAACTCTGGGAATTTTATCTGCGAGTAGGAGGATCACTTGATCCCGAACCCGATCATCAAAGTCCTTTCGATGCTTTCCTGCCACGAGGTTCGGCACCTGCTTATGGGCGGTCAGGCCTGCGTGTTCTACGGCGCGGCAGAGTTTAGTCGAGACTGCGACATTGTGGTCGTGGCCGATAACGAAAATCTGATGCGACTTATTCGGCACTTGCAGAGCTTCAGGCGGAATGCATCGCTGTCCCTCCTTACGAAACACAGTACCTCGAGCGAGGTCACGCTGTTCATTTTCGCAGTCACCACGCGGATGCGATGGGTATGCGTCTGGATGTCATGACGCGAATGAGGGGATGTGATGAATTTGCCGCCCTTTGGGAGCGTCGAATGACGCTTCAGGATGCTGATGGAACGACTTACGAGTTGCTTGGAATCGAAGACCTTGTGAAGGCCAAGAAAACGCAGCGAGACAAAGACTGGCCCATGATTCGCCGGTTGGTGGATGCTCATTATGAGGAGTTTCGAGACAGCCCGAATGAAGAACAGATTCGCTTCTGGTTACGAGAGTCTCGTACACCGGATATTCTGATCCGTCTGGTTCCCGAATACCCGGACATCTTTCGCGAAGTGCTGGGCCACCGCCGTCTGCTGGGAGAAGCGCTTTCGGGCAGCCGATCAGCGGTGCAACAGGAATTGACCCGCGAGGAATTGGCGGAACGCAAAGCGGACGAAACGTATTGGCAGCCCTTGAAACGGGAGTTGGAACAGCTTCGCTTCAAACGCAGAAGAAACGACAACCGCTGAATGAGATAAACCACACGACGAACGCCAATCAACCCAGAACAACCCATCGTTTACTTGATCGCAGGCCCAAATGGTGCCGGGAAGACGACGTTTGCCACCTCGTTTCTTCCGGGATTCGTGAACTGTCGGGAATTCGTCAACGCTGATCTGATTGCTGCAGGTCTCTCACCGTTTGATCCGGACAGTCAAGCGGTCACAGCCGGCCGGCTGATGCTGCAGAGAATCGACTCACTGGTTCAGGAAAAGCAGACCTTGGGTTTTGAGACGACGCTGGCAGGCAGGGCTCATGCGACTCGATTGGCTCGCATGAAATCGACATGCGGATATCGTGTGATCCTGATCTTCGTTTGGCTTCCAAGCGAGACGGTGGCGATTTCACGGGTTGCTGAGAGAGTTAAGGAAGGTGGTCATAATGCGCCGGCAGAAACGGTCAAACGCCGATATCATCAGGGCATCTGGAATTTCAGAAACCTCTATCGAAACATCGCCGATGCCAAGTACATTCTTGATGGGACCCGCCAGCCACCTGATACTGTGTGTTTTGGTGATTCTGAAAACACTGAAGTGATTCATCCACACCGATTAGCCCGGATCAGATGAGAAACACCGGAGTTACTTCCATGATTCGAAAGAATGAGTCCGATCTGGTAGCGAAGATTGATGCGGCTGGCGTAGCTGCGATGTCAACGGTTGTCACACTCGCTCGCATGTTCCATTCAGCAATCATCAGCTGTCGCGACGGAACGGTCGTGAAACTCAATCCGGATGACGTTGAGCCTCAGCGGCATTGTGGAATCGGCGTGCAAGCAGATCGTGACTGAACGCCTGAAGCTGTCCGGAAGGCGCTGGTCCCACGCAGGAGCCCAGCAGATCCTGACTCTTCGGTCGATTCTTTTGAGTCAAACCTGGCACGCGACGTTTAAGAAATCTTTAATAGCATCTCCCGCCGTCAGAATCCTAAGCCGTGAACAAGCCTCGTGATTTCATTGTTCTCACGGCGCGCTCAGCAGATCGCACCCCGTTGAAGAGTCTAGCCACGCTGAGGCGATTTGACTGCTGGTGCATCAACACGCACGAATGCGAATTCGTTGCACCCGTGACCTATTGATGTGGATAGCTCCTCAAGCAGGAAGCCGCGATCGCGAACGAAACGGAAAACTTCCTCTGGTCGTGCAAACTCAAATGGCCATCCTCCGACCCAATCGATCAAATCATACCATCCATGCATCCCTCGGGATTGAGATTCTCTGGCCCAGTTCAGCATCGGTACCATCGGGTTTCGCAGTGTGACCAATCGCAGTAAACAAGCCACCATGGTTACCATGAATCGTTTGCTGAACTCAGCGGCACCGATGGCCAGAACATACAGTGGACGCAGCACAGCAGGGAGGCGGTTGTAAATGCGCTTGATCGCTCGCCATGCACGGGACACGTACAGCTGGTCGTTATAGATGGCCAAAACAAACGTTCCTCCCGACTTCAGCCGAGTTGTCAGATTTTCAATCGCACTCCACATGTGGCCAGTATGGTGAGCAACGCCCCAGCAGTAAGCAACATCGAACTCACCAAGCGTGTTCAGGAATGCCTTGTCAAGCAGGGAGCCGTGCAGGATTCGCCATTCAGTTTCGCCGGCCGCCCCGTACCGACGTTTCAGTTCCTGAGTGCATGCCACTGAATCAGAATCGACATCAAATGAAGTTACGGTTGCCCCGAGGCGAAAAGCAGCGAGGCTGAATAATCCACTCCCGCTCCCGGCATCCAGAAAATGACACCCCTTCAGATGGCTTCGGTTGGTTAGACGCAGCAACGAATCTTCGGCGACTTGAATGCGTTGCTCATTCAGAGTTTTCAGAAACTGTCCCCAGTTCTTTCCAAAGGCAAACGGGGCATCCTCGGGACTTAGTTTTTCTTTATTGTCCATGATGTCTGTCCCGCGCCTTCCAGACCTTGAAATTAAAGCAGGGCCTTTGATTGGGTGGCTTCCAAGTGTTTCTTAAATCAACACCATCCTCAAGATGGCCTTCAGTTTAGTTGATTCCCGAAGAGGAAACAGGTTGTGTTCAAGGCGAGCTTCGTATCCTGCGGAGTAGTTCCGAAGCAACGGTCGGATCGCCGGATAAGAGGTTCAGCCGGTGTGACCAGCGAATAGGCAGGGACAACAGTCACGGATACGGTTCCGGCCAAAACTACAGGGCTGGGCAGGAACCTCGGTCAGTCTTCGGAAAGCCCTCGTTGTAGAAATCCCAACGAAAAAAGCCCACCGAAAAATCGGTGGGCTTTTCTGACTGACCCCAAGGGGATTTGAACCCCTGTTACCGGAATGAAAATCCGATGTCCTAGACCTAACTAGACGATGGGGCCGGGTGAACGGCCTGCTCAAGCCGGAAAGATAGCGAACTACCTTCCGGCAAATCAAATCAGTAAGCGGTTGAGTCGCAGGATTCTTCGGAACGATCTGAAGCCAACTTCAGTTTTTCGCTAAGAATTGCTTCCAGCACCTCCTGGCGATGGACGGTCACATCGCGTGGCGCTTCAATTCCGATCCTGACTTTATCCCCTCTAACCTCAACCACAGTCACCACGACATTGTCGTTGATGACAATGCTTTCGTTCTTCTTCCTTGATAAAACCAGCATGGAAACCTCCAGACATCCTGCAAATACTCCCCGCGACCGTGTCGAACAAGTCGGTTACGCCCCCCACATGCTAGACGTGCCCAATGACATCGTCAACATGCGATCCAGCAATTCCTGCCGGAAGTGGTCCGGAGTTCGCTGGGAAGAAAAAAAGGTGCCAGTTTCACGCGGAAACGGCACCTTTCGATAAAATCTTCAGCGTCACCAAGCAGGAAATGGGATTCCGGCCAGTGAATTTCCCCAGAAAATGGGAAAGTTAGATGAGTTCTTTCAGCTTCTTCAGAGCACGAACCTTGACGACCTTCTTGGCTGGCTTTGCTGCAATCTTGATCTCTTCGCCAGTTGCAGGATTGCGGCCGGTACGTTCTTTGGTCGCTGGTCGGGTGTGTACGTAGATCTTCAGAAGACCTGGCAGGTTGAACACACCTGGTCCCTTGGAGACGTTCGATGCAATGAGCCCTTCCAGAGCTTCCAACACAGCCCCAACTTCCTTCCGGCTCTGTCCGGTGGCGTCTGCCAGGGCATTCAAAATGTCGGTCTTTGACAGAGGCTTATCAGACTTTTTAGCCATCGGGAATTTTCTCCTTCAATTCAATTTCAGAACGGGAACAAACTGGTCACAAAGAGGGGATGTCTTCGGAGACACGAAAAACCCTCGTATTTTTGCAGGAAGTAGAGTTCTGAACTTCGGAGGTGTCAATCGATTGCAGCCGTTAAAATCTCGATTTCCCTGAGTTTTGCTAGGATTTTTCGCATCTTTGCCTGACCTGTTGAAAATCTGACGGACTCCGGCGTTCACTCCGCGATTTCGAAGAAGTTCTGGTTACGATTCTCGGATCCCATTCGATCTGCATTCTGGAACAGGCGCTGCTCTTATGTCGTTGCGAGTCATCTCCGGACAATACCGTCGTCGGTTGCTGAGGACTCCGTCAGATGATTCAACTCGCCCGTACACCGACCGCGTTCGTCAGATGGTGTTTGACCGGCTGAATCATCTCATTCCCAATGCACGCGTCGCTGATGTTTTCTCCGGCGTTGGAACGATGGGGATCGAGTCGCTGAGTCGTGGCGCTAAATCCTGCGTCTTCTATGAGGCTAGTCCTGAAATTCATGAACTGCTTTTGTCGAACATCAGGACAATCGCCCCCGAGGCACGAACGATCTGCTGGAAGACTGATGTCCGAAGAACATCCTTCCGCCCCAAAGGTGGTGACGACTGCCTGCCATACACTCTGATCTTCTTCGATCCGCCGTATCGAACGGCCGATGAGATTGCCCCTGGCAAGCCCTTGTGGGCAAGTCTGAAGCGATTGGCACGCGACTCGATCTCCAGTGCAGACTGTCTCCTCGTTTTGCGCACTCCCGAACACTTTGAAACGCCAGAGCTGTCGCAATGGCAAGTTCATGACTGCTGGGAAATCTCTTCCATGATGATCTGGATTATGACTAAGCCCGGGGCATTCGCGGAAGATGACGAAAAGGGCATCAGCGACGAGTCCGCTGAAGATATCGCAGAATCTAACGACGAAGAAGACGGCGGGTCTGATACCGACGAGTAAGTCATGGCGTTATGTTTTTCAGACTGGACTGCGTCCTTTGTCCAGACGAATTCGGCCCTGTGCGTCTTTTCAGGCCTTATTCGTTTGTAGGGCTGACTTCCGTCGGCATGATTGAGATTTAAGGGACAATGCTGGCCGCAGCCAGCACCGCGAGTGGAGCGGAAATTCGGTCGTAAGCCTTTCGTCGCGCTGCGGCTGGTGCGAAAATGCCGATCTGCCGCTTCACATCGCCTGATTTTCAGATTGCCCGAGCTTCTCTGTCAAAAAACATCAATTCTCGCGACGATCCTTGCGTGATACCCAAGGCATTTCGAGTTGCTTCAGATTTTTCGTCATGAAGTCAGTGATGTCCTTGTTCGCTTCGTCCACTTTGGCTTCCAGAAAACGCTCGGCTCGGATGTTACCAGGAGCAATCACAAGCTTTCGGAACTCAGCATAGGCTTCATCCTTAGGGTCCACGGCCTTGAAGAACTTTTCTGCATTCTTCATGTCATCCTTGTTGTCCTTCGCAGCGATGATATACACCGCGATTGGCAGAGGCTTTATTGCTTTAAGGATAGCGGTTGAGTTTATACCCTTTACGGTTGTGGCAGGGCTGTAGCAGATCAATGCGCGAACGTCCTGGCCACGCGGCGTGCTTGTCGCCAGAGTTGGACCATCCGGATAAGGCTTTTTGTCCCAGTCAGCCACAGCAAATGCGGCAGCGACCATCGAACTTGAGCCCATCGAAACAATTCCCAGTTTGCGAACATTCAGTTTTTCTGCCGTGTGCTCGGACAGCAGGAAGGCCTTAATCGCCTCCATGTCGGCAGTCACCATTAACGGGTAATCGTCTGCGTTCATTTTTAACACAGACGATTCTTTTCCCTCGGCGACAGGCGGAATACTTTCGCCGTGCTTTCGCAGGTCCGCAGTAATAACCGCGAATCCGCTTTTCTGAAGGGCCAGAGCGGTCGATTGCCAGATCAGTCTGTTGCGAGCATCAACCTTGTCTGAACCCTCGGTACTCGTCAGCAGAATAACCACGGGCGATTCCTTGCCCGATTGAGATTCAAAATACGTGGTGACAATCGGCCAGCCTGCGGCATTCAAAGGCATAACGGTACCAGCGTCGCTGCTGCCGGCGGCTCCCGATTTCTTACCTTTTTCCGCAGTCGGTGCAGCTTTTTGAGGCACGGCGGCTTTGGACTGAGCCGCACTCTTTTGCTGCGCCAGGCAAGGCTGAACCACAGTTGAGCTAAACACCAATGCAGACAACACGAATGCGGAAGTTCTCAACGCAAACATCATTCAGCTCCGAAAAGCAGGGTAGTCACGATCGGCGGATTCAGATTTCTTTCAGGACTGTCGTGATTTTCGGACAACTTATCCGATGGTCAAGCCTGAAGCGTCGTTCCCTGAGAAATACATCAAACGCTCACGCAGGTTTTGCCTTCGACGAAGCATGGGAATCGCAGGATAAGATGACTGTTGAGGAAAGCCGTCTGTTTGAGCAGGTCGTGCGTGTTATGGCCACTGGCTTTTCGCCAGCAAAGTCAACCCCTATCATCCCGCCTGTGTAGTCTTGCCATTCGAAATGCGGATTGAATCGGATTTTGAATTGCGCCGGGTCCGGGCACGACCAAACAGGAGATTTTCGCAGAAACAGCTTATGATGTTTCGCGAGTCATCTCGCCGGACGCTGGCCGTGGCGAGTCGAAGAGAATAAAGACGTACGTTTGCTTAAGAAGGTTGATTGCGATGGGTCTGTTTGCAGGCAAGAAGGGCATTGTTCTGGGGATCGCTAACGAGCGATCAATCGCGTGGGCCATTACTGAGTTTCTGCATCGGGAAGGTGCAGAGATGGGATTCACGCACTTGCCGGACTCCGGAGATCGCCCAAAGAACCACAACAAGGTCGCCAAGCTTGTCGATCCGATTGGTTCAAAGTTTCTCATGCCGATGGACGTCTGCAACGACGAACACATCGACGCTGTGATTGCAAAATCTGTCGAGACCTTTGGCAAACTCGATTTCATCCTTCACAGCATCGCCTTTGCTCCGCCGGCGGATCTGACTGGTCCAACATGGGCCTGTAGTCGAGGCGGCTTCAAAACGGCGATGGAAATCAGCGCTTACAGCCTGTTGGCCGTTGCCGGTGCCGCAAAGAAGCGTGACGCTCTCAGCAGCGACTCCAGCATTCTGACTCTTTCTTATTTCGGTGGCGAGGAAGTTGTTCCGGGTTACAACCTGATGGGAATCTGCAAAGCAGCACTGGAATGCAGCGTGCGATATCTGGCCAGTGAACTGGGTCCTGCGGGAACACGCGTCAACGCAATCAGTGCGGGACCATTGCGAACCGTCAGTTCCAGCGGAGTAGGTGACTTCGACAAAATGCAGATTGTGAATGCTTCGATTTCTCCCCTGCGTCGAAATCTTGATGCGGAAGAAGTTGGCAGTATGGGCATGGTGATGCTCAGCAAGTTGTCAAGCGGCATGACTGGCGAAGTTGTCCACGTGGACTGCGGCTTTAACATTATGGGGGCGCCTCCCTCAGATTTCCTGGAAACGGCAGCAGCAGCCCGCTGAAGTCAGCGTCCGATTTCGTAAACCCATCCCGGAGCCGGTCAGTTCTCGTGACGACTGACACCGGTGGGAGGCGAATGCGAACACAGTGAGTGAAATGTTAAATCTTCGAAAGCGAATCGGTATCGCGGTGGTCGAATCGGCCGGTCGAATTCTGGTCGGACTAAGACCGGCCGGGGTACCTCTGGCCGGTCTTTCGGAATTCCCCGGGGGGAAATGTGAGGCCGATGAGACGCCTCGTTCCTGTGCCGTTCGTGAATGTCGGGAAGAAACCGGCTTGTTAATTGTTCCGCGAGAACATCTGGCAACGATAGAGCATTCTTACGCACACGGCGATGTGGAACTGCATTTCTGGCGTTGCGGCCTGAGTCCCGGATTGCCGGATCAGGCCCCGGCGACCTTTCCGTTTCGCTGGGTTACCTTCGAGGAACTGGCCACTTTACAATTTCCGGAAGCCAATAAGGCGGTTCTTCAGCAGTTGCTCAGCGAATAGTTTGAGCCTGTGCTGAGCGACTCAGGATGCGTCAGACCGAAGAGTGTGGAGATTCTTTTCCTCCTGGTTTCGACCCGGAGATAACTTACTGTGGACCTCGGCCGCATTGGGGAATGCTCCTGTATTTTTCCTTTAACAATGTGAAGCGTTTCTTCACATCGCCTGGATATGCTGCCAACGGGAATTATTTCATCCACTGGCAATCAACGGGTGGCAGGAGTAGAGTGCTACTTTGTCAATCGTCACGAGTCATCCCGAGTGAATTACAGGCAGACTATGCTCCTGGCTTCTGAGGCATCTCACGCCGACGGCACCCCACCGTTGGCCTCACCGACCGCAATCCCAAAGTTTGAACGGCATGATGAATTCTTTCTGTCGCTCAAGCGGAGGGTCGATCAGTATTTTCAGAGTACCCACCAGTCACCTCGAGACTGCTGGCAAATGTATGTCAAGACTGCGGTGATACTGACCTGGTTTGCGGCCTCTTATGCGTTCCTGGTGATCGGACCCGTATCCTGGTGGACCGTTGCCCCGGCGTGCGCTTCACTGGGCCTCGCCATGTCGGCCATCGGATTCAGTATTCAGCATGACGGAAGCCACCGAGGATACTCGCGATTTTCCATCATCAATCGTCTGGCCGCCTGGTCGCTCGATATGCTGGGCGGCAGTTCCTACTATTGGGCTCGAAAACATAATGTCATCCATCACACTTATCCCAACATCACGGGACATGATGACGACATAGAGCTTGGAATTCTGGGCCGACTTTCGCCCCACCAGCAGTATCTGAGCTTTCATCGTCTGCAGCATTTTTATCTCTGGTTTTTGTACGGATTCATCGCGATCAAATGGCAGTTCTACGATGACTTCCGTGATCTCCTGCGTGGCCGGATTGGCGTCCACTCGGTGGTCCGCCCCAGAGGTCAGGAACTCGCGATTTTCCTTACTGGAAAAGTATTCTTTATCGTGATGGGTTTCATCGTTCCGATGATGCTGCATCCCTGGTGGCAGGTTCTGGCCGTCTATATGGGTGTATCGTTTTTTCAGGGTGTTATGCTCAGCATTGTTTTTCAGATGGCTCACTGCGTTGAAGAAGCCGCATTTCCGATGCCGGAATCTGATTCGGGGCGAATGGCGTCGTCTTTCGCAATTCATCAGATTGAAACAACGGTGGACTTCGCTCCGAATAACCTTCTTTTGTCCTGGTTTGTGGGTGGTCTGAATTACCAGATTGAGCACCATCTCTTTCCGCAGGTTTGTCATATTCATTATCGAGCCATCAGTCCCCTTGTACGAGAAACCTGCGAGGAGTTCGGGATTCGCTACAACATGCATCCCAGCTTCATGTCAGGACTGGCTTCACACTATCGCTGGCTTCGCCGACTCGCATTGGCTGAGGGCCATCAGCCCGGCAGTATGCCTGTGTAGTGTTTAACAACGTTTTTGAATTATTCGGCAGTGAGTTTCATCGAGCTTAACCCGTGGCCGAAAGGTCAGGAGCAGAGCAAGTCCGGCCTTGTAGCTACGGGTTAAACGAACTTGAAAGACACGCATGAGCGTGTCACCTCTCAACCCTCTTCGTATAAGCATGCTGCGCCGCCTGCGTCCCTCGCCATGATTGGGCTGGTGTTGAACGAAGAATTCACGTGCAGTTTTGGGTTATTCGGCCAGATACAGGTTCCCCGGCCTCTGCGACGTTAAGGCCCTGCACATGCTCACTGCAGAAGGGCTTTTTTTATGCGATGAGGTTGGTTAGAGTCGCGGTTGACCCTGACTTGACTGATCAACCTCTACTGCTGGAGCCGCCATGCTGGCTGGTCAATTTGTTGGTTGCCGAGATCTGCGACTTGTGGAAGTGCCCGAGCCGCAACTGCCGGACTCGTCCATATTACCCGGTCAGATTGTGTTTCAACCCGAAATGACCTGTCTGTGTGGTTCGGATCTGCCGTTCTTCGACCGTGAATTCGAGGGGCATCCGATCGAGTATCCTCAGCCTATCGGCATGTCTCTGCATGAGATGGTGGGCACCGTCGTCGCGACCAATGGTCAGCGATGGAAGCCGGGAACTCGTGTGTTGGCGGTTCCATTGGGCCAGCAAGGGCTGTCTGAGCGATTCGTGATGCCGGAGACGCGAGTCATCTCTTTACTTCCCGGATTGTCTGACGAACTGGCGATGCTGGCTCAGCCTTTTGGGACCGTCGTGTGGGCACTTAAGAAACTGCCCAACATGATCGACCGAGATGTGGTCGTCGTAGGGCAGGGACCGATCGGGCAGATGTTCAATGCTGGACTGCGGAACCTGGGGGCTCGCCAGATTATTGGCATCGATCCGGTCGCCTCACGACTCAAGGTCAGTCGAACCATGGGAGCGACCGCCACTGTTTGCTCGCAGGGACTGGAAGCGGTGGAGGCCGTCCGCGAACTGTTGGGTGGTGACTTGCCAGAGATTGTCATCGAAGCAGTTGGCCATAAAGCTCAGGCGTTGAACGACGCCATTATGTTGACTCGTGATTCTGGGCAGGTTCTGGTTTTTGGTGTACCACCTGAACGTATTGATGGCGTGATGTTGCGAGCGGCGATGTGGAAGAATCTTTCCATCACCACCAGTCTGCATCCGGATTTTGAACGAACCTTCCCGCTGGCCATGCAATGGATCGCGGAAGGTCGAGTCAACCTCGCCCCGCTGATTACTCATCGTTTTCCTCTGCGAGACATTCAGGTCGCCTACGAAACGTTTCGCGATCGGATCGATGGGGCCCAAAAGGTGCTGGTAGAGTTTCCTTCGTGGAAACTGCCACAGTCACGGGAAGAGTGAACTTTCCGGATCTGCATGGAATGAAGTGCGTAGAGCGGCATAATTTGAGGCAAGACCACTCATGAACGCTAATTGATGCTAATGGTTGTGGGAGTCCGGCCGTTGCTCGGCTGGAAAATCTTGTCGAAGCGTGACAACATCAGAAAGCGGAAGACAGCATTGTTTCTCTGTCCGTTTTGTATTCATTAGCGTCTATTAGTGTTCATTAGCGGTTCAAACTCTTCCATCGGTGTTGTTCGCATTTCGCCCGACGTTTCGGTCCGCTCACAGAAACCACCACCAGGAGTCAGTCATCCCATGAACGTTTACCAGTTCACACGAGACTACGATGACCCTCGGTTTTCGTCGCTCGATTTTGACGAGGCCCCATCGCTCGTCGGGCTGAATTCTCTTTACGACGATTTCGGCGGACGGAACATTCAGCGGCTGGACTGGGAACCGATTCCGCTGGCCCATTTGTGGTAACCACATGTCGCCGTCGGGCCCGTTCAGGCTTAAAACGATTCTCCAACGATCACGACTTACCCTGCGCTCAGTGAGCGAGCCGTCAAAGCACTTTGGGATTTTCTCGAACCGGACGGCGAACTGCTGCCTGTTCAGACGAATGCAGGAACCTATTACGCATACAACGTACTTACAAAATCGAAGGCTCTCATTCCTGAACATTGCCAACTGACGATCTACTCTGGATAGGAGACCGCAAAGTCGGCCGAGTATCTCGCGCCTGATGACGATCAACGGGAGAGCCACACCATATTCCGCAGTCAGGAGTTTCCCGTCCCTGTCTTCGTAACCGAGGAGTTTAAGACTCGTGTCGCGCAGTACTGCCTGAACGGGTTTTATTTCATCAAAGTCTGGCCGTTTGCCCGTGGTGAAAGCTACGAACCTGCCGAGCAGATTCGGAAACGCGAGCTGCGAAAGACAAAGCAAAAGTTAAAGGGCAGTGTGTGGCCATCCTGCTCTCAGTGCCGGGCATCGAAGCCACTGAAGAAGAGAAGCTCGGCTTCCCACTCGCCGAAAAGTTGAACGAACTGCTCGTCAGTAAGATGCAGGATTTTAACGGAGAGTTTTTGGGCAGTATCGAATCCCTCGTACCGGAAAAGAAAGGTCCCTCGCAGTTTATCTCGTCGGCACCGATGCCGAGCGACTTGCCGAAGCGATTGACCCCTGGCTGAAGTCCATCAACTGGCCTCATGCTGTGACGATGGTTAAGTACGGCGGCAACCGGTTTGAGCACCGGGTGAAGAAGACGAAGGTGAAGATCAAGAAGTAACGTTCAGTCCGGTCAAAGTAGTTGTAGGACCAACAGGAGGGTTTGCGAAGTTCAAGCAGAAATCACCCGGCGGGGCCCCGGCTTCGAAGTCGAGGATCTGAGGCTCATGCATCCGTGTCTTCGTGCGACGGAGCCTGTGAATACCACAATGCGGAATCATGACGTGCCTGCGAGTTGCCTGGCTTCAAAAACACTCAATTCAACGACCATAACGCACTTGCACATGCTGACTTATTTCACCCCGCTGGAAGATTTCGGTATCCTGCCTGAATAAGATTGTGGTGATCCTTTCGTTGGGAACTCGCTCGTTTCGTGTTTGCCACTAACATCGCACGATTCAAGCCAGTGAACAACGTGAGCGTCTCTTTTAGTATCGCGCCGTCAGGCAAATCGAGTCAAGGGCCATGCCCTTGTCGGAGGAACTCCTGAGATGACTGCTTCATATTCTTCTCGTCGTCAGATGCTGCAACGAGCAGGTTGCGGTTTGGGTTTGCTTGGTCTCGCCGGATTGTTACGCGACGAAGGCTTGCTGGACGCGTCGCGAGCAGAAGACAGCCTGGGCAATCGTTCATTGAATCCTCTGGCTCCGCAGCCGGGACATTTTGATTCGAAGGCCAAGCGAGTCATCTGGATCTTTATCAACGGCGGTCCCAGTCCGGTTGATACCTGGAATTATCGACCTGAGCTGACCAGGTGGAATGGCAAGTCGATCCGTGAATTCGATCCGGAGTTCAAAGACACGACAGGCTTCTTTAAGAACGCTGTCGGTAACCTGATGCAGTCTCCATTCAAGTTCACCCCGCGCGGTGAGTGCGGCAAGATGGTGCCCGATATCTTTCCGCATCTCGGCGAGCATGTCGATCGTATGGCCGTGATTCAGTCTGGCTATACAGAATCCAACAATCATTCTCCGGCATTGTTCGCGATGAACACCGGGTTCGCTCGCATGGGATTTCCCTGTGTGGGTTCGTGGGTCACTTATGGTCTTGGCAGCGAAAGTGCGAATCTGCCGGGGTTTGTTGTGATGAGCGATCCGAAAGGTCGAGGTCTGCCGAAAGGCAACGCAGCCAACTGGAGTGCCGGATATCTCCCGGGCGTTTATCAGGGCACGTACCTTCGTCCTCAAGGGGAAGCCATCGACAATCTCGTGCGACCAGCATCACTGACTGAGGCGGCTCAGCGAAACGAACTGGATCTTCTGAAACAGCTCAATGGTTTGCACCAGCAACAGCACGAAGCCGATTCAGAACTCGCCGCGCGGATTGAGAGTTTTGAGCTGGCGTATCGCATGCAATCATCCGCGCCCGAGGCTTTGGATCTGGCGAGTGAACCGAAGCATATTCAGGACCTGTACGGTATCGGCGATGAACGCTGTGACCATTTTGCTCGACAATGCCTGACGGCTCGGCGACTGGTCGAACGAGGTGTTCGGTTCGTGCAAATCTATTCGGGGGGGATGGAAAATCAGCGATCGTGGGACGGCCACAGTGATATCGAAGGCAATCATCGTCAGTTTGCCGGCGAAACGGACAAGCCTGTGGCAGGATTGTTAAGTGACATGGCGGCCAGCGGACTGTTGAACGACACTTTGGTTGTATGGTGCGGTGAATTCGGACGACTGCCGATTGCTCAGACCGGTGGTAAACCTGGACGCGACCATAATCCTCATCATCTGTGTGCGTGGCTGGCTGGTGGTGGCGTCAAAGGTGGCGTCAGCTATGGGAACTCGGATGAGATCGGTTACAAGTCGGTGGAAAACCGAGTTCACATCAACGACCTTCATGCGACGATTCTCCATCTGCTGGGGATGGATCATGAGAAGCTGACATACAAGTACAACGGCCGACGGTTCAGATTAACCGATGTGGGCGGTCATGTGATTCAGGATATTCTGTCTTAAAGGCAACGTTATATGGCACGCGTACTTCTACTGGCTGGTGATTTTGTCGAAGACTACGAAATCATGGTTCCGTTTCAGACTTTGCTAACGGTCGGCGTTCAGGTTGATGCGGTTTGTCCGGACAAAAAAGCCGGAGACAAAGTTCGGACCGCGATTCATGACTTCGAAGGTGATCAGACCTACAGCGAAAAACCCGGCCACAATTTTGTATTGAATGCCGACTTCGCCAGTGTCGACCCGGGCCAATACGATGGGCTGCTGATTCCCGGCGGTCGTGCTCCCGAGTATCTGCGGTTGAATGCTAGCGTGCTTGAAATCGTGCGAGCGTTCGATGCGGCAAAGAAGCCGATTGCGGCCATCTGTCATGGCATTCAGATTCTCACTGCCGCCGGGATTGTCAAAGGTCGCTCATGCACAGCGTATCCTGCTTGTGGTCCTGAGATCACGCTGGCGGGCGGAACATATGCATCGATCGCGATCGATGGGGCCCATGTCGATGGTCATCTGGTGACCGCTCCCGCCTGGCCTGCTCATCCGGCGTTCTGTCGCGAGTTTTTAAAGCTGCTGGGTGTTTTGTCGTGAATTTTTGTTGGTCAGTTTCTGTTCCGATTTCGCCTTTTAGAGGCGGCAGCAGGTAGCCCCGGGCTTTAGCCTCGGGAAATTATTTGAAACGAACGTGAAGCCGTGAAACGGCGACAGCAAGGGGTTCAAATCATCGTCAGAATTCCACTGCTTCCGCCGTTTCCCGGCTGATGGACTTGTTTTCGCCTCCTACCCCAGGCTGAAGCCTGGGGCTAATGCTGCGGCAGCTACGCTGCCAAACACAGCCCCAACCCGTCAGGACTTCGTTCATGTCTGAAGAGTGCTCACCGAGCGTTTCCGTTCCCGTCAACTTTGAGCAATTGGTGGCTGCGCGTCGTGAATGGATCGAATCTGTGCTGCGCGTCTGGTGTCGTCAGGCGACACTGAAGGAGTTGCGAAAGGCAGAACAGGAATGGTTCGACATCGCCGGTCGAGCCGACGTGAATCCCACCCTGTGGACATGGGCCTGGGAACGTTTCCCGGACATCGTGCATCCGGAGTTACCGGGTGTTCATGAGACCTTCGAGGTCTGCGTAACACTCACCGACGGCCAGCAAATCGTCGGCTACCCCGACGGCCGCAAAAGCCAACGAGGAATGCTCGTCATCGTCGGCAAAACCGACGCCGGCGATCTGACGATTCACGACCCGATCTGCATTGATCTGGTGGCAGGGGTAGCGCGACCCTAGAGTCGTATCGCGAAGAACGCAACTTATCGCAATGAAACCACATCAACCTGTGACCCCACCGGGATCATTGGCCAGAGGCGGCCGACGGGTTCGATTCGGACGGCGGCGAGAGTATCTCCCGAAGAGCCGGTGGTGTCGGCCAGCATCGGCACGTCCACGATCTGGCCCCGGAATTCCTGATTGCCTGGGAACATTAGTTCCACTTCTTGCCCTGCCTGCATCTCCGTCACGCGGCGAGTTGGCAGATGCACCATGATGTAACGACGATCCGTATGAAGAATTCGCACCATGATCTCGCCATTCGGCAGATCGTCGCCCTGACGATAACGAACCTGACCTACAACTCCGTAGACCGGTGCGTTCACATGGATCTCACGGCTGACAGACTTCATGGTTTCCAGATGTGAGGTGGCATCATTCAATTGTTCGTGGAGCGATGTGACGCCCATGGCTTCATTTACCGTCGAGGGCAAGGCTTCTCGCAAGGATAACAAACGAGTTTCCTCGGAGTGCAGCTTCTGAGATTGCTCATCCGCGGGTGCGGCTTCAGCGGGAACTGGTACCAGATCGGCAGCCGGCGAATCAGACACGACACTTTCACGCGGAGCCATCGCGGTCCGCACAGGGACTGACTGCAGTGCCGGAGCGATTGGTGTTGGCGATGCCTGACCACTGCCACTGAAAAACATCAGGCCGCCAGCACGAGCTTTCGCTGGCAGCGATGCGAGTGTTGCTCGAGTAGAAACCGGAGAGACTCGAGTCCTACGACGGCCGTTTGCGGCATCGGCGGTGCGAGCCTGCTGATACATCGCTGGTGTTTTGCGTTGAGCGATCTGGAGGCGAACGTCGGACAATTCGCGGTCAAGTTCGCTGGTTCGCCATTCGGCTTCGATTTTGGCCTGAGCTTCAGCGCGTTTCAGTTCCTGAGTCAGCTTGCGAACGGTTCGTTCCTGAGCTTCCAGCATCGACAGGTGTTCCAGCTTTTCGAGCGTCAGCAGTGGCTGCCCCGAGAAGACTTCCTGTCCGGCTTTAACATGAACAGCCGTCAGACGCGACGGCGCGGGAACTCGTATGGAAGTAATGTCAGCAGAGAGCACACCGGTCAGCGGCTGATTGCGATGACGTCCCATCATGTAGATTGTGAATACGCCCACCAGCAACGCGCAGACCAGAAGGCTGATCGTACGAAAGGCTGACGCGGGAAGATCATATGCGCTCCCGGAAGGGACAGGGTGGCTCAACGAGCGAGCTTGTTCCATCCAGCCTTCGTCGACAATTCGAGCGACAGGAACTTGCAACTCACCGGCGATCTCCACGATTTCCCGGTGACGCCAAAGTGCGATCTGCCCGAACAGGTAGATGCCTCGCTGATTCAGCACCACGGCTTCGCGAGTTCGGATGCCGTCAATCAGCGTCAGGTCATCCGACTGCGCAGGAGCGGCGTCGTACACGATTCCGAATTGTCGATCCATGCGGTGTCCGCGTGGCAGTTTCGCGATAATCGGCGATTCCATGGTTCCATCCGTTCAGTACGATTCGCGTAGCGCAATCCGTGCACTTCAGCGTAGTGTGCTGTTTCTTTTTTCGGCCTTACGATCCTCATCCAATGATCAATTCCGAAAATCAGCAGGAAACGAATTGGTGGCTGGGCTTCTCCAACCCCCGCTAACTGCCACCTGTTGCTGCCCAAATGCCCTGAACCTCCCGAAATCATGCGGGTGGGAACCGGCAGACGGTGCCGGAGTTCATCTTCGCGGCTCCAGTGCCTAGAATACCCGAGCCGCAGTTCCGGCGTGATGTCGTGATTTCCTTGGTTCGCCTGATCTCTCCATCCTGAATGAGGCCTGTTGATTTAGTCGCAGACAGTGCATTTTCGTTTACCGCCCAACCACAGGCGCCGGCCTGCCCAAACAAGCCGGCGTCTGCGGCTGGGCGGTAAACACCTAAATCAAGCCCCCCGATAGTGGGTTCCTCCTTCAGTTGGAAACGTGAGGCGAGCGTTTGTCGAAGAGTCATCCAGCATGTTGATCAACTCCTTGCTCAAGTCCCGATCCGTGATTTTTTTGCTCACGGCTTTGTCCATCCATATCGCGTACTCGAACGGCGTTTGCGCGGTCGATGAGGCGAAGAAGTCAGAAACAGACGCGGTTGAGACTAAATCGAAGGATGAATCCGCCGCTGTGAAACACCCTGCGAATCGACTGGCGAAAGAGTCCAGCCCTTATCTGCTGATGCATGCTCACAACCCGGTGGATTGGTATCCCTGGGGACCAGAAGCCTTTGAGAAAGCAAAGAAAGAGGAAAAGCTGATCTTCCTCTCCGTGGGCTACAGCAGTTGCTACTGGTGCCACGTGATGGAACGCAAGACGTTCTCCAATGAGCAGGTCGCCGAGTTTCTGAACAAGCACTTTGTCTGCATCAAAGTTGATCGAGAAGAACGCCCGGACATCGACGACATCTACATGACCAGCCTGATCGTTTATCTGCAGGCTGCAGGGAGTCGTGGCGGTGGTGGTTGGCCATTGTCAATGTTTCTGACTCCGGACGGGCAACCGATTGCCGGAGCCACATACCTTCCACCGGAAGATACGGCTGAGGGCGGTACAGGGTTCCTGACTGCGGCCGGGCGAATTCAGGATTTGTGGACCAATCAGAGAGAGTCCATTAACAGCACCGCGACGATGATTGCTCGCGAAGTACGTCGGCTTTCCGGTCCCTCGGTGCTGGCCGAGCCAACGGAAC
Source organism: Planctomycetaceae bacterium (assembly GCA_044235005.1). Taxonomy (GTDB): domain Bacteria; phylum Planctomycetota; class Planctomycetia; order Planctomycetales; family Planctomycetaceae; genus SXXK01. The sequence continues at coordinate 42,790 of JBIIIF010000005.1, read as the reverse complement.
TGAAACGCGAGCAACTGAAGCTGGTCGCGGACGATATTCGTGAACGCTATGACAGTGTTCATGGAGGCGTCGACTTCAATGAAAACAGACCAGACGGGCCTCGCTTTCCCAACGTTCCGCGTTTGATCTTCCTGTTAAGTCTCTATGAGGAAAACAAAGATCCAGCTCTGCTACAGATCGTTGATCATACGCTGACGGAGATGGCGAAGGGAGGTATTCGCGATCATCTGGGCGGCGGGTTCCATCGGTATAGTACCGATCGACGCTGGAATGTGCCCCACTTCGAAAAAATGCTCTACGACCAGGCTCAGATGCTTGAAGTTTATGCTCATGCAGCGCAAGTCACAAAGAATCCGCTTTACGATCAGGTTATTGACGAACTCGTTGGTTTCCTGACTCGTGAGATGACTCTTCCTGAAGGAGGTTTTTGCTCGGCACTGGATGCCGAAACGAATGCCATCGAAGGAGAATTCTATGCGTGGACTGAGTCGCAGGTGCGCGACGCACTAGAGACGGGAGAAGCCGATCTGTTTCTCGAAGCCTACGGGTTTAAGCAGCCTCAGTCGTTTGAGCATGGCCGTGTCCTGTTTTTGCCCACGACCCTTGCGGAGCTGGCGGCAGCTCGATCGCTGGATGTGTCAATGGCCGAACAGCAACTGGCTGCGATGAGAGCTCGATTGTTGAAGGTCCGCTCCGAACGCCCACGCCCGATGCTGGACGACAAAGTGCTGACGGAATGGAATGCCCTGATGATCCAGGGGCTGGCGGTCAGTGGCCGACTGCCCGGACGCGAAACGGACCTGAAAATTGCTGCCACGGCGGCTGATTTTCTGCTGACGAAGTTACGAGATTCTGACGGCAACTTGCTGCGATCCTGGAGAAACGACATAGCCGGCCAGCGCGGGTTTCTGGACGATTATGCTTGTCTCGTTTCAGCATTACGAGCTTTGCATGAGTCGACCGGAGAGACACGGTGGCTGATGGCGGCGTCAGAATTGATGAATCAGCAGATTACTCAGTTCTACGATGAAGCTCAGAAGACATTTTTTTTCACGGCCAACGATCAGGAACAGTTGTTTGCTCGCACGAGTACGCCGTATGACTCCGTCACGCCATCTGGCAACAGCATGACAATTCGCAACCTGCTGGCGTTGAGTGAACAGCCGGAGAACAAGTCCTTCAGGTCGCTTGCGGAGACGACGTTGCAGCGATTTAGTGGAATGCTGGAATCATCTCCGTCGGCGTGTTCGGGCCTTGCACTAGCGCTACAGGATTTATTGAAGGTGCAGGCTGCAGAGTCCGGTAAGGCGGTCAGCGGGACTGATGGCGACTCAAGGAGCGAAGCTGCCAGTGCTCGTCGGTCCTATATGCGCCAGCTTGTTCGACAGGACATGCGATTGTGCCGTCTTGCTGACGAAAGCTCGAACGCTGAAGAAAAGAGTGATGAGGCGACAGTTACGGCCGATGAACAGCAGTCGTTTAAGCCTGTGCTGCCGGATCCGGCGAAGCCATCGCCGTTCAAACGAAACTACGATGAGCGACCTGTGAAGGCGAAGATCTATCCTTACTTTGACAAGCTTCAACGTGGAGGAAAGTGTCCGGTTGCGATTGAGCTGACAATTGCCAACGAGTGGCACATTAATGCGAATCCCGCCCATCCGGATTTTATGATTCCGACAGAGATCAAGATCACCAGTGAGCAAAAGGTGAAGATGACCAGGGTGAAGTATCCGGAACATGAACTTCTGGAGGTCGCAGGTCAGGACGAGTCTTCTCATGTGTACGGTGGAAAAGTCATCATCTACGCATTGCTGGAAACGGATGCGGCCGAGATGGCGGAGAAAGCGGATGTGGAAGTGGAGATTAAGTTCCAGGCCTGCAATTCGAAGACCTGTGAGCCGCCGGATTCCATCAAGCTGAAGGGAAAGTTAACGCTGGCTGACCCCGGAGATGAAATCAAACGCATCAATGAGGCAAAGTTCCCGAAGGATGATGACAAGAAAGATCCTAAAGCCGAAGAAGAGAGCGACGCAGAGAAACAGGAATAGCCTGCGGGTTTTCCTCCATCAGGCTGGCTCCTTGTCCAGATCAAAAAGAACGAGCCTCGCCCACTCCGACAAACCCGCAAAGTCGAATCTGGAACAAGTGTTTTTGCCCCACGCGAGTAATTCTCCGATCGAAGTATGACGAATCCGGCGACGCAAAACTGCCCACGCCTTGCGGGCTGAGAATTACGATGACTCTGCGGCCTGTACCGACTGACGAAACGGTTTGGCATTGGTGCTGTCAGGAATTCTGACAAGTCCGGCCCATCAGCCTCGATAAGCCCGGCGGATGCTTCGGCGTGTTTGCGCGCTGGGTACGTCATTTACTGAGGTCGGGTCATGCTGGTCATCATCGGAATCATTATCGTTATCGGTTCGGTGCTCACCGGATTCTCAATGGCGGGCGGGCACATGCATTCGCTCGTTCACCCTTCTGAAATTGTAACCATCGGCGGCGCTGCTCTGGGCGCCATGGTCTGCAGTTCTCCTCTAAAGGTGATTAAAGACCTGATCCACGGTCTAATCGCTACGCTGAAAGGGGGCAACGTCGGAAAAGTCACCTACAACCAGATCTTCCAGTTGCTCTATGAGCTGTTCCGAATCGCCCGCCGTGACGGCATGCTGGCCTGGGAATCAATTCTGGCGGAAGGACATGACAACGCCACGTTCAAGAAGTATCCCAAGGTTGCCAATGATCATCATCTGATGGAATTTGTCACGGGTGCGTTACAGGGTGCCATGGAAGGAAACGATGCGGCCAATCTGCAGGCGCTTCTGGAGACTGAGATCCATGTGTTTGAAGAAGAGCATCATGCGGCTGTGATGGCGATGACAAGAACAGCCGACGGTCTGCCCGGATTCGGAATCGTTGCGGCAGTACTCGGGATCGTGGTCACCATGGGAGCCATCGGCGGTCCCGTGGAAGAGATTGGTCATAAGGTAGGTGCGGCTCTCGTCGGAACGTTCCTTGGGATTTTGATGTCTTACGGTATGGTCGGCCCAATGGCTGGTGCGATGGATGCTCTGGGACACGAAGAAGTTGCCTTGCGACGCACGATTGTGGCCGCAGTAGTCGGATTCGCCGGCGGCGGATCGCCTCGAGCCGTCATGGATAATGTTCGTCGGGGATGCGGGACAGGAGTTCGGCCAACCGCCAAAGAACTTGATGAAATGCTGAAAGCGGTTGATGCCGCGAAGTAAGACTCGAGCGAATTTGAGACGGAGAGCGGGAACAGCAGTCGCTGAAGGAGAAGACAGATGGCAGGTGGCGGTGGTGGTGCCTGGAAAGTGGCCTACGCAGACTTCGTAACAGCCATGATGGCATTCTTCATGGTGATGTGGCTCGTTTCGCAGGACCAGAAGGTCAAAGATTCGGTCGCCAAATACTTTGTCGATCCCGTTGGTTTCAGCCTTTCAGGCTCCTCCAGCAGACCGAAGGATTCTGCTGGCGTATTTGAACAGGAATACGCTGGTCAGGTGCCAGGAGCGAAACGCCGCACTTCGGGACGCGGTCGAGGCAATATGGCGAGTCGCGAGAATCAGGAGAGTGAAACGACGATGGTCGCTGATTCGATTCTTGAGGAGCCGGACAAAGCCGAACGCTGGGAAGGCGAAGCAAAAAAACAACTCGATGCCGCAAAAAGCTCACCTGCAGTGAGAGCAGGAACGATGACGGAAACAGAGGCCGCCAAGCTGATGCTGTCCCGCAAAATGCGGCAGCAGATCACCAATGAAGCGATGCAATCCACTCAGGGCGTTTATCAGGATCTGGTCTCAACCTCATTGAACCGGGTCGACTTTGATGCGCTGGCGGAAGAAGTGATTCGCAATATGGTGGATCAGAACTGATTGCTGTCTTGCTTGTTGCAAAGTCAGCAGGCATGCTTTGCGATGGCATCGCACAAGCAACATGCGGCCGTGGATGAATCGGTATCGTTCGCACGACAACTCATCCACAATTTAAAAAAGAAGCCCACCACTTTCCAGCAGCGGGCTTCCATTCGCCGAAGATACCAGCGGCGCACCAGATCAATTGAACCAGGCGCGTCAGCACGTGGTCTGCTGCGTCTAAGCCGCCGAAGACACGAATTTCTACGCCTTCCTGGCATGGCCAATGTTGATATAAGCATGAACGTGCGGAGCTCCTCGGTAATGCCACACGAAGGACGGACCTTCGACACGCCAGATATCCCAGGTCTTGTCGCCGCCAATGTCTTCCTGTTGGTAGAAGGCCATATGCAGTTGATCAACGCCGCCGGATTCCTTCAGCACCTGCATGACTTCGTCAATGTCTTCCTTGCGATAGGGCGCCAGCAGAATTCCCAGAGTCTTCTCGACCAACGCTTTCTGCTCAGTCTGCAGATCGCCCACTTTGATTCCAGCGAACTTGCCGCTTTCACCCTGAAGCTGCACAGCCGTTTCGGCCGGTGCTTTTTCCAGAAGAGCTTTCGCAGCCTGCTCCGATGTTAATGACTTGAAGACCGCATCCGTCTGCTGTATCTGATAGAAGTAAATGTTCTTCGAAGCGTCTTTCTCAACCTGATCGTGACCATACACAATTGGACCGCCGAACGCCGCCTTATCGACACTATCCCCGTCTGCTCGCAACGTCAGATGTCGACCAGTCAACATAAATTCAAACTGCTTTGAACCTGGCTCGCCAAACATCGCGACGCTGAACTCATGCAGACCGCCGGCATCTTCGTCCATCTGCCGAGTCATCCGCTCGTAGCCTTCTTCACTGCAGAGACCTTTTACAATTCGTCCGACCATCTCACGTTGAGGAGACGTGAAGAAGGTTTCGCCCATCGTGGGCTTGGTCACATGCCAGTTCGCACTGATGCGATGACGCAGTTCGTTCTCAAAGTCGAAGCACAGCACTTTCTTCTGATCATCGGTCAACGATGCATAGAACTCCGCAACAGCGGTCTCTGAAGCGCTCGTGCGAGAAGGTCCGGCGAATAAACCGGCCGCAAATGTTCGCCCAGGCAGCATTGCCAGCGAAGAGGCCGCAGCAACAGCTTTGACAAATGAACGGCGATTCACCGAGCAGCACTCAGAAACACCGGATTCAACTCTGTTCTCAGACTTCATGATGGACTCCCGTTCTGAAATTGGGATGGCAGGAAGGAAAATCGCCGTTGCAGGTGCCCGAGTATACCGTTCTGAAGCCACAAGTGAAGACGATCTAATCCACAAACAGGAACTCATTAGAATTCAACAGTGCCCTGCAGACCGATGTCAGGCCACCGCTGGAAGACAGTTCTTCAAGGACCGTCAGCTCTTCATTGGTGGGCTCGCGCAGCCAGCAACTGCGAATGGCCGCGACGACATGCTCCTGTGATGTGGAACCAGTCGTTTCGACATGGGCTGCAAACTTCTCTGCAAAGTGCAGCATGAAGTGGTTATTCCACAACACCAGCGACTGAAGTGGGGATGCCGAAAAGCCTCGCACCGGCGACAAATGGCCGAGGTCCGGGAAATCCAGAGCTTCCATAAACGGATCCTGAATGCTTCGCCATACTATTCGATAAATGCTGCGGCGAGTTGCGCCAGGACTATTCCAGTCAAACGAATCGTAGTCCAGAACCGGCGTGAGCTGCGGACCGGGGCTCGACAGAAAATGAGCCACGCCTGGTCCGCCCATAGTCAAATCCAGTTGGCCGCTGACAACAAGCACTGCATCACGAATACTGTCTGCATCCAGACGGTGTCGGTTCATTTTCCAAAGCAGACGATTGTCCGTATCAACCTGCGCGGCATCATCTCGATGAGCCGATGACTGCTTCCACGTTTCCGATGTGACGATCAATCGATGCAGCGACTTCAGAGAACCTTTTCCATCATCGCGAAACCAGATGGACAACCATTCCAGCAATTCCAGATGAGACGGAAGCCCGCCCATTCGACCAAAGTCGCTTGGTGTATCGCACAGGCCTCGACCAAAATGATAATGCCACGTTCTATTAGCAATACTGCGCCAGGTCAGAGGATTATCTCGATGAGCAATCCACTCGGCCAATGCCGCTCGACGCTGTGATTCGTGAGCACCCCCCGGAATTTCAAAACGGGCGGGCAAGGCAGAAACCGCAGACAACGATCCCGCACCAGCCTCCGCGCCGGCCTTGTCGAGATCTCCGCGTCGCAAAATGTGAATCGTCCGAGGCATCGCGAAGGTGATGACTCCGCGCTCATTCTCCGCGCGGGTTCCGGCGGCATAAACTTTGGTTGGCTCGGGCAAGTTTCGCAATTCCTCAGTCGCCATTTGGCCCACCACATGAGCCGCGAAAATCAGCCGCTGATCAGGATTTCTTTGATCCGCGTCGAGCTTCAGAATCTGATTAATTTCCAAAGGTACGGCAACGGTCAATGCAGCATCAGAATCTGTCGCCGACAGGGAAAATCGCCCGATGATATGACCACCGCCATGGATTTGTCGCATCAGTACGGACAGCTTCATTCCCGGTTCCACAGCCAGTGGTTCCGTGAGTTCGAAGACGATCAAATGAGGCTGTCCGACCTTAGGATGAATGCCCCAGGCTGTGGTCAGATTGCCGTCAATCGCGTGACTGGCAGTCCATCCCGACTGGTCAAAATCCGCGGTTGCTCGACGAAATGCCAATCGCTTTGGCTCGGGAGAATTCGCTGAAAACACCTGCACGACGAACTCGGTCAGATGCAGGTTGCCATTATCCATTCGCCCCGGACCATTCATCGGCAGTGAGGGATCAGTGAGCACATCCAGTCGCAGAGCCGTAATCGATTTGAGTGTTGTCGAACAAGTCACTGTGGTCGTTTCTTTGTCGGGTCGTGGCCCCGTTGAGAGAATCGAACCGTCCGGCTGACGAACGAGCATCGCCGCATCCACAGATACAAACGCTTCGATGTCCAGCGGCTGCCAGTTTGCCTCGGGGCCTCGTTGATTCATCCATTTGGCAACCAGAGCCTGATGTTCCGGCTGCATGAGAATTGACGCGTCTTTGCGATCCGCCGCATCTTTCAGTGTTTGCCAATGGCGTCGTGTCCTGCCGACAGAGGCATCCGCATCAAAGGTAATATCACCTTTACCAATCCCGGCAAAGACGGCCTGTAATGAGTAATAGTCGTCCTGAGAAATAGGATCAAACTTGTGCTGATGACATCGCGCACAATTAGCAGTGGTGCTGACAAACGCGGACATCGTTTGAGTCACCATGTCGTCACGGTCAAGATTCTCAAAAGCATTGACAGCCGTGGCCGCCGCGCTATGGTCGTAAGTGCCTGCTCCGATGAAACCAAGTGCCGGCATCAGGTGAGTCTCTTCGGGATACAGTGCATCCGCCGCCAGTTGCTCCCGGATAAAGCGATCCCACGGCTTGTCCTCGTTCAGGCTTTGGATCAAATAGTCGCGATATCGCCACGCGTTCTTTCGCAGCACATCATGTTCATATCCATGTGTGTCCGCGTAGTGAATCGTATCCATCCAATGCCGTGCCCAGCGTTCGCCATAGCGAGGTGACTCGAGCATGCGATCCACCAGCCGTTCATAGGCATCCGCCGCGGGATCGTTGACAAAGGCTTCGACCTCTTCGACCGAAGGATGCAGCCCGTGAAGATCAATCGACAGTCTTCGGATCAGAGTGCGACGATCGGCCTGAGCCGATGGAGTGAGCCCGTTGGCTCGAAGTTTTTCCTGTACAAAACGATCGATGGGATGCTGCGATTCTGGGGCTTCTGCTGATGACGGAATCTCGGGACGCGTCAGAGGTTTTAACGACCACCAGTCGGCCGCGTCTTTGAGATCTGGCTTCTGTGGTTCCACATCTCGAGGATCAACCGCGCCTCGCTGGACCCATTCCACAAGCACGGCGATTTCTTCATCGCTTAACTTCTCTTCCGGCATCTTCAGATCAGCATCCGTATGCCGTATCGCCTTGATCAGCAGACTGTTCTCCGGATCACCGGGAACAATCGCCGGACCACGATCTCCGCCTTTTTGCCAGCCGCTTTTCCAGTCAAGAACGAGACCACCGCTGATCTCCGACCCCGAGTGCGAATGACACTCGTAACAACGCCGCTTCAACAATGGTTCAACAGATTCGCGAAAAAACTGCGTTTCATCAGCGAGAGTTGTCGGGAAGCCAATTGAGAACAACAGGCCGAAGGTGATGCAAATTCTTACGCCTGCCACAAACATTGTATTCTCTGGGTTGAGCTATTCGACGTACAAGAAACCGTTCGAACACAAAAGTGTCTGGCACAACAGATTCAGCGTCGCCGCCGCAATTTCTGGTGAAGCATCCGGTGGAGGAGTCAAAAACTCAACCGCCGACGTGATCTCTGAAACATTCGGCATTCGTCCATAAATCAGCCGCCATGTCAGAGTAATCTGCGTTGGTAAGTCACTGCTGGTTGCACGAACTCGGTCACCGATCAAGCCGGCCTGCTGCACCATAAACGGGTTGTTAAGCATCAGCAGAGCTTGCGGGGCAGCCGTGGAAACAGGACGACGTTCACAGTTAGGCGCCATTCTTGGAAGATCGAACGGCTCAATCACGCTCAGCGGCATTGACCGACGCACCTGCACGTAAATGCTGCGTCGGAATTCATCTTCACCCAACGCCTCGACTTTCCCCGATGGCCGTCCGGCAGAATCGCGAGTATCAACGGCTACGACAAACTGGCCGACTTCATCCGGGCTAACCGGAATCGGCTTGCCGAATTGTTTTGCTGCCAGTTTACCGCTGATCTGCAGAATTGAATCACGAACGGTCTCTGCTTCCAGTCGTCGCACATTCATGCGTCCGAGCAGACGATTTTCAACGTCCACAGCATCTAGTTCCGGACGATGAACAGAGACCTGACGGTAAGCTGTCGAATTCAGAATCTGGCGATGAAAACGTTTCAACGTCCAGCCTTCGTCCATAAAGTCGCGAGCCAGCCAGTCCAGCAATTCCGGATGCGAAGGTTGTTCGCCCTTCACTCCGAAGTCCGCAACCGTCGATACCAGCCCCTGACCAAAATGATGCAGCCAGAATCGATTCACAAGAACTCGCGCGACCAGAGGGTGCTGTCCGTTTGTGAGATGCTTCGCGTACGCCAGTCGACGACCTGAAGTTGGCACGGCAGGATCGTCGGCCGGAATCGTTAATGATCCGGAATTCAGAACAGACAACTCACCCGGTGCGATTTCCTGACGAGGCTGCTGGTGGTCGCCTCGTGAAAACAACTTCGTCACCGGAATCTGTCCAGGGACTTCATTGAGGCACATCACATAGTCGTCAGCCGGTCGTTTCTTTTTCGTCTCGGCCGTCAGGTCGTCCCATTTCTTATTGAACCCTGTCAGCCGATCGGGCAGGTAGAGATAAACCGATCCTCGATCGACATTCAGGAAAGGAAACTCCTTGATCAGTTGCTGCTGTTCTGGAGTTCGCTTATCAGCCGCCGTTTCTCGCGCGGCACGAGCCAATGGCTGCTGTTCAGCCGGTAGCTTCTGAAGTTCGCGTTCGAACGTGTCTTTGACAATTCCATCCAGTTCCGCAGTGCGTTTGTTCGAAATGTCAGCCAGCTCCGCGTCAACAGCGGCAGCGGCTTTCTGCGTCTCGGTTGACCACAGCGACACAAGGCGACCGCCGGGAATTCGCCAGTTGTTGGGATCATAAGCCGGCTCGAAGAGTGCTCGCAGGCGATAATAATCGGCCTGAGTAATCGGGTCATACCGATGCTCATGACACTGCGCACAGCCAACAGAGAGCCCCAGCACAGCCGTTGAAGCGACCTTGATCGTTTCGGCGATCACATCATTGCGAGCTGTCACGACGTCCGGACCACCGGCCGCTGTTCCGTCGGGACACATCCGCAGAAAGCCTGTTGCGATGAGCTGATCGGCCTGCTCCGGAGTCAGATCCTGATAAGGCGGTGTCAACAACTCATCGCCGGCCAATTGCTCAACCAGAAACTGATTCCATGGCTTGTCATTGTTGAACGATCGAATCACATAGTCGCGATACTTCCAGGCCCATGGACGCTCAACGTCAGTCTCATTGTACCCATCGCTGTCCGCGTACCCGGCGACGTCAAGCCAGTGTCGTCCCCAACGTTCACCGTATAACGGGGATGCGAGAAGTTCATCGACAAGTTTAGACCACGCATCCGGAGCTGTATCCGCCACAAATTTATCAATCGCTTCCGGAGTTGGAGGCAACCCGGTTAGATCAATGGTCACTCGACGAATCAATGTCTCACGATCGGCTTCCCCACTGAAGCCGAGCCCTTTCGACTCCAGCTTCGAAAGCAGGAACGCATCGACAGGAGTCGTCACCATCGCCTGCGCAGTAACGGCGGGAACTTCTGGCTTCACAATCGGAAGGAACGACCAATGCTGACGCTCTTCTTCTGTGAACGTATCTCCTGCCGCCAGAGTTTCGGGTTCCGGGCGTTCAGTTGTTGCACCGTTATCAATCCACTGAGCAAGCAACTGCAGTTCTGCGGGCGACAGTTTTTTCTTGCCCGGTGGCATCTCCCCGGAGGCGACTCGCTGATACAGCAGGCTGGCTTTGTGATCGCCAGGAACAAGTCCAGCACCTGATTCACCGCCCTTCAACAGGAAGCGAACCAGCCGCGTATCAATGCTACCTTTCAGCTCCGGCTCTTCGCCATGACAGTGCCAACAATGCGCCTTGAGGATCGGACGAATATGCTTTTCAAACTGAGGCTTAGTCGTCGACTCGTCCGCGCGAACAGAAGTCAGCGGTATCGTCAGCGCGAGTACCGACACGACCAAGACAGACTTCAGTGGATTCATGGCTTTGCACCAGACAGCAAAATGCGGCGGTTTTCAGGCAGGAAGAACCCTGGAGGGATCCTCACTTTACCCAAATTTTCCGCATGAGCAACCGCCGTTTCCGGCCGAGCCGCTGTTCGGAGCAAATGTCAGTGTTCGAAGGTTTACCGCCCAGCCAAAGTAGCAGGCACACTCCGTGTGCCGTCCGCCCTCTCGTTCGAGTCATCTGAGGGCTACGGTATTTGGAAAATGCCTGCTACTTTTCAACAATTCCTGACGCTGACAATACATTACGCCAACCGCTTCTCCGCGATCGTGCCGTTCGGTGAATTCTTGACGTTATATCCACGGCTCTCGATATCCTTTCGAAGACCATCCGCTGTCGGCCAGTCTTTACGCTGCCGAGCGTCATCGATCTGCCGGCACAAACTTTCAATCTCCACCTGCTCGCTCGACGCCCCACCGGAGCCCGCGTCACTAGTTCCCAGTGGCGCGACGGCCAGCACGTCGTTGATGCGATTGAGTGCACCCAGGGCAGCACCGGGATCGTCAGGTGTCGACGAAGCCCATGGCAAAATCGCTCCCAGCGCGCCGGCGATATTGAGGTCGTCGGCCAGAGCTTCTGCGAACTCTTTCAGAATCGGATAGCTCAAATCGACAGGTTCTGCTTTGCCTCCGCAAGCCGTTTCCAGCTTGGCTCGGAAATCCGTCAGACGCTTAACAGCACCCGCCGAATCCAGCAGACCCTTTTTCGTGAAGTTCATGTTGGCTCGATAGTGCGACTTGATCAGTTCCAGTCGCAACACGGCCGGATGAACCTGAGTTCCCGTCGCGCGGCCTTCGAGCACATCGCGAACAGTCCAGAAATTGCCTTTGCTCTTGGACATCTTTTCGCCTTCAACCATCAGGAAGCGGGCATGCATCCAGATGTTGGCGAACTTATCTTTGCCGGTTGCTCCGCAGGTCTGAGCAATCTCGCATTCATGATGCGGGAAGATCAAATCTTCGCCGCCCGTGTGAATATCGATCACGTCACGGCCCAGACGTTTTCGAGCCATGCAGGAGCATTCAATATGCCAGCCGGGATAACCCATGCCCCATGGTGATTTCCATTTCATGATGTGAGAATGATCAGGCTTCCACAACATGAAGTCAGCGGGATGCTTTTTGTTCGACTGATTCTCATCGCTGATGCGACCACCAGCTCCGGTAAGAAGTCGATCCAGAGTATTGCCGCTCAGCTTGCCGTAAGCTGGAAAACTTTCGACGCTGTAATAGACAACTCGATCCGGACCAACATACGCATGTCCGTTCTTCAGCAGTTGAGTAATCATCTCCTGCATGACATCGATATTCTCGGTCGCGCGCAGGATGTTGTCGGGTTCTGAAGCGACTTTGACGCCGAGCAGTTTCGCATCGTCCAAAAACGCGTTCATATAGTATTCGGCGATCTGATACGGATCGTCGGGATTTTGCACAGCGCCTTCGGGAACCTTGCCGGACTTCTTGTCTTCTTTGACTCGCGCAGCGGCCGCCTGCATTTTGTCCTGACCGCCTCCGTCGGCGTTCGAGTCGTCCGTCATATGGCCGACGTCAGTGATGTTCATCACGTGATGAACTTTGTGGCCGAAGAATTCCAGAGTTCTTCGAATCACATCAGCGAACAGGAACGAACGAAAATTTCCGATGTGAGCAAAGTCGTAGACTGTAGGCCCGCAGCTGTACATTCGCACGCAGTCGGTATCAGCCGGCTGGAAGGTTTCGGTGGTGTTCGTGAGCGTGTTGTAAAACTTGATTTCCATGGGGATTCGGTCTCATACGGGCACAAAATTCTGAATCAGCCGCGCGAGGATAGTAAAACTGCGCGTTTGAGTGCAGCCCGGTTTTCTGAAACCGCTCCTGGTTTCTCAGCGACACTACGAATGCCCGTTTTTCTTGGGCAATTTCGGCAGCAAGGTCGCTCTCGTCGGGTTGTTAATGTGATTTGTAGCGTCAACTTCAGTCGACACCGAGGTTCGAATTCTCATAGGAATACTGGCTAAAGCCAGCACTACAGGATCAATGCTTACTAAAACAACGGACCTCATGCGACCCTACTGGGCTGGCATGAGTTGCCGACAGGATATTCAGCCTTTCGATTCGCCTTCCCGGTCGATTCGGCAGATGCGGGCCGCGGTGGAGATGCGAATCAGCAGGATCCCGGCGCGGAGAACTCCCATGGCGGCAAACAGCACCACAGAGGCTTCGACGATCTTCGGCTCAGTCGTATTCATCGCGAAGTTCATTCCGACACGCAGAACGATCAGCGAGATCGCAACCAATGCCCATCCCATCACTTCTCTGAGCCAAAACATCAGATTGCTCCCGTATTGATGATAGACGGTGTCATGTTAGTTTCCCTCTTTGCGTGATTTGGCTTTGGCTGCTGCCAGTCTTTGCTGCCGCACTTTCAGTCGCCGGCGTACGATCATTCGCAAGTCGGCATAATGCAACTTCAGGAACACGGATCGCAGATACATCCGAGCTTGTCCGGCTGTCATTTGTCGCCACGAAACTTCTGACACAGCAATCCAGACTGCGAACAGACATACGATCAATAACGCGCCAGCCATGAGGCTGGGATCGACGTCGAGAAAATCTCTGAGCCCGGCTGTCACTTCACGATTGGTTGGCAACATCCCCAGCACGACACGAGCAATCACGACGCAGCCAAACAGCAACGTGATGCCGCGTAATGCCGATAAAAAAATGCGGGCGGCTGGAATGCTGACCTCTTTCGGGGATTCCGCTGATGCTTCTCCGGAGTTCAGGAATTCTCGAGCAACCTGCAGCAATGAACTGCGAGCAATCTGCTGAAGTAACTCTCTTTGCCGAGCAACGAACATCAACACGGCCATGACGACAAGCACAAACAGCACGCCACCAGACCCGTTGAGGATCGCCATGTCGCGGCCTTCCCGCAACACAAGATCACCCTGCACCAACATCAACACCAGTACCCCACCCCAGCGTTTCAGCGTGAGCATGACCAGAGCGATAATCAGCAGCCGAATCGACCACGGTGCTTCCGGGGCCAGCAACATCAACAACGCTGCGACCACCACGAAAACAGAAATCTGCAGCACGAGTCCCAAATGCAGCGACTCACCAGGTCGCTCGTATACACGATCCGCGGGCGAATTTTTTCGTTCACGCAGATTCGGAGTCATGTCGGGAAACGGACGGCTCATCTTCGACCTCTCGCCGAGCCAACTCGTCCTGTGCGAGCGATCTCCATTTCTGACAGCACCAACTGGATTGCGTTCTGCTCTCCGGCAAACGCGACGGTCGCTCCGATTCGACGCAACTCACGCTGCAGGCGAACTGAAAGGTCACGACTGCGAGTTTGCTCAGCCGCTAACAATAGGTCTTCCGCGTCGTCAGACTTGAGCTCAACCGAGGCCGCCGTGGGCCGTTTAAACGTCGGCGTCGGACAAACAAAAGCAATCCGATGATGCCGCGCGAGCACCATTTTGACGGCCGGCAACAGGTGCGAAATACTCGGTGCACATTCCAGCAGATCAGCCAGCACGACGAACACTTCGTTGTCTTTGGCCTGCAAGGCCGCAGTCGTTAACGCTCGGCTCAGCAGATCCATTCGAGCGATGCCGTCGTGAAATCCCCGACCACGAATCGCCACAACAGGCGTCATCCACGACAAACCGGTCTGGCTCAGAAAGTGTTGAGTAAACGTGGCCATCAGAGCATCATCGTGCAACAACTGCACATGCTTCAGCGGCGACATGTTATAGAGTTCCGCAAGTACACCGGCCAGCAGCGAACGATCGCGATGCCGCCGCGCATTCCATGGCAGAATCGGAAACAACGTAAACGGAACCTGATTGACCTTCAGATCGAGCAACTCCGGAAACTGCTCTGTCGCCACGCTCAAAGCAAACGTCATCAAAGTCGGCGAAAGTCGATCGGGCATCGGCGCGGGGTTTACGCAGAAATCCGACATCGCTTCCAGCAGACGATGAAAGCCACGTTCACCAGCCTGAGGTGGAACTCGCCTGGGACCTCGTTCATCGAACAGAACGGCTCCAACCGGGTCGCCAACGGAAATCGCCGTCCGAGCGACACTCGCACCGACATAGGTCAGCTGATCCAGCAAGCGCAGCCCGAATCCGCCGACTCGAGTGCCAATCGATCCATCCAGAAACAGATGTAACCTCACGGGAACTTCTGACTCATACTGTCGAGTCATCAGTTTGTCTCGACGAGCCGACACCTTCCACGCAATCGATTTTGGCGGATCGCCGTCAACGTATTCTCGCAGCTCCAGCAACTCTGATCCCATCCCCGATCGTTGCAGGCGATGAATCCCATGCTGCGGCAGCGAATTAATCCGCTTCACCAACGGCTGTGTCTCACCCACATCGGCATACGCCGGGAGCACTCGAAAAACCTGCACGAGCGGGATGAAACGTTCGAGCCGAAAGAAGCCCTGAGCATCCTGCAGCACGATGCGAAAACCGGGCAATCGCAAACGGCCCGCCCCACGCACGCGAGCTGTGTAAGAGAACTCAAACGTGTCAAATCGAGCCTTCACGTTCACTTCGTTGCCGGTGTCCGCAACCTCCATGTTCTCCGGCACAACGTCACGAATCATCAACGCCGGTCCAATGGTTCCGCGCGATGATTTGACTTCGACAGAGACTGTGACCAGACGCCCAGCCCACAACAAGCCTGTCGGTTCATCACGTCCATTCACACGACGAGTAAACTGCAATTGAGGAAGCTCAATCCAGACTCGCCACGTAAAGATTAACCATTCGATCAGCAGCCAGAGCAGGATCGAAAGCGACAGCAACGCGAGACCGGTCTGACCTCGCAATATGCCAAGGAACAGCCCGGCGATTGAAGGCAAAGCCAGCCATCGCGCGAACACGGTCATCGACGACGTTCCTGGAGAACTGGAACAGTGCGGATCAACTGTTGAACCACAGATTCGATCGTGCGACCATCCATTTCCGCTTCGGGCCGCATGATTAATCGATGGCAAAGCACCGGATTGCAAACGGCCTGGATGTCTTCGTGAGTCAGGTAATTTCGGCCTGACAACAGAGCGTGTGAACGTCCGGCTTTCATCAGATTAATGGCGGCTCGCGGACTGCCACCAAGCACCAGATCCGGATGCTGACGACTCTGTCGCACCAGATCCACGATGTATTCCTGCAGCTCGCGTGATCCATAGACACTATCAAGCTGTCGCTGGATAGCCACAATTTCATCCGCGTTTGTAACCGGCCCAGGCTTTGCGATAGTTCGACTATGCAGTTCCAGCATGTCGACTTCCTGATTGCGTTCGGGATAGCCCACATGAATGCGAAACAGAAAGCGGTCCAGCTGAGCTTCGGGCAGTCGGTAAACGCCTTCCTGTTCGATAGGGTTCTGCGTCGCCAAAACCATAAACGGTTCCGGCAGTGGCAAAGTTTTCCCTTCGATCGTCACCTGCCGTTCCTGCATCGCTTCGAGAAGTGATGATTGAGTTCGCGCAGGCGCGCGATTCAATTCGTCGGCCAAAAGTAACTGACAGAATACCGGACCTTTGCGAAGCACAAAGTTACTTGTCTGACGATCCAGGACCTGCGTTCCAGTGACGTCCGATGGCAGCAGATCCGGCGTAAACTGCACTCGTTCGTAATGGATACCGAGCACCGTCGAAAACGTGCGACAGAGCGTCGTTTTCGCCGTCCCGGGAACTCCTTCCAGGAGCACATGTCCACCGGCAATCAGTGCCATCAGCAACTGATCTGTGACATGATTCATTCCGACAACGACCTGTTCAACAGCCTGCAATGTTCGCTGACGCAGCTCATGCACGCGCTGAGCAAGCTGGTTGGAATTTGTCACAGTCACAGAGAAATCCACTCCGGTTAGCAATCTATGATTCTCGTTCCGCGGCGAAGTCTAGCGTCGATCGTTCGGAAATGTGAGTCACGGGGGTCGGGTCCCTCGAGGCACAATTATTAGTAGGTCCTTATCTGCAGGAAAGGATTTTGCGACTTGTCGCGGCCTTGTGTGCACGAGGTTTGACAAATTCGGGTCCGGGTTTGGTGTGACGAAGGCGCGTTCAGTTCGCTTTGCGGCGAAAGTCCTTTCCGGCAGAAAGGACCTACTTCAAAAAGCATCCGTACTGACGAACCTGATCAGCAGTTCGACCACAAGCCCACCTCCCTTGGCGTTAAAATGCACAGATTGAGCACAACGGGGCACCCTGTGAGACAAAGCGGAAAACGTCTGAGCAATTGTTCTCGCAAGGCCAGATGTTTCAGAACTTCCCTTCAGTGAAAGAACTGAAGCCAAACTGAAAATCACGGCTCCGAAATCCCCGAAATCGCCGAGATTATGACGGTTAGGAAGGTCAGGGTAAGCAGGGCTATTTGTAGGCCCGATTTTGGACCCTCAAACTCTGCGCAGACTGTCTCTCCTAAAGCCTGAAAACCCAATAGAAACCGTGGAAAGAGGCCACAAAACTAGAGGACGTTGACACCCCCTGAACCCCCTTGTAGAGTCGTGAGAGTTCGTTTTTTGCAGCCCGGAATTTTTTCCTCAACGGCGGGTCTGACAGTTGGCCAGAAGTACTCATGCCAGTGACCGTTCGCGGTCCTGTGTCTGGAAGACTTTGACCATTTCAGTCTGCTTTGGGGCGTGTTCAGTTTTTCTGGTCCCGTTCCTGGCGTTTCTCCTGCTGACAGGCTTTCGAGTTCTTAAGGCAGATGATCGTCGGAGTTGGATGGTGCCAGGAAGAGTTGTCCTGGGGCTTTCAAAGGATCGGAGTCAGATCGATCGACCGGAAGCCTCTCGAACACTTGGTCAGAATCTCTGGACGGCCGGTGTTGCAGAATCGGACTGGGAGTATGTGGTTCTCCATCATTCGGCCAGTGAATCGGGTAGTGTTCAATCGATTCATGAGGAACATCGTCGTCGTAAAGATGCGATGGGAAACTCCTGGCTGGGAATTGGTTACCACTTTGTGATCGGAAATGGACAGGGAATGAAAGACGGGGCTGTGGAGCCCACTTTTCGCTGGGAAGAACAGCTCCACGGAGCTCATTCCGGCGACCCCCTGTTTAATGCCCGTGGAATTGGTATTTGCCTGATCGGGAATTTCGAGAAGACTCCACCGTCGAAAGCTCAACTGACTGCGGTGAAGGAACTCGTCAAAACTCTGGCAGGTCGGCATCAGATCGTTCGGGAAAAGATTATTGGACATGCTTCCGTGAAGGCCACGGCTTGTCCCGGGAAACACTTTCCTCTGCAAGATGTCAGAGCAGCGGTTCCCTGAAGGTTCAGTGCTTTACGGATCATTGATTTGAAATTTGAGATCTGAGATTTGAGATCTTAAACAAGTGCAATAAGAAGACGTTGAGGCAAGGACTGCTCTCGACCGTGATTTTGGCGTTCTCCTCAACACACAATGTTCTTCATGGAAGTTATCTCAATGTTTAACCGTGTTCGAAGCCTGTCGTTCTCATCCGGTGAGCTGGACTCTCTGATCCCGGATATGGACGTGGAAATGCTGCCGACGGAACTTCGCGAACTGTATCAGTCGTGGAGTCAGTCGCCGGATTCTCTGGCGAAGTTTTCCAACAGCGTTGCTGAGTCTGACTGGCCGGTTTCGATCTACGTTCCTGAACGTTACGAAGAGCGATACGCGTATCCTCTGGTGATCTGGTTTCACAGCGACGCCAATGATGAAGATCAGCTGGAACAGTTTATGGGAGCTGTCAGCTCACAGAACTACATCGGCTTGGCCCTGCGTGGTAACACCGAACACAAATCTGCTGGCGGTTACTGCTGGGATCCATCGTCCCTGCTGTTCGGATCCGTGCCACTGCAGGATCTGCTCTACGTAACAACTTGTCGCCTGCGAAGAGCGTTTCATATTCATAGCGAACGGATCTTTGTGGCTGGCTCTGGCCATGGAGCAGACGTCGCTTTGCAGACGATGATTCAACGCCCCGAATGGTTTGCTGGCGCCATTCTTCTGGACCCAGCCTGCAAGTCTGACAGCCTGAAGTCTGATCGACTGACAGGGCTGCGTGGCAAGCCGATGATGATGTCTGTCTCACGCAGTTGTTCTCACGAATGCATGGGACGCAGCGTCGAGTCTGTCCGATTGCTGCGATCGGCCGGGGCCAGTGTCGATGTGGAAGTGACTGAACTTCCGGTTGACCCAACCAGCAATGAAGCTCGCATGATCGACCACTGGATCATGGGCTGTATCAATCGCGAAGCTCTCGTCTAGAGCTATTTTTCCAGGGACTGCCGAATCTCATCGACCTGGCGTAACAGGTCCATACGGCGGACTTTTGTTTCCAGCATCGCCCTCTGCATTCGCAGTAATCGGACTGTGATGTAAATGCCGAGGGCGATCGCGATCGGAACAATCGCGAAGGCAATCAAGGCGAAAACTCGCCCCATGCTGCCAGCCCAGACGTCAGTGAGGTTGATCGGGGTGGGCATCGATTTGCCACCGAACGCAACCAACAGCCCGAACAGAAACGCGGCCATGGTGACTGCGGAGGCAATGGTGACGACACCGCCCACAGTCACGGCGACAAGCTGCTGGCGAGTTGTCAGGCGGATCTCAAGTTCGCCGGGTGTGACTTCATAGGGATTCGTATCCATGGCCTATTGAACTCGCACGGGGTTGAGTTCATCGAACCACAGATCATCGTTCGGCACGTTCAAACGCAGCTCCTGAAAATCGCCATTCGCATCGGGAACAAACTGAATCGTCCCTTCAGCGAACCAGGCGAACTCCTTTCGCCATGTGACCTTCCACGTGTCGTAGTGCAGATGAGTCAGATCGGCCACCAGTTCCGGATTGGGCAGCAGGCTCAAGATTAGGCGATCACATTCCTTCGTAACCGTAATGTCCCCGTAAAGCGGACATCGATAGGTTCCGACACAGGCATCAAGGCTGCGGCTGGGTTGAGTCCCCGCGACTTTCTGTGTCGTTGCGTCGCTTACCCGTTTGTAAAACGCTTCCCGATCGCTTCGATCACGTTCCAATCCCTCCGACAGTAACGCACGCTTTTCGCCGCCCAAAAACTCATCAACAATCGTGTTAGCCAGCGCGGAGGGAAGGCCGGTCATGCTGTTCGTCAACACGACGATGCCCAGTTTCTCTTCCGGGACCAGCATTACCTGCGAATACATTCCGTCGTAACCGCCTCCATGAGAAACCAGCAGCCGACCTTTATAGTCTGCCAGATTCCAGCCAAGTCCGTACGCGCGAAAATGATTGGTGGGAGAACGCTTTTGGGCCGCAGCGCTTAAGGGAATAATCGTATGCGGCGACCACATGCGAAACGAAGAGGCGTCCGAGAACAATTGCCGTGAATCATCGATGCGACCTCGATCCAACTGCACTCGTACCCACTTCGCCATGTCGTTCGAACTGGAAATGATTCCGCCCGCCGCTGCCATCGTGTCCCAGTTGTACCACGGGATTATTCGTACGCCATCCACGAGCGACTTATGAGGAGTTGCGAAGTTTCCTTTGGCGTCCAACGCTTTGATTGACGTAACGGAACGATCCATGCCAACAGGCTGCAGAATTCTCTGTTCGATAAAATTCTGCCATGTCTGGCCGCTGGCTTTCTGAATCACCTCACCAGCCGCCAAATACATCAGATTCGAATAACCATAAGAGGCACGAAACGGCCCCTTCGCTGGCAAGTGCCGTGCTCGCCGCAAAACATCTTCCGGCGAATACGGCGTACCCCACCAAAGCAGATCACCGCTAAACGTTCCCAGTCCGCTGCGATGACACAACAGATCATCAACTCGCAGTTCCGTCGAAACATATCGATCGTACAACTCCAGCCAGGGCAAATGCTGCTGAACTCGATCAGACCACTTCAGCTTTCCTTCTTCGTCCAGCATTGCGAGGGCTGCAGCCGTGAACGCCTTTGAGTTGGACGCGATCGCAAACAACGTGTCTCCATCGACAGTCTCTGTCTTGCCGAATTCACGAACACCAAAACCGCTCGACAAGAACACCTGGCCGTCTTTGACGATTGCCACGGACAGCCCTGGAACATTCCAATCAGCTCGCGATTTTTCAATCAGTGAGGCGATGTCCGCAACGACCGGTCCGGAAGGCACCGCGACGATAACAGGTTCTGATGTCTGCCCCAGTAATGCAGTGGCCCACAACAACAGACTCAGGAACGTAAAGAGTTTCATCAATCGCAGTTTCATCGTCTGAACTTCCGAAAACAGTAACTTGCCTGAAGCGAAACACTCACTGATGGATTTGAAGCCGTAACTCACAGCGCAAAGAACCCGGATATTCTCTGGAGCCAGATCGCAGAGTGGAGACCAATGGTAGAAAGAATTGAAGCACGAATGAACGCGAACAGAAAATGAAAAGTGTTGGGATTCACGGCAACGTTGGCTTGAATGCTGCGAGCAGGAAACCGTGTCAAGAAACGCCGGTTCGTTATGTTGTGGAACCGACTTAAGACAAGGGAATTGAGCTTCTTACATCCACCGTCTTAATTGTACGGCCAGTAAGCGCCGTTCGCTTCAAGGATCGCAGTGACGTCAGATTGTAGTTTGACAAGTTCACGGTTTCGAGAAGGCCACCACGAACGCAGGTTCGGGATGTATATGCGATACCCCGAAAACTGTTCCTCATCCGAAACGATTCGCAGGACAATTCTGTAACGGCCCCGACGACACTCGATCTGACGAGTGATGAAAGGTTCGTGAGGATAGACGACTCCTATAAGCCTGCAGTCTGCTTGAGTAAGCGTGACGGATCGCAGGTGAATACCAACATCGAAGCCATGGGATCGCAAATCACTAACAATACAATCGATTCGGTCATCGGGAATGACTCGCATGTCAAGACCCATCGGCGTTATCCCAATCTAATATGCTCTTACCAGGGGGCGACCAAAAACAATCACGTTTGCGCGTGTGACCAGGAAAACCTGCGCAACATTAAACCCGCATGATGAGCAAACGTGCTTTTCTCCAAGGAGCCTGTTCGCGTTCATTCGCGTCTATTCGCGGTTCAAAAATGATCCTTTCTCCGGCAAATCATTCGTTCGTCAATAATGTGGCTTCAGACGAGCTCCTCCGCGTGCGGATATCGGGCCTCAACATTATTGCCTCGGTGTGGATGCATCAACACAGGTCGCAACGACCAAGTCTCCCACCACGTTAACCAGCGTGCGTGACATATCCAGCAAACGGTCGACTCCCAGAATAATCGCGATTCCGTCCGCAGGAACTCCGACAGACTTTAAGACCACAATGATCAACGGGATCGAGCCACCAGGAACACCGGCCGTACCAACTCCGGCCAGCACCGACATCAACACAACGGAGAACTGCTGCCCGAGCGTCAGATGGACGCCAAACACCTGTGCCAAAAACAGGACCACCACGCCTTCAAACAAGGCTGTGCCGTTTTGATTGCCCGTCGCTCCCACAGTCAACACGAAGTTTGACGTTTCGGCACGCAGCTTGAGTTCTTCCTGAGCCACCTTCAAAGATGTGGACAACGTGGCACTCGACGAGGACGTGCTGAACGCCACAAACATCGCGTCTGAAATGCTGCGAAAGAATTCCACGGGAGATCGACGACCGAAGAGACGCAGAACTGTGGAGTAAACAATCAGCAAATGAATCGCCAGGCCCCCGATCACAACTCCGACAAAAGCCGCCAGGGCCCAAAGTACGTCCGTGCCCATTTGCGTGGAGACAACAAACACCAGACAGCCTGCCCCCAGTGGAGCCAGCTTCAGCGCCCAGCCAATGATCGTCATGGAGATTTCATACATACCCCGCATGACGGATGTTAATGTGGCCGTCTCGGATAATTTGGTTGTTGCCGCGATACCACAGAGCAGTGCAAAAAACATCACGGCCAGCATGCCGTTCCCTTTGGACGACCCGTCGACCGCTCCGACCATTTCCTGCACGGGATTCTCTGGCAACAAATCTACCAGGGTTTGCCCGAGTGTCTTAGCGGCATCCGCCTTGGCCACGCCTTCCGTCGCCTTAGCCGCGTACTTCTCCGTCAATGTCGTGCGGACTTCATCCGAGATCGTCTTTCCCGGCTGCACAACATTGACAAGAGTTACTCCGATCAGCACCGCCGAGATTGACAGTATGCCGGTGTAAAACAACGTGACCAATCCAATGCGACCCAGTTTGCGAAGATCTCCAACATCGACCACGGCAAGGTATAAGGCCGAAAACACCAGCGGCAGAACCATCATCTGCATGAGGCGAAGAAACAACTTACCGATCGGCTCGGCGACTGAAACAACAAACGCAACAGCACGACCTCTTGCCGCACCTTCAGGCTCGTTAGCTTCCGACTTCAACAGACTGCGGTCAACCACACCGACAATTCCGCCCAGTGCTTTTTGCACCCATCCGCCACCAAGATCGGGTTTCTGCAGGCAGTTTCCCGCAATGCCCAGAATCAGCCCAACGACAAGGCCGATCACAATTTTGACGTGACCACCGGATCCGTGTGGAGTTGTCGACGAGGAAGCAGAATCTGCCATGTTCAATGAGGTCCTGTATGTTGAGGCGACGCTGGGACGTCCGCAACATACCCTGTGGAGCCTCATCTGTCAGCGATCACGACAACTTCTGCCATGACCGTTCAGATACTCAGGTCCGACTCACACGAAGAGAACTCATTCAGAACCGCTCGGACAACAATGAAATATAAGGAACTGACGTCTTGAGGAACGCCTACATTCCCATCACGCACACCCAATACGATTCTTGTTCCCTTCGCGGCTTCGCGCCTTCGCGTGAAAAAACATTTCCGTGGATGACTCAACGCTGTGATTCTCTTCGGGACACAACTCAACGGAGATCAATTGCCTTTGGCTTTTTCCGGGACTGCGGCGTCAGCCGACTCGTTTTCGTCAAACCGCTGATAGATGGGCAAATGCCGATAATAGACTTCCAGTGTGAGTAAGCTCAGGGTTGTCTGATACAGGCGACCTCCCTGATAACCATGATCGTCTCGAACATCCCAACTGCCCGCGCCCGGACCGGACTTCACCTGAGTCGACACCAGCTCATCGCGCATCCTGAGATTCCATTGGTTCCAGAGATCTCCGCCCCAATGATGCAGAACCTGCGTCGCATAGTAGTTGTAATAGATTTTTCCTGGTTGCGGCCCCACTTTGGAAAGATGTTCAACTCCTGCCTTCAGGGCCGGGTTGTCGCGCTTCCAGCCGAAATACATTCTGCAAAGAAGCCCTACAGCCGTCATTGAATGTGTTGGCCCCTGCTCGGGCACATAGGAGTATTGAGCGCCATCGAAATGCTGCACTGATTTCAAAAATCGCTTCACATCCAGAATGGTATTGCCATCCACCTTAATTCGCCCCGCTTTCGCACTTTGTAGAGCCATGACCTGCCAGCCAACAACAGACGTGTCGCCTTCCTGCCCGGGTTGATATCGCCAACCGCCATCAACTCGATTCTGAGCCTTCTCGATAAACTTAATCGCGTCCCCCGCGAGTCTTCGAAGCTCTTTATCATCCTTCTCCATCGCGGCCGCTTCACAAAGACAGATCGTTGCAATTCCCTGGACATACATCCCGGAATTCCCCTGACTGCGAGCTCGTAGATCTGCGCCCATCGCACCGCGTTCGGCATTCTGATGCAGATAGGCCAAACCCTTCAAAACATTGTCTTTGAAAGGGCCGTCCTTCATATGAGTATGACCTGCGCCGAGAAAGCACAATAACGCCATCGAGGTCGCGCCCATATCCGTTGTCGTCAGGTCTCCAGGCTGTCCTGCATCACCGATCTCAGCAAAGCTCCACGAACCATCTACACGCTGAATCGAAGCCAGCCACTTTAATCCGAGACTGACCGCCTGCTCGCTTTCTGCATTACCACCGTACAACGAGACTGCCGCACGTCGTCCGGCATCAGATCGACCCCCGAAATGACCCTTGATGAAAGGGATGTCTGAGATGTCAACAAACTCCTCCAGCGGCAACGTAAGTTCCTTCTGCTCGTCTGAATCGACCTGCAGACGGTTTTGCCCCTTATCCAGCTCCGCCAGCATCTGCTGCATCGTGCTGTTAACGTTCATGTCGACGATATCTTTGGGCTGCACAATTTCGGCCAGCTCGACCGGCTGTTCGGCCAATTCGTCTCTGTCGTTCTGGACGATCAGTTGCAGTTCGACATCTTCAGAAGGGCCAGGCAACAGGAACGATGCCATCACAAGGAGTACAAGCCCGTGGACACCGGTGCTGATGGCGGCCGTCTTGATCTCTTCTCGATGCGACCTCAACCATTGCGGCAGAGTAACGCGAATAAAGAGTTTACTGGCCTGAAACGTCGCTGCGATTTTCATCGCCCATGTAGGAGGTTTCCGCCGTCGCGTTTTCTGTGATGTACGCTGCTGAACATCGCTGAGCACCGACTTCCGCTTCTGAGTCTTCTTCTGACTCGCCTGAAATGCCTCCAGCAACGACGGATCAATCTCCTCGTCGTCGGCGACATCTGCAGTGGAATCAGGCTGTTCCGGCATCGCTGAATTCTCAAGAGACGGGAGTGGGAACTTCTCAGATCATCGAAATCAGTCAGCGGGCCTCTCCGCAAACTCGGGAGAAAGCTCCGGAGATTTCCCGGGAAAGACGGGCCAGAGTGACTAATCTCGCCATGATCCAATAAAATACCGGCAAAGACAGGATCGTCAAAGTAAGACTCTAACGCAGGATGTGCAAGAGCGTCCGCAGAACAAGACGGCACAGCCACAAAAAATGAACGAATTGCTGTGTAACACGACAGAGGATGCATCATCGGAACCAGCGAAGTGCAACGAATCCCGCATATCCACGGTTCAAGCGGCCTTGCGCCTGAAGCAGAGACCGAGCTGTTTTCAACGCTGTTCAATCATCTGCAGAGCATTCTCCATCAGGATCTCGCCCGTCATTTCACCCAGACTCGTTCGCGAGATGTAGGAATACCGCTCGAAACTCTCGTAATCGACCTTGGTCAGGATGTATCCAAACGCGTCGTTGGTCAGACCAAACAGGAAGTTCTGTTCCCCTTTCATTTTTCGCTTCAAATAGAAGCCGATGTTCGGCAGTGCTTCACCCGGGATTGTCAGTACCCGAGCATTTCCAATTGTCAGCAGATTAACCTGCACAGAAATCCGGAAGTCGTCTGTATGCGGATACTTCAGCGGTGATCCGGCGACAATGGCACGCATCATCGCTGACTCCACGGGGAACTCGATACGTCTGGCAACATTGATCACGGCCGGAACTTTCTGAACATCAGCTTTGCAAATGATACGCTCCGCCTCGTCGGCCATCAGGTGACCAATTCGCAGACATTCGTCCCATGATCGCTGATCCGGCCAGACGGCTTTGCGAATATCTCCCGGCTGCGAAAGATCGCGATTGTCAGCCGTGACCATTCCTCCCTGCGCACTGTTCATGAAGACCGCAATACCGCCAAGTTTCTGTTCGATCTGATCGTACATTGGCCCGATGCAGTCCGGACTGATAATCCCCACATCGCTGCCCAGAACTTCGGGATGGATCGCATAATTCACCAGTGTTCCTATCACCTTGCCGTCGGTGCCCACGGTCTGCATAACTCCCATGCGGCGATCATACAACTGCGGCGCGTAGTAGTTATAAGCAATCCCTTCAGCCGCCTTGTCCACCGCAGTTTTCAATGTCGCGGGCTGCAGCTTATCGATCGCTTCATTCACCGCCTCAGCGGCTTTCTCGCAAACGCTCTGCATAAAATTCAGATCGCCGGTAAACTTCCCGGACGGCAACGGAAACCCATAACAATCCGGCGCGCTATGAGTATGTGTCGCGCCGATCAGAATATTCTCGGCCGGCAATCGTGAAACCAGTTTACGCACACGATCACCCAGCACCGAGGGAAACCCAAGCACATCGATTCCAACGACGGCGATCGTCGTCGTTCCGTCACTGAAGACCATGGCTCGGGCGGTGAGTTCACCGCGTTTCTCGGTTGTCGCTTTTGGTTCGCCAACTCCGCCGGACGCAGGCAATAGCGGATCCGGTGTAATAATTCGCATCGCGGCCCCGGAGCGAAATTCGCCACTGTTGGCAACTGACGCAAGCTGCACTGACAACAGAGCCGTGACGACAAAAGTACAAAGCATTCTGAGTCGCATTGAATCACCTTCACATCGCAAAAACTTTGTTTAACGGCAAGCCGCAGGCGACTGTTTTTTTGCCTGCGTCGACTTCCCCGGCCTACAGGTCGTTGAGTAAATGAATTTCTACAACCCGAAACATCAGTGAGGGACCATGTTCCTGTGTTACGCGCACGGGATCCCTCGCTGACGCTTCGGGTTATGATTAAGAAAATGCTCCGGCTTACCGTTAAACGAAAAAATATCGAGCCCTGACTATTTCCATCACCCAACGATTATCGATCCTGCTCCAGGACACACATGGCCGCATTGCGGCCCGGGATTCCACTTACCGCACCGCCGCGAAGTGCCGACGAGCCTGCTCGATAAATCCTCGGATGTTGAGTTTCGACACCCCATTTTCCAACCTGCTCAGGATCATTCGTAAAGAACCACGACAGAGCATTATGGAAGATGTTACCAAGATCCAGATCGACGTCGCGTTCAAGATCCTGCGGCGTCTTAATTTCGATGCAGAGGTTTCCCTCTTTGTCCCGAGCCAGACAGTCTTCGAACGGTTCCGCACAAATGCGATTCAGACCAGCCAGATACAATTGCTTCACCTGCTCACGTCTTGAATCGCGTTCCTGAGTAAACAAGCGATAAGGCATATCGAGGCCAAACAGTGTCAGAGTATGATACCCCTGCTGACGTAGTTCAGGAGACAGGATTGAATCATCCGTCAGCGTATGGCAATACATCTCGCCAGGTGCCGGGTCGGGAAGTTCAGCAGCAGCCGCTGTTCGGTGAGCTTTACGCATCTGCTGGTAGCCTTCATCGATATGAAATGAGCCAGCGAAAGCTTCTTCGGAACATACTCCTTGTGCCTTCACTTTCGGGAGTCGACGCAGCAGCATATTCATCTTGATCACAGAGCCTTCGTCAGCAGCGGACGGAGTCCACGACTCACCCAGCAATCTGGCAAAGGTTTTCGGTCCGGCATTGACCAGGACAACGTTTGCATCGACATGGCACACTTTATCGCCCTGCAGATACTCAACAGCATGCCGACTTGATCCCGTCACAATTCGTTGAGCTGGTGCTGATGTGGCAATCTGCACGCCTCGTGATATGCACCGAGCAACCAATGCTCCGACCAGTGACTTCATGCCACCAACGGGAACTCGCCACTCGCCGGTTTCATTGCCAATCACGTGATACAAAAAACAGCGATTCTGCAGCAGTGATGCATCGTGAGGATCAGTAAATACCCCGATCTTGCCGTCTGTCATCAGCAGTCCGCGCAACACATCGTGCTCGGCGTATCTTTCGATCACTTCGCCAAGTGGTCGCTCAATAAACGACTGCCAGGCCTCTTTTTGCTCAGCGGTAACCAGGCTTTGTACGAAGTCCTCGCGAGATTTCAGCGGCTGCAGCATCGTTGGCCAGGCAATTTTAGCTATCGTGGTTTCGAGCGACAATAATTGCTGATAGCTCTTCCACGCCTGCTCGCTGCCTGTGAGTTCAAGCATCGACGATCGCGAACGTTGCTCATCGACATTCGACAATACCAGTCCGCGGTTAACTCCGTGCTGATCTGTATACGGCGTAAAGGAGGCTGTTCGTCGTCGACGTGTCTCGAACGACAAATCCAGCTCTCGAAGAATCTGTTCGGGCAACAGTGAAATCAGATACGCATATCGCGACAACTGTGCGTCATAGTCGGGAAAGACGCGATGAGACGTAGTAGCGCCGCCTGGATAATTATTGCGTTCCAGGACCAGCACGGACTTCCCAGCCTCGGCAAGATACGCGGCGGCCACCAGACCGTTGTGCCCGCTGCCAATAATCACGACATCGTAGTGCGTTTTAAGTGCTTGCCGATTGCTCACGAGCGAGTCCTGGTTAGTTTCGATCACAAGTCATATACTGGGGATATTGAGCAACTCGTAGTGCTGGCTTCAGCCAGCATTGGCCGCTGATCGCTGGCGGACTGTTAATTTTATACGCAGTCTTCTGTTTACCGCCCAGCCGGAGGCGCCGGCTGTTGTGCTGGCCGGCGCCTCCGGCTGGGTGGTAAACGACTATATCAACAACCCGCCAGCGCGTTCCGCGCTGATAAAGCGAACCCAACTTTCTGGCCCTGAGAAATCACTGGCGACTTTACTGATCAGCACGCCGCACCAATTCGATATTCATAAAGCTTCCCGACCTGGGAAACAAGTGGGCCAGCGAACGATCAAAAATGCTGGCTGGTTTCCAAAGCCATGCCGGGAGCAGTGTCCACGATTTCAGGCCGCCACTAAGCCAATATCGCAACGGGGTGTGAGGTCGCAATGACTGAACCTGCAGCCCCGGAAATCTTTGCTGAAACAATTCTCTATCACGCAGAAACACGATCCACGCCAGTGCTCCGTTCGCTCCCGAAAGCGGCCCAGTGGACGGAAAACTCCATGTGGAGGCATCGGGCTGATAGGGCTCATGATGAGCGTACTTCAGGATCCAATGACTCAGCCAACCCGGATACTGATCAACGATCAGGACTCTTCCACCGGGCTTGAGACATCGCTGGCATTCTGCCAAAAATCTCTCTACATCAGGAATGTGGTGGAAGACGTTCAGCATTCCAAGAAACCGAACGGATTGATCCGCGAACGGCATCTTACAGGCATCAAAGACCAGATCGACGGTCTCATACGGAAGTATGTCGGCAGTCATCAACTCCGGGATAACTTCCTGAGCAAACCCGCCTCCTGATCCCAGTTCAACGGCCAGTCCTTCATCAGGGCAACGCGACAGCGCCGACTCGTAATGCTGATAGATCTCTCGATACCACAGATTGAGTCCCTTCTTTTGGCGAATAATGCGAGCCAGCTCCGGGCCGCGGCCGGGATCATCAAGACCATGATCATCAAGACCGTTCATTACCCGCGTCCCAGACGAAGTCGGCAGAACCCGTAAACCGTCATTTTCAGCAGCAACCAGCCGTCGCGAAATCGAGAGATGTTCGTGGTGCCATAGGTTCGCTCACGATATCGAATCGGTAAGTCCACAATTCCTAACGCCAGCTCAGAAGCCGCAAACAGAAGTTCAAAATCCCCAAACGGATCAAACTCCCCGAAGATGGCTCGCCATTGCACCAGCCGCTCGTAATCTCGACGAGCCAGTAACTTGGTTCCGCACAGGCTGTCGCCGACGCGAATTCCAAGAACATAACTCAGCGCTTTAGCAAAGAACTTGTTCCCCAGCAGATTCAGATGCCGCATGGCCGCATCTTCCATGGGATAGACAAGCCGATTTCCGTTGATAAAGCCGCCATGCCCCTGCCGCCACGCATCGTAAAATCTTGGCAACAGCTCCGGCGGCATTGTCAGATCCGCATCCAGAATCGTCAGCAAATCCCCGGCGGCTTTCGAAAAGCCAACACGGACGGCATTGTTCTTTCCTCGTCCCGACTGCTGATAGGCCGAAAGCTTCCAGCGATGTCCGTAAACTTTGACGAGTCGTTGAATCTCTTCCCAAGTGCCGTCCGTCGAGTTCCCTTCGACGAAAATAATCTCCACGTTTGATGTGGCAAACGCTGGCATTCGTTGCAAAGCCGCTTCCAGATTACCTCGTTCGTTGCGAGCCGGAATAACAATCGAGAGTGAAGGCGCCGTCTCCGGAAGTTGCACGGCTCTGACCACGACGAGCCAGGCCATGGCAAACCGATTGATCAACGGAATCGCAGGCAGCACGGCATTCAGAACCCAACTGATGAACGGAATCCAGAACGGCAAAAAAATCGCCGGACGAATCCGCACGGCTTCGAGGCCAGAGAGCTTCAGCATCGAGTTGAGTTCTGTTTCCGTCACGAACGTCGACGGCAGAACACCTTTGCGAATTCCCAACCAGTTCGCCAGTCGAAACAGACCATGAGCATATGGCGTATACAACACCGCAAACAGTCGACTGCCCTCCGACATTTTCGCTCGAACCTGCTGCAACATCTCCTGAATATCGTTGGAGGAATTAAAGTTTCCGTTCAGCAGCAACCCGGTGCGATCTGCCGCGTCTGCAGGTAACGTCAGTTCGTCGATCGTTCTGGCAACAGACTTGTCATGACAATCAACCGACTCCAGCAGAAGCCCATCTTCATGATCGAGCGGAGCCACCTGGATGAGCCGATCACAAAATCTGGCCGTCGCAGAAATCTCAGCGCCCAGCAATCGATAGACATAGCGTCGCATCGAAGATCGTTGAGTAATCGGCTCCTCGGAACCTGGCGGATGAAACAGATTCTGGTCTGACAATCGATCGCCCCTCTTGCCGGCTGCTCAATTTTATTCTTCGGTCAGCGGGGCAAAACGCGTTGTCGCTTCTCCGGACTTCTGGTCCATCAAAGCGTCAGTCCGATTCGGTGCTGACTGAGTTGTTCGCTGCCAGCATTGGTTATCAAATAATTGTGCTCGAAACGCATTCCGCCCTGACCTTCAATGTAGCAGCCGGGCTCCAGAGTGATCACGTCTCCTTCGACCAGAACGTCTTCGCTTTCCGAAACCAGTACCGGTGGTTCCGGATGTTCCAGCCCTAAACCATGTCCCGCATGATGAGCCAGCGGCCCAAAACCTCGGGATTCCAGAACTCCCGAAGCCGCTTTCCAGATATCTCGGCCCGCAGCCCCTGGTTTCAGAATCGCCGCCGCGGCACCTAAGGCATCTCGACAGGCTTCAAATTGCGCAATAATTTTGTCGGACGGAGCTCCAACGGAAATCGTATTGGTAAAGTCGCTGCGATAGCCATGGATGATGACGCTATAGTCCAGAATGAAGAGATCTCCGCTTTGCAGGCGATAATGAGTCGGATGTCCGCCGGCTTTATGCAGAGTCGCGTTGGTGGCTCGAAAATCCCCGTACACAACGCACGGAACACCAGCCGCTTCCTGTGCGGCACGCTGTACCTCCAGGTAGATTTCGAACTCAGAAATCCCTGGACGAATCACCTCGAACGATCGACGATGCCCGGCCTCGCAGGCTCGCATGCAGGTCTTCAGCAACTCCACTTCGTCCGCATGCTTTGAGCGACGCAGGGACCGAATGATTGTCCCCAAAGTCGTCGGTGTCTCTGAATCGTCTTCGGCAAACTGCCAGGCAGCATTCTCGGACACCATCGCGGCCGTCATTTCGGACAGACCTTCAGGCTCGATCAATCCTGTGTCGTCACGCCAGATCTTTTCCACTTCGCTGAGCGCCAGACAAAGGGCATCGTCGCGATTGGTGACAGACTTCTTGTGGGTGTACCAGGCCGTGATCACTTCCTGATCGACAAAGTACGGAACCGTCGCCGATCGTTTGCCAAAGTTGTCCGCCAGCAGGACCGCTTTGCCATCACGAGTCATCAGGACCAGAGCTTTCTGGTCGGCTGAAAACGAAATCGGATTGATCCGAAAATTGGTGAAGTACTGCACATGCCGCTGATCGCCAATCAGCACCCAGAAGATCTCTTCGGGCAGCCGCTCCCACAGTCTCTTCCGCCGCTCTCGGCAACCTTCATTCGTCAACATAGTCCAAACCGATCTCATTCCCAAAAGGCGAGCGGCAGGGCGTCAGCCCTCCGTGTAATTGCGGTCGCGGGTGTTGGTAGGTCCTGCCTGCCGGGCAGGACTTCGCGGCAAGCCGCGACCCTGTGTGCACATAACAAGCAATGCAGCGTGCAATCGTCAGCATACGGCTAAAAGGGTTCGCCTTGCGGCGAAAGTCCTTTCCGGCAGAAAGGACCTGCTGTCAACCTATTCAATCCCCTGCGCCGCCAGCCATCGCTCGGCATCCAATGCCGCCATGCAACCAGTTCCCGCAGCAGTAATCGCCTGACGGAAATAATCATCCGCCACATCACCTGCCGCGAAGATACCGTCGACACTGGTGTAAGTTCGCTGAGGAGTCGTCCAGACCACGTAACCCTTTTCGTTGGTCTTCAATTGGCCTTTCAGAAACGCGGTGTTGGGCGTGTGACCAATCGCACAGAAGTAACCCACAGCATCGAGTTCTTCTGTTTTCGAAGGATCCGTTGTGCTGCGAATACGAACCCCGCTGACTCCGCTCTTTTCGTCACCGAGCACTTCGTCGATGTTCGAATTCCACTTCACCTGAATCTTGTGATTGCTCAATGCTCGCTCAGCCATGATGCGACTGGCTCGAAACGAATCTCGTCGATGAATGATGTAAACGACTGATGCAAACTTTGTCAGAAAAGTGGCTTCTTCCATGGCACTGTCGCCGCCGCCGACAACGACGACTGGTTTGTTGCGAAATCGAGGCAACGCGCCGTCGCAGACGGCACAGGCCGAGACGCCCATGTTCTTGAACCTGTCTTCGGACGGCAGTCCGAGATAATTGGCACTGGCTCCCGTGGCGAGAATGACGGCATGAGACGTGAACTCTTCGCCGCCCAGAGTCTTCAGCTTAAAAGGTCGCTGCGTCGTGTCGATGTCGACAATGTCATCAGTAACAATTCGAGTTCCAAAGTTGGTCGCCTGCTGTCGCATCATCTCCATCAACTCCGGACCGCTGACACCGTGCTTGCCATGAGGGGCCATATAGCGGCGTTTGTCATCCTGAATGGATGTGTCGAGATACGTTGTCATGTCACCGGCTGGAAAACCCGGGAAGTTTTCGACTTCAGTTGTCAGCGATAACTGACCCAGCGGCAGAGTACCCTTCTGGCGGTTTTCTTCGTTGAAAGCTCCCTCATAAACGATCGGATTCAACTCCGCTCGTGCCGCGTAAATGGCGGCTGTCCAGCCAGCAGGACCAGAACCGATGATGGTGACCTTTTCAGTCATGTCACTAACCTGTCTTAACGTTTTCTGCGTATTTTCGCGGGTGGATGCCTAATCGGACTCCTTCGCCGAATAAGTCAATACGCGGACACTAACCGACCGGGACAGATCCGACAACGATCGGCCGTTTCTCCTTCGGAATTCATAAGACTGGAAATCACCGGAGTTCCATCAGGTATCTGGTAAGGGAATCCTACGACGGAAAGCACTTGCCGAAACGAACCAGCCACAGAGGAGACCCGAGCAGGCGAATGCGAAGCGTCACCAGAGCCCATGCGAGGTTCACCTCGCGGGACAGAAACCTGAGCCACGTCTTTCCGTCGGCTGTGATTCGCAGATTGGCTTTGCCGAAATGACCTTCTTCGACCAGTAGTTTCTGATCTCGAATGGTCACTGTCGCCATCCGCTTTTCAGATCCGGTGAATGTAAAGTGATAAACAGCGTCCAGCCCTTTGGATTGCCCCGGCTGAAATTGCAGAGACATGTATTTCAGAAAACTGTCGATTGATCGCACATTGAGGTTTCCTCGCACAGGCCGCAACGTCTTGTGAGGAAATCGACGTTGAACATGTTCGGCGGCATCCGATCCCGGGACGGCGTAAACGATTTCCTCCTTGTCCTGCAGAGGTCTCAGCGTCTCTTCGGTAAACTGCTTGCGATTCTCCAGCCACGGCGCGATCACGTCCTCACCGGCCGGACAGACTGCCAGGCAATACGCCGCTTTGTAATTCGCGCCGAATGATAAGCTTTGCCATATTGATGCGGATTCAGAATCGGAGACTTTCGCTCGCAGTTCATTGCGACTCCCGCTGGCCGCGATCTGCTCGGTCAGGTCAACAAAGCCGCCCATGAACTCACGATAGTTGTGAGTATAGCAGGCGCTGAAGTTGAAATCGCCATTGGTGGCGATGGCTCCGACAGGACAGGCTGCCACGCACAGGCGACATTCCAGACAAGGGTTGTAGTCAATGGGTTGAGATTCCTCGGCGACCGTTTCACCGATCAGAATTGTCCCCAGCAGAATGAAGTTGCCAAACTTCGGATGTATCACGTTGCGATGAATTCCTATCTGCCCCAGACCCGCCGCTACAGCGACCGGCTTATGTGACACCACCCAGGTTTTGCCCGGAAAGTTGTCCATTTCCATCGGAAAGCCCATCGATGGATTCACGGCTTTGATGCCTCGAGCTTCCAGCTCCGTCACAACTTTCCGCGCGACGTCATTGACGTGGTCGCCCGTGTGGTGAAACTCCAGGTTAGCCACTGATCGCGCAGAGCTGCGAATGGGTTCACGATTCATCCGACACACAAATGCCAGTAGAGTCTTAGTCCATGGGGCAAAGCTCAGAATGTCGGCTCGCTGGTCATCAAGCTCAGGCCGGTCGATCGAGACCAGTCCTGCGTCATCAGCACCGCAAGCCAGGCAAAGCTCTGTCAGGGCAATGGCCGACATGCTCGCGACCGCTCGATCGTTTCCGGCTGAGCGGACTTTGATCACCGTCGGATGCTCGTCAATTCGTCCCATGGCCACGATCCCTTTTCTATTACCCAGTATACTGATTTGTTTATATGCTTGCAAAATGCAAGTTACCAGAGACTTGCATTTTGCAAGCGTTGGGGATATTGTCAAGAGGGTTTAAACAGAATCGTCAGAATCCTGTGCATCGAAGGGCCCCGATCGATGCCTGAAACGCTCAGCATCTCGGGGGGAACTGATCCCATGAAACATTCTCGTTCCTGCTGCCCCGTGGCCTGCACGCTGGACCTGATTGGCGATAAATGGACGCTGCTGGTTGTTCGAGATCTCCTGCTCGGACGATCCCATTTTCGCGAGTTCTCCGCATCCCCGGAACGCATCGCGACCAACATTCTGACTGATCGGCTTACGCGACTTGTCGAAGCTCAACTGGTCGAAAGATTTCCCTCGCCGGAGCAACCCGGACGTGACGCTTATCGACTCACGAAAAAAGGCAGGACCCTCGGACCGCTTGTGCAGGCCATCAAAAGTTGGGGCCTCGAACATCTCGAAGGCACAACTGCTCGCTTGAAGGCGAAATGACTCTCTTCGGTTGCGAAGCAGAAGCTTGCTGAGCTGGTGTGAGTCGTGTGCTTGGCGTTCCCGGCATCATCGTGAGTTCGGTCAGGATTCAGCAACGCTCCCTATTGATCTCAGGACCGACCGCAGGAATCGTGTTCGGCAGAAGGGACCTGGTTATCGTTCGTGCGACTTCACAATTCTTTCGACAATCAATTCGGGAGCGACTCCGGACTCGCTGATCCGGATCGCTGCTCGGAGCGATGGCATCACGGCTTCTGGTTGCTCAGAAAAAATCTTCACCAGAGGAGTTCCACGGCTGACGCGGTCACCGATGCGAACCAGCATTTCCAGGCCTACGGAATGATCAATCGGATCGCCCATTTTTCTGCGTCCGCCGCCCAGCGAAATAATGACCAGCCCCAACGCTTCGGTATCCATGGCACTGACCACGCCATCCGTGTCAGCGACGAGGTCTGTGGCTTTGGCCACGCGAAGCTTTGCATCCGGATCGCCACCCTGAGCACGCACCATGCGACAATAACGCTCGAAGGCTGAGCCATCATTCAGAAGACCGGCGCAACGCTTCACGGCACCCTTCTGCGTTTTCTCTACGCCGGTTGAAACGAGCAGGTCGGCACATAACTCCAACGTCAAGAGCCTTACGTCTGCCGGTCCGCCGCCTTTCAACACGTCGATCGATTCCAGAACCTCAACGGCATTGCCACACATACGGCCCAGGGGCTGATTCATGTCGGTCAACAACGCCGTCGTGCGAACTCCCATGCGTTCGCCAGTGTTGACCAGCGAGTGAGCCAGCAATGTGGCCTGCTCACGAGTCTTCATAAACGCGCCGCTGCCGAATTTTACGTCAAGTACCAGAGCATCTAACGACTCGGCCAGCTTCTTGCTCATGATGCTGCCGGTGATCAGCGGGATGGAGGGAACTGTCGCGGTCACATCTCGCAAGGCATAAAGTTTTCGATCGGCCGGAGCCAACTCCGCTGAGGCGCCTGTGATGACACAGCCAGCGGACTGAGTCAGACGAGTGATCTCATCCAACGACAGATTCGTGCGAAATCCGGGGATGGCTTCGAGCTTGTCCAGCGTCCCGCCGGTGGCGCCAAGTCCTCGACCGGACAGCATAGGATTCTGCAGCCCGCACTCCGCCAGCAACGGCGCGAGAATTAAAGAGGTCTTGTCACCGATGCCTCCCGTCGAATGCTTGTCGACTCGTGGAATGCCGTCCTTTGGCCAGGCGAGTTGAGTTCCGGAGCGCAGCATCTCCGATGTCAGCGTGGCGATTTCTCGCGGCGTCATGCCGTTGAGATAAATGGCCATCGCCATGGCCGACATCTGATAGTCCGGGATCGTGCCGGTTGCAAAACCCTGAATAAAGAAGGCAATCTCTTCATCACTGAGTTCGCGATGATCTCGTTTGGCGGCGATGAGCGATGCGGGCAGCATGACGAAAATCTCCGATCAATCCGAGTTGCGATGATTCCGTTATTGCACCAGAACCGTCGGTTCTTCCGCATCCTGAGTCCGAATCTCACCCAGGCGAAACGCCGGGTAATCGGGCGTTGAACAGGCCGCCTGAACTTTGTCGGCTACTTCGGCTGGAACTGTCAGAATCAAACCAATGCCCATGTTGAAGACGTTGAACATTTCCTGTTCTGCAACGTTCCCCAACCTCTGCAACCACTGGAAGACTGCAGGAATCTTCCAGGCTGATCGATTCACAACACCCTGCACATATTTCGGGAGAACTCGTTCGAAATTGTCTGCAATACCGCCGCCGGTGATGTGAGCGATCGCGTGAATACTGCCTTCACCCGCTGCAGTTCTGGCGGCAGCAACAACGTCGGCGTAGATTCGAGTCGGTGTCAGCAGCGCGTCGCCGACGGAACAATTCAACTCAGCCACATGATCCGCAACTTCCAGGCCGGCGTGTTCGAAGACAACTTTGCGAACCAGACTGTATCCGTTCGAATGAAAGCCAGACGACGGGACACCAATCAACACGTCGCCCGCTTTGACTCGATGCCGTCCATCAACCAGTTCGTCGCGTTCCGCAACACCCACGCAGAATCCAGCCATGTCGAAATCGCCAGCTGCGTAAAGATCCGGCATGATGGCCGTCTCACCGCCCAGCAACGCTGCTCCGGCCTGACAGCAACCATCGCTCACGCCACTGACAAGTTGCTCCAGCAGATTGGGATCGTCTTTCCCCATCGCAATATAGTCGAGAAAGAACAAAGGCTGCGCGCCGAGGCACAGGCAGTCGTTGACACACATCGCCACCAGATCGATACCGATGGAGTTATACTTTCCGCAGTGAATGGCGACTTTGATTTTGGTGCCGACGCCATCAGTGCCGGAGACCAAAACCGGATCTTTCCATTGCTTGCCATGATTCAGGCGAAACAGACCGGCAAAGCCACCAGGCAGTTCCATGACCCCGGGCGTGAACGTCTTCTGCATCAGCTTCGGCAGCTTCTGCATCCCCTGTTCGTAGAGTTCAAGATCAACGCCGGCGGATCGGTAGGTCAGTTCAGTCATGGAATTTACTAAGTCTTTGGACAGGTCTTTTCGGAATCGCAATGTAACGTGGGCTTCAGCCCACCTTGCGCATCACCAGTAGCGTGGGCTTCAGCCCACCGTGCGCGACACCGCAGGCCGAATTGCACGACTTGCCGACTCGACTGTCAAGCCGCCAAAGCGGCAACCCGCCGCAGAGTTGTCTTTTGCCAATCCTGAGTGTGGCACAGTTTACCCGGAATAATCTGAAGCGATTGTGCCAAATCTGCCGATTGCGCCGAGGTGGAACTGAGTGGCGGGATTCAAAGCGGATCGGCGCGAGCCGTTCGGTGAGTAGAAGAGAACTCTGACAAAAGCCGGGATTACGAACCAATTCGTTCCTCCAAACGGCGAAAAAGGATTTTCCATGTTCGGCCAGAAGACTCAACCAGCCTGGTTTTTTGACAGTTCCGTGCACCTTGAAGCTGTCAGCCGTCTGCTCTATCTGGTCGAAAACCACGAACCGCTAGGCGTCGTTCTGGGCCCGGATGGCAGCGGCCGTACGCGAGTTCTCTCGAGGCTCCGTGAGGAACTGATGCGGAATGGAACTCAGACGGTCAATCTGAGCCTGAGCGGCATGGATGAAGAAGCGGCTCTCTGGCAACTGACCGAATGCCTCGCCCTGCGAACCCGACCTTCGATGCGACGGTTCGAATTGATGTCACTACTCCGCGATGAGCTCGCCGGACGAGCTCGCTGCGAAGTTCAGACGGTGATCCTGCTGGATGATCTGCACCGCGCGATGGGAGACCTGAGCGTTCTTCTGCGAGTCTTGAACTCACTCAACGCACAGTGTCGAGGAATGTTAACAGTTGTCGCGGCATCGGCCAAAGCTCTTCCTGCTGAGTTTTCTGACTGCGGACTCGTCCCGATTCGACTGACTGAACTGGACAGCGCCGAGTCTTCCGACTTTGTCCGCTCGCTGATCGGTCAGCAGGTTCAGGAACCATCGAGCGTCGATGAATCGGCCGTCCGCGCGATTTCGATTACATCGGTCGGCAATGCGGCTCGCATGTCACGCCTGTGTTCATTGCTGCGAGTCGTCCATGAAGCGTCGCCGGAGACTCGCATCACAGAAGAAACGGTTTACTCATTGCTGACCGAGTTCTCTGCAGATCAACTGGCATCTGGTTCAGTGATGCGAGCCAGCTAGTCCTCAATCAAGCGAGTGAACCTTCGCCGCTGACTTTACGTCAATATTGATTGAGCAGCATCCTGCGGGCTTCTGTTTACCGCCCAGCCGAAGGCGCCGGCATTCAAGAAGTGCCGGCGCCCAGGGCTGGGCGGTAAACGGTCAACACTCCGTTCACGTCGATGGTTGGTTGGCTGGCGCGCTGTCCGGTCTACAACCATACGAACATTGTTCATCGAGCAATCGATTTGCCATAATTACAAAGGGCTCCCTTTTTGAGGGAGCCCTTTGATCTGAGTTCTACGCCACAACAGAAGAACTTATGTCGATGTCAGCCACGGCAGTGGAGCACCGGCTGGCGGTAATCGCACGATGTCGACACCGGTCACTTCCTTGTGGCCTTTCACCTTCTGAATCGCTTCTGCTGATGGCTCATTGTCCAGATTCAGCACAGCGACGGAAGCTCCGCCCGGACGATCCTGCTTGCGTCCCAATGCCATCTGAGCAATGTTGACGTTGTGCTCGCCAAACACCGTCCCGATAAAGCCAATCAGGCCCGGCACGTCTCGATGACGATAAATCAGCAATAGCCCGTCCAGGTACGCTTCGAAGTGATACTCGTTCAATCGCACAAGACGCAGGAACTGATTACCGAAGATCGTTCCGGACGCCTCAAATTTGCCCTGATCGGTCGTCAAAACAACCGACACCATCGAAGCAAAGTTTTCGCAGTCACCACTGGATGACTCACGAATATGAATGCCCCGAGCCTGTGCGACGGACGTGGCGTTGATCACGTTGACAGTTTCGTCCAGAGCCGCTTCCAGGAGCCCGGCTGTGAAGGCGTTGGTCAGGATTCGAGTCTTCTTGCTGGCGGCTTCGCCACGATAAATGATCTCGGCCCCTTTTAACCCCTGGCCTTTGATCATCTGAGCTGACAGCAGCCCAAGGCGATAAGACAGATTCAGGTAGTTCTTCAGTTCGCCCATTTCCGAAGCGGAAACCGGAGCCATGTTTACAGCACAGCGAATCTCATTGCGCTTAAGATAGGCCACGACCAGTTCGGCCGCTTCAATCGCCACCATTTCCTGGGCTTCTTCCGTGGATGCTCCGAGGTGCGGTGTCGCCAGAACCTGCGGCAGGTCAACCAATCTTCGATCCTTTGGCGGTTCGTCCACAAACACGTCCAGAGCCGCGCCGACGACGTGACCGGATTCAATGGCGTCAGCCAGATCCTTCTCATCGACAATGCCACCGCGGGCACAGTTGATGATGCGAACACCCTTCTTCATCGTGGCGATACGAGCCGCGTTGATGATGCCGCGAGTTTCATCGGTCAATGGAGTATGCACCGTCAGGTAATCACATTTCTTGACGATTTCATCGACGTCGCGAAACAGAGTAATCCCCAGTTCCTTCGCCTTCTCTTCTGACAAGAACGGGTCGTAGCCCAGCACGTTCATTTCGAACGCGGCAGCGCGAGATGCGACGCTGAGTCCAATTCGGCCGAGACCAATCACGGCCAGAGTCTTGCCCGCGAGCTGTGTTCCCTGGAACGACTTGCGGTCCCACTTGCCTGACTTCATGCTGGCATAAGCCGGTCCGATATTGCGAGACAGGGCGAGCATCATCGCAAAGGTATGCTCAGCCGTGCTGATCGTATTGCCGGTTGGCGTGTTCATCACCAGAACACCCGCGCGAGTTGCGGCTTCCAGATTGATGTTATCCACACCAACGCCCGCTCGCGCAATACACTTCAGTCGTTCCTGACCTTCCAGAAGTTCTGCGGTCAGAGTTGTGCCGCTGCGGATGATGATCCCATCCGCCGACTTCAGCTCTTCGCGAACCTGAGCGGGAGTCAGACCACTCTTAACGACGACTTCGATACCTTCTGTCTGTTCCAGAATTTTCAGTCCGGCCTTGGAGAGGCTGTCTGTAATGAGAACTCGATACACGATTTGAAACTTTACTTCAGAGACAGGAAATGGTTCTGCAGGGGTCAGGGTCGCCCAACAATCTGCGGAAGCTCCGCAGGGGCGAGACTCTAATGGATCGACCACAAATCACAAGACGCGAAGTCGGGACGCCGTGTTCGCCCACGGTTTTTTGGCCTCTCAATTTCGGGGATAGACCGCCCCATTCACCAGCAAAGGCAT
This sequence comes from Planctomycetaceae bacterium, assembly GCA_044235005.1. Classification (GTDB taxonomy): domain Bacteria; phylum Planctomycetota; class Planctomycetia; order Planctomycetales; family Planctomycetaceae; genus SXXK01. The sequence continues at coordinate 1,084 of JBIIIF010000005.1, read as the reverse complement.
AAATCGCCCAATTTCCATGAGGGTGCGAACTTCGAGTGGCAGCTTCTGAGGGGCTGTTTTCGTTCGCCGAAACGGCCCGTCCTTACTTGTCGCCGCTCCGTACGGGGGAGCGCTTCATGTGGTTCATGCCTGCCGGACTGGATTTGTCGCGACCAGCGATTTGCGGCTCGATCATTCGGACTCCGGCTCGGTTAAGAAATTTCAGACCAAAACAACTTGCAGACTCTGGCAGCAATGGGCGTTGGAACGACTACTGACATTTTGTCAAAGACGCGGCCGATACCCTCGTCGCCCCAAAACAGGCTTCAGCACTCATCGTTTTCCATTCAATTGCATTCCGTAATCTAAATGCCATCCAGCAATGACAAAACGCCACGCTAGACAACTCCGTTAAGACCGACCAACTCGAGTTATCACGACGTCATTCCCCTCTCCGGAGACATCGGCCGATTTCACTGCTTATGGTTATCCGCAGACCAGAACTGGGTTCATCCGAGCAGGAGCCAGTCTATAGCTCAATGACCGGATCAACAAGAAGAAAACAGCTGCGGCGGTGAGCGTTTCTTCGGCTCAAATTTCAGTGTTGATAACTCTCCCTCCACATAGCCATTCTGAGATCGCTCGAATTCCCACTGACGAATCGTTCGCTGCTGCCGTATCGCTCCTCAAACGAGCATGACGACTTACCGGAGACTTTCGCAGTGAGAATTCGCGAACCACAGCCTTAACGAATCCTCAGATGAAGACAGACTGACAATGCTCAGTCATGTCCGCCATAAGCACTTCGCCGGTGTGGTTTTCGAGCCATTTCATTCCACCATAAATTTTCCGAAAGGAACTCCATGCCAGCGGTCTCATCCACAATCACCTGCATTGGAATTGACTGGGCCGATAAGGAACATGTCTTTCACCTCATCCCGTCAACCGGTCGTGCTCAGGCCGGGCGTTTCTGTCAAGAACCTGACACCATTCATGACACCGTTGAGTCATGGAAACGCAACTTTCCCGACACCACAATTGCCATCGCGATCGAACAGTCCCGAGGACCACTGATCAATGCTCTGCTGACCCATGAGGGCCTCGA
>JBIIIF010000108.1:0-20591 GCA_044235005.1 Planctomycetaceae bacterium | reverse complement strand
TTTCAAGGGCAAGCCGCACGCGTCATCGCTCGATTTCGCGCCCACCTCGACGTTTAGTAACAACGCTTAATCCGCGACTCTCTGGCACCACAACTGCTATCACCATCCTGGAGCACCCCAGTGCTCAATCATTTCTGAACCCAACAGGAGTCGAGACGTGTCAGCAGATCACCAGCCGCGTAGTGGCAAGATAAAGTACGGAATCCTTGGTTGGCTCATCGGACTGCCGTTACCGATCATCATCATTCTTCTGTTCGTCAGAGGCTGTGATTTCTAAACAGCCGTACGACAGTCAGCTTCGTGCCCACAAGAGATCTTCTGGTTCTCAGAGTCTCGAAGTGTTGCCCGGCGTCGGGTGTGGTTAAACGTTTGCGGTAGAGAGTGAGGACGCACCCTTTGAGAGGTCGTCCAACGCGAAGGTTGCCGCGATCACGTTCAAGAGTTTCGTCAAGTTCATATCACAAGAGAGAATCACAAGAGAGAATCACAAGAGAGAATCACAATGGTCAGTCAGGCGGTTTTGGAAGAAAACTGGAACGACATCAAAGCGACTTTAAAATCGAAGTGGCAGCAGTTGTCAGATCATGATTTGCGAGGCTTCAAAGGTTCGGCGGATGACCTGGTGGAAATGATCCAACGTCGAACGGGTCAGGCGAAAACTGCGATCGAGAATCAACTGGAAGAAATGGTCACGCAGGGCCGATCCATTCAGAAGGAGGTCGGACAGTACGTGTCTGGCGCGGCAACGCAAGCGAGTGAGGCGTATGAAGACGGCTACGACCTTGCCGCTCAGAAACTGAAAGATGGCTATAAACAGGCAACCAGATATGCTAAGGAGAATCCTGGCGCAGCAGTCGCCATTCTGCTTGGCAGTGGCATCCTGGCCGGTCTTGGTCTGGTGATGTTGATGCGTCGCAAGTCGTGAGCTCTATGTAAGTCATCCGGATTTCTCGCGAAACGATGCTTTGACAAAAGGGCATCGTTTTTTCAATTGGCGGATCCGCGATCTCGAACGCGTGATCATCACCCTGGCAATCGGATTTCCAGCGACTGCCATCATGTCAGCAACTGCAGGATCGGTCTGCAGCATCCATCGCAATGGATTTGTCACCCGCGTCGCTGATCGACTGTCGACAGCGAGTTTGCTCGTCTCATGATGAACGGACATTTCACGCATTTGGGCGGTGATGGGACACAATTTTTTCCACGGTGACGGCTTCCGCCCCGGGGACAGGTTCGACATGAGTATGATTTATGTCGGAATAGACCTGAGTGAATTTCGCTCCGAACAGCAACACCTGCGCTGAGTAGTAAATCCACAGCAGAGCAATAACAAGGGAACTTGCCGCTCCATAGGTGGAAGCCAGATTGATCCTGACGAGGTACTGACCAAACAGGAACTTGCCCAGATTAAACAGCAATGCGGTGATGATGGCTCCAGTCAGAACGTCGCGCCACGCCAACCGCACATCGGGCAGCGTCTTCTCCAAACCAGAATCCGGAGATCGCCAGCACAATGACGACCAGCGGCGGTACTGAGAACAGCGCATAAAAGGAGAACGCTGCGCCAAGTCGCAGAATGTCCTGCTCGATCCATTCACCGGCCGTCTTCCTGATCATCACGCATGTTGAACGCAGGATTCGACGCATGAGAAGTCAATGATCCGCCAAAACAAGTGTCGGAATCTGCGGGATTGTCGACGGGACCGCTGCAATGTCCAGATCTCGGGCCAGAAGCGGTAAGCGAGAATTCAGAAGCTGAATCGTCTCCACCAGCGACGTCGTGACGAACGTCGCGCCGGCTTCCTGTAGCTGCTCCTGCTCCAGTTTGGAATCTCGCTTCTGGCCCCAGCGACCAACAACAATCTGCAACTGGGGCGAGCTGTCATGCAGTCGTTTACAAAGGTAGCGAGCGTGCGCCAGTCCGCGAGGCGGGAGCGCTGCGACATAGAGAATTGCCGGTGGATCGATCGCAATGCGGGCGACGAGCTCTGATGTGAGTGTTTCGACGGCAGTCTGTTCGATATTCCATTGAGCTGGATCAAGTGCCTGACGCAGCATAACCAACGCGGTGGAGTCTGAGGCATCCGATGCCGGACACGCAAGCATGGTTACTCGTCTCGTTTCGACAGGTGGTGGGGCCGGCCGTTCGCCCAGTGCGGCTTTTAGATCGTCGATTTTCCTTTGATTGCTGTTGTCGAGGAATTCTTCCGTGTGACCGAGCGTAGTGTTCACACCGTCGAGGACCTGCTTCCGATCTTCTTCCGACAATTGCTCTCGGAGAAAGTCCCGCTTTGCGTAACTTAGTGTCGGAATGAGCAACTCATCGAACACTTCGCTGATTGACGCACTTTTCATTCTCAGGAGAATGAGTCTGGTCGCTTCAAGTTCATCTCCCAGCATTAGTCGCTGATAAATACTCATATCTGAACGCAGAGCGGGCTCGTTACCAAGCAGTAGATTCAGAAAGGCCATTTGAGGAATATTCTTGCCGATCACCATCAGGCAAACAGCAATCGGAGCTGACATCACAAGTCCGATTGGTCCCCACAAGTATCCCCAGAAGGCAGCCGAAATGATCAACGCTGTTGACGATACTCCAGTGCTTCGGCCGAAGACCAATGGTTCCAGAATATTGTTGCTGACAAGTTCCAGAACGAGCACAAAAGCGAACACACCCAGCGGCTGAAACCAACCCGGACTGGTTGCCAGGGCGATTCCGATCGGGCCGATGGCTCCAATCCACGGACCGATGTACGGGATGAATCGCAGAGAGCCCGCCATAAATCCCCAGAGGAACGCATACGGGACCTGCAGAGCCAGCATCCCGATTCCGAGCATAATACCATAACTGCCGTTCAGCATCGCCACCATCAGCAGATAACGGCTGATACGTTCCGTGACGTCTTCGAGTGCTTTGCTGGTCACCGCGACTCTGGCACGACCTGCGAGAACGACCACTCGATCCCGAAGGTCGTCGCGGGCAATGAGAAACACAACCAGCAGAATCAGAGAGAATGCAAGCGTCGCCAGAACTTCAAATGCTGAACTGAGGTATCCGGTCAGGCTCAGCCACGGAATTGATTCTGCTCGTGCGTCGACGGGGCTTGAATCGGCAACATTTTCCGGCTGGGACAGGGGGCTCGTTGTGGCTGACTCTGTTGGCAGTTCGTCGGTGGGTACTGTGGTTGCTTCGCTGATTTCTTCGGCCATCTTTTCAAATTGCCTGGCAATCTGACTGGAACCGAACTGCCGCAGAGTTTGTACCTTGACCTTGATGTTCTGGGTGTTCTGAGGCAGTTCCGCGGCAAGAATTGTCACCTGCCGCACAACCAGGCTGCCGATCAGAAGGATCGCAAGGCCGGCAGCAAAGACACCCAGCATCACGGCCGGCATTCTTCCAAGGCCTCGCTGCTGAAGTTGTTTTACTATCGGGTTCAGCAGAAACGTGAGCAGGATTGCCAGAGCAATTGGGACAAGGACCGGGCGTCCCCATTGCAAGGCGATAACGATAATCAGGCTGACCACCGTCCCGGACAGAATCACGATGGCGTTCTGCCACGATGGTATGACACGCGTTTTTGACATGGGATGTTTTCTGCCGACGTCTTTGCAGCCCCTGGAGAGCCGCCTCGTCACGTCACGGACCTGACGAGACGCTCGAGTCAATTGCTTCTCAAGACTCTTTTCTCATCGTTGCTGTTCATTGGCCACCGTAGTGCGTGAGCTTTCACGCAGGCAAGCTGCTGACTCGCCACGCACTCGTCTTCACAATGCAAACAACGTGCCTCTCGATGATGCTGATGCGATGGGGCAGGCAACGTTCGGATTAGGCCGAGTGAGCATCCGCGGCGGAGACCAGCGTGGGCCAGCCAGCGTGGTCGTTGTCATGCCAGAACGATCGCCCATCGACCTGAAAGGAACTCAACAGGGTTCAGAGTCGTCGTTGAGCACGAACTGGACGTCAGGATGTCTCGGGGCATGAATTGGTCACAGTGGCCCGAATGGTTTGACCGCCGCGTGTGGCACGGCGGTCGTGCGGCAAGCCGCTTCGCGAACATCCACGCCTTAATGACCCTTCGTCGCCGATATCTTCTGCGGGACGGCCATCCGGCGTGTCCCACGGCGATGAAGGCATGTTTTCGCCGTGTGAGTTAATAACCGTATAGTCGGTATGTGCCGACACCATATGGTGAATAGCTCCACGTGGAGTTTGGACTGTAATAGTTTGATGTCCAGGGCGAATAGCTATTGTAGTTTGAGTTCCAGCCTGAATACCCTGTCGTGTTGTCGTAACCGTAGGGGCCGTTACCGTAAGGCAGAATGCGATTATGGCCGTTCCCATACCTTCCGGAGGGTGCGATCTGCTGAGCGCGCTGTGAGATTGTCGATGACGAGCCATCAACGATTCTGGCCTCGCTCGTTTTAGATTCGCTTTCCAGGAATTGTTGACCGTCCAGAAAACCGGTGGGCGCTTCCCACACCGGTGACTGGTTTTGAATTTGCGACAAAGTTTTTGCAACCGTGCCTCGGTCGACTCCCAGAGCCTTCGAGATCGCACGATTCGATTTCCCAGTCGCTGCAAGTGCCTGTATCGCTTGTGTTTGTGCCATTGATAGCCGATTCGACATGCTCGCCCCTGTCCACGGAAAAAATCCCGTCAACAGTCTGCACAGCATCTCTCAACTCTCAAAATGGCTGGTTTTGAAGCGCCTCTGTCTGGCTGGTTTTAAGCGCCCACTGACACAATTCCCAGAGCAGTTTGTAGCGAGAAAGGCGTTGTTTTCGAAAAATCGATCGGTACAAGTACCTTCTTCCGAGGCAACCATTCGATTGGATTCGACTGGCCCTCAGATTCTCGGTCCGGATGGATCACAAGGACTGAGCAGTGGCAATGACGAATCACTCGTTCGGCAACTGAGCCCAACAGAATTCGTGACAAACCGTGGCGTCCGTGGGACGGAACGACGATGACCTCCGAGTCCATCTTCTCAGCGAATTCGCGGATCTTTGTCCCCGGATCACCTTGCTGACAGCCCGTTTGACATCGCCGAGATTGTTTTCCCTGAGCCAGTTTTGGAGCCCCTGCAGCAGTCGCTCTTCGCGATAATTGGGCAGAGGCCCTCCGGTCCAGGTCATTGGATGCAGCGTGAGATCATAGTCCTGCGCCACATACATGACCGTTACGTCGGTGTCTGACTCGGCAATGGATCTGGCGACACGCACAGCCCTCGTCGACCACCCAGAATAATCGACTGGAACCAAAACAGATTTTCGGCCAAAGACTGACATTGGAACTTCCTTCTGCATCACGAAGAACACTCAGACGACACCGCGAAAGCGATTACTGATCAATGTCAGATAACACCAGTAACACTCGCCGCCGCTCGCCACTGAGAGCGTTTCAGCAGTCGCCTCGCCACAACTCTGTTATGCTCCCGGTTCACCGGCAGCCTCGCCCTTGTGGTACGAGGTATACAGAAAGATCGGGATCGGCAAATCACCAAGATGCTGCACGATCAGCGGATGCACCGCCGACCATGTCATGCCGCCAACTCCTGTGGCCAACCTCGGCATCGCGAGGCTCTTGATTTCACCTTTGTCGAGCTCGTGTCGCAGTCGACGAAGGCAGTGACTGACGTTGGAAAGACTGGCCTGCCCAGGACGGGTCCCATGACCCTGTTCTCCTTCCTGAGTAAGCAGGTTGATAATCCGAACTCCTCCAACACCTCCCCAAACCCAGAGTTCTCCCGGCTTGGGGTGTGTGTCGTGCGTGTAATGCCGAAAGTCCTTTGCCATTGCTGGCCAACGCTCGCGTAACGCCAGGGCGAGCCCGCTGTCAAAGTGGTCATTGGGTGCGACACCATGAGCAACCGCCTGGGCCTTTGTCAGCAGAATATCGCCTGAAACTTCGTGAATCATCTTGTCAACTTTCATGCAATTGATCCGGAGTGCTCAGGACTGTCCGGATCATGACTTTAAGGAATTCGACATTGAATGTGCCAGACCTGCAGATCCGGCAGCAATTGCCAAAATGATCCAATGAACATGCTCTGTCAGAAACCCAGTGGAAAATGCAACAACGGGAACCACCAAAGCAAAAAGTAAATTGGCAATGGCAAGTTTTCTCAGGTGGCAATACCACAATCCAGCCCCCGGCAGGATAAAATTGAGTAGAGAGGCTTTTGTTGAATGCTTCATCGCAACCTCACTGCCGTTCAAAAGAGTGATGGCTCACACCCCGAGAATTAGACAAGTAGCCCGAACTGAACCACTCCTGATCAACAACATGGCAAATGCAACACTCCAGCTGAGTAAGTGACCACAATCCTCATTCCCACGCCAACGCAATTCCGGTGCCAAGGAACCAGCCGATGTCCATCAACCTGTTGTTTGTCTTGTGTCTAAAGAATGCTGTAGCAATTCCCCTCTGATCTGACTCGCCTTCGCACATCTGACCACGACATCCACGGTGCAGGTGTGCGATATGTCTCAGCGTGAAGCAAATGGGCACTTGATATCGATGTTGGCAAGTCGTCTTTTGCGATGTGTTGAGTCGGTTGCCGCCGCCTCAATTTCACTTGTGTAGGTGCATTTACTGAAATCTTATGTCTGCAGACGAACTTCTCAGGAAGGTAAAGACACGCGGCAGAAGGTCTAAATCGAACTCCCAGCTCTTTTTCGCGTTTTGGCATGAGCCATGCCATGCTTAGGATGAAGACTCTTCCGGTTCGAATCGAGAAACTCACCGCATGAACGCCCCTGACATAGCTGCCGTTCCTGTTTTTGCGACCAGCGATATCACCAAGGTGTATCGCATGGGTGAAGTGAGTGTTTATGCACTGCGGGGTGTGACGATGGAACTCTTCAGAGGCGAGTTTGTCGTGTTGCTGGGACCGTCGGGGAGCGGTAAATCGACGCTGCTGAATATTCTGGGAGGTCTGGATGTTCCAACTAGCGGATCGGTGCATTTTTTGGATCACAATCTGACACAATCGACAGATTGGGAGTTGACTCAGTTTCGTCGCGATCACGTTGGCTTCGTGTTTCAGTTTTACAACTTGATCCCCAGTCTGACAGCGCGTGAGAACGTGGCGCTGGTGACAGAGATCGCCAGCAATCCCATGGACCCTGCCGAAGCACTGGCGCTCGTCGGCCTTGGAGCAAGGCTTGATCATTTTCCAGCTCAGATGTCCGGAGGTGAGCAGCAGCGAGTGGCGATTGCCCGAGCTGTCGCAAAACGTCCGGATGTCCTGTTGTGCGATGAGCCCACAGGCGCTCTGGACGCCAGGACCGGCGTGGTCGTGCTGGAGGTCATTGAACGGATCAATCGCGAATTGGGAACTACCACCGCTGTCATTACTCACAACGCGATGATCGCCGAAATGGCGGACCGCGTGATCAGCCTGTCTGACGGTCGAGTCTCCGAAATCCGTCGGAACGAACGGAAACGACCGGCCTCGGAGATTGTTTGGTAACCATGCGCGCTCTCCAACGAAAACTGCTGCGCAATCTGTGGGCGATGAAAGGCCAGTCCATCGCAATTGCGCTGGTCATCGCCAGTGGAATCGCGATGTCCGTGATGTCGCTCAGCACACTACGATCACTTCAGGCGACTCAAGAAACTTACTATCAGCAATTCCGATTCGCCGAAGTGTTTGCGAGCTTCAAGCGAGGTCCTTTGTCGCTGCAGCAGCGAGTCGAAAAAATTCCCGGCGTCGCGCGTGTGGAGCCGCGTATCGTGAAGTCTGTGAATCTGATCGTTGCGGGACTGCGTGAGCCGGCCGTCGGGCGTCTGATCTCCATTCCCGATCGTCAGCCACCACGGCTCAATCAACTCTATCTTCGGCGAGGTCGCATGCCGGAAGCCGAACGACTGGAGGTCGTCGTTGGAGAATCTTTCGCCAACGCTCACGGATTTCAACCGGGAGCGACTGTGGACGCCATTCTCAACGGACGACTGCGGACACTCAGAATTGTCGGCATTGTGCTGTCGCCTGAGTACATCGTCGAAATGAATGCAGCAGACATGTTGCCGGATTTTAAGCGATTCGGTGTGTTCTGGATGCCCAACACAGAAATGGAAGCTGCCTTCGACATGGAAGGCGCGTGCAATGATCTGTCGCTGACGCTCATGCACGGTGCCACGGAAGCGGACGTGATCCGGCAACTGGACAACTTGCTGGCTGACTGGGGTGGTGTCGGAAGTTTTGGTCGAGTCGATCAGATGTCGCATCGATTCATTACTGACGAGATCAGCCAACTCCGCGCCATGGGGCTGGTGACGCCGATCATCTTTATGTCGGTTGCCGCGTTTCTGCTGAACATAGTCATGACGCGGCTCATTGACATGCAGCGAGAACAGATCGCGGCACTGAAGGCGTTTGGTTATCATAACGGTGAAGTCGCTTCGCACTATCTTGCTTTTGTGTCGATCATCGTGGCCGCAGGCGTTGTCGTTGGTACCGGGCTTGGAATCTGGATGGGGCAGGGACTCACTCAGATGTACACTCGTTTCTTTCATTTCCCGATCTTTCAATTCGACATGGACTGGGTGACAGCCGGCCTGACAACGCTGGTTTGTGCCGTCGCGGCGATGGCCGGAACGATCGGGTCTTTGTGGTCGGCCAGTCGATTGCCTCCGGCAGAAGCGATGCGACCGAAGTCCCCTGGTGAATATCGCCCGTCGTTTATAGAGAAGTTTGGACTGCAGCGGTGGTTGCCACAGACCTGGCGAATGATCCTGCGTCAGATTCATCGTCGACCGCTCAAGACAGCCTTCTCGATCTTCGGCATTGCCATGGCGGCTGGAGTCATTGTGCTGGGAAACTATGCGTCTGATGCTCTGGATTTCATCGTGGATTTTCAGTTTCGCCAGGTGCAGCGTCAGGACCTGTGGATCAATCTCGCGGAACCATCAGCGGCTGATGCCATTCACGATTTTCATCATATGAAGGGCGTGGTCACCGTTGAACCTTTTCGCGCGTTGCCGGTCCGAATGCACTCCGGACCTCGTTCCCGGCGGCTGTCGATTCTGGGGATGGCAACGAACCGTAAGATCTTTCGTGTGATGGCGCAATCCGGCGACGAACCACCATTGCGGAATGATGGTTTAGTGCTCTCCGCCAAGCTGGCGGAATTGCTGAAGGTGAAGATTGGCGAGTACGTCAATGTCGATGTGCTGGAAGGCAAGCGGCGATCGGTTCAGGTTCGAATCGTGGGAACGGTGGACGATCTTTCCGGCACAAACGCCTTCGCACTGCAGCCATTTGTGAATCGACTGGCTCAGGAAGGCCCGCTGGTGTCAGGCGCGTGGATGTCGGTGGATGCAAAGCACCTGGATGAACTCTACTCAGAGCTGAAGGCAACTCCGCGAGTCGTGGGCGTGACGGCAAATGCGGCTTCCATTCAGAGCTTTCTGGATACGGTCGGTGAGAACCAGTTGCGGATGCAGGGATTCGTGATCGGATTCGCAATCGTGATCGCCGCAGGTGTCGTCTACAACACAGCTCTTATCAGTTTGTCGGAACGCGATCGCGAACTGGCAACAATGCGAGTGCTGGGATTTACCAGGGCAGAGATTTCGGCGGTTCTGCTGGGTGAGCTGGCGATTTTGACGCTGATCGCGATTCCCGTGGGTCTGGTGATGGGTTATGGCATGGCGTGGCTTTCTTCACGTTCCATTCATACGGACTTGTTTCGAATTCCATTGGTGATTTACCCTTCAACGTACGCTCGTGCCGCGATCATTGTCCTGATTGCCGCGGTGGTCTCGGGAACCATCGTTCGCCGGCGACTGGATCGGCTGGATTTGTTCGCTGTGCTAAAGGGGCAGGATTGAATTATGAAACTGTTTTCGCAACGAGTTTTTCTGATCGTCGTGTTGCTGCTGGCCGTGGCAGCAGTGACGCTCGCCCTGTTGCCGCGGCCGGTAGCGGTTGACGTTGCTGAAATTCGTCGTGGTCCTTTGGTCGTGACAATCACCGACGATGGTCGAACTCGTATTCGTGAGCGCTATGTCGTATCAGCGCCGTTGAGTGGTCGGCTTGTGCGTATTCGCCTGAAACCCGGTGATCCGGTTGTGGCCCATGAAACGCAATTGACGACAATTGAACCCGCCGATCCCACGTTGCTCGATCCGCGCGCGATTGCTCAGGCGGAAGCAAGAGTGAAATCGGCAGAGGCACGGCTGGCGCAGGCGAGCCCTCGACTTGATTCCGCGAAAGTGGCTCTGAATCATGCCGAAACCGAATTGGGGCGAATTCAGGAACTGGTTGACAGGAATGGCGGATCGCAGCAGGATCTTGACAATTTCAAGTTGGCTTTCCAGCAGGCCGGGAACGAATATGAGGCAAGTCGATTCGAAGTCGAGATAGCCGGTTTCGAACTCGAGGTTGCGAGGGCCGCGTTAACACACGGGACCGATGTCAAATCGTCGGGCGACTGGAGCTTTCCGCTGACGTCTCCCATATCCGGCCGCGTGTTGCGTGTCTTCCAGGAAAGCGCGACGATTGTCAATCCAGGTGATCAAATCCTTGAAATTGGCGACCCGGCTGATCTGGAAGTTGAGGTCGATGTCTTGTCCAGTGACGCTGTTCGAATTCGCCCGGGCGGCCGAGTGATGCTGGAGCAATGGGGCGGCAGCGAATCAATCGCCGCGCGAGTCCGACTCATTGAGCCGTCTGCCTTTACGAAAGTATCGGCACTCGGAATCGAGGAACAGCGGGTCAATGTGATTATCGATTTCGCTGACGCTCCTGAATCTCGTCCGCCGCTCGGTGATGGCTATCGTGTTGAGGCCGCGATTGTGGAATGGGAATCCGATAACGTGCTCACGGTTCCCGCCGGAGCTCTGTTCCGTATCGGCGATGACTGGGCGGTCTTTGTTTCCCAGCGAAACCGTGCAAAACTCACAAAGGTTGAACTGGGACGTCGAAACGACAACGAGGCTGAGGTTGTGAAAGGTCTGGAAGAAGGAAATCGAGTGATCCTCTACCCCGGCGATCGGATTGAGAATGGGATCTCGATTGCCGAGCGTCCTGCAGCTCGAAAGAGTTGAATCTGTGGACGTTATGAAATCATGCAATCGGTTCGAAATCGTGGAGTGGGACGGGCGATTGGCTTTTGCCAGACTGCTCCTGCATCTGTTTCCTCGTCGGATGTTCGTGTGCTGGGATGAGACATGGTGCGGCCGAAGCCCGGCACTCCTGAACATTGCTGAACATTGGCCGGGCTTCTCGTTGGCTCGTCTTTGGATAAACAAAGCGATTGGCCACGCCTTAGCTTTTGATCGAGATCTTGCTGGGTCTTGCTTTTTCGCACTTTGGCAGCACAACGTTAAGCACGCCGTTCGTGTATTCAGCAGCCACTTCCTTGGTATCGACCTCACAGGGCAAAGTAATTGTCCTTGAAAAACTACCGGATCGACGCTCCACCCGATGGTAGGTCTTACCTTTGTCCTCTTTCTCTTCTTTGCGATTTCCACTGACGGTTACAGTATTGCCATGCACCTGAATGTCGAGGTCTTTGGCCTCCATTCCAGGAACGTCTATGTGCAACTCGTAGCAGTTGTCTTTTTCGGCAACATCAAGCGATGGAGCAAAAGTCGGACTCATGACACTTGGTCCCCCCGCGTTGCCATTCCAGAAGCCTGAGAACAGATCATTCATCTCCTGACGCAACGCGGTCCAAGGGTCAGTAATTCTGACGGCAGGGGTTGTCGACTGTTTGACGGCTGGTGTCGTTGATGTCATTGCTCTTCTCCTTACCAAAAAAACATCTAATGGGCGATTCGCCCGCACGGATTGCGTCTGTTTGCAACAGATGTGCCAATTCCAGCAATGAAGCAATCCATCCGCCCCAAACTCCGTTTTTTGGCTCTGCAAACAGGATCATTCGTGGCTTACATCCAATCATGTTTCTGTGCTCTGGTGCGACCTTGTCACACACTGTTCCGGTCTCGACACATACCTGCGCGTCATAGCAGGTTGTCGATTAAAGCAGCAGACAACCGGACGAATAGACAACAGGGGCTCAAGACTACAGGTCCAGTCGACTGTTAACCAGAGTCTGAGCGAGAAGAGAATGCAATGGTTGGTATTCCCGTCCAGTCATCTCGTGGCAAATGCGCGGCGGGCGGAGGTGATGCTGATGGCATGGTTGAACGGGCGTTGGGCCGACGGTGGATCTGACTATCCTGAGTGTTTTGAACCAACTCGCATTGATTTGATCATGGCGGGCGCCCGATGCGTTCTCCCGTGTCCACGTCATCAAAGGTTGTCTCTTCGAACGAAGTGGCGATACGTGTAACCCGACACAATCCGACGTTTTTGATCAATCGGAACAAGGGGTTTTGATAGTTGGGAAGCAGTATCAGTGAGATTGTTGGCGTGTATCCACGAACTTGCATCCCAAGTGGTGGGCGGAACAGCCAACGATCAGTGGTGCAGCCAGAGTGGCCAGTTGATGGCTCATCAATCGCCAGATTGATATCCAGTCGTCAATGTGTGTGCCATTTCGCACATTCCTGGAGTGCCGTGCGAAGCGCAGCTCGCCCGATGGTCTCTATCTCTATGGGTAAAGAACTGGCGAAGTCCGGAATAGAAGATGGTCGCAAAGGAAGATGGTCGCATAAACAGTCAGGGCTATAGGTGAGTTTCATAGCGAATGTACCAACAGAGTTATGGCGTGCTTTTTGCTTAGGCATCGTCTCCAACTGGAATTGGCAGTCTGTCACAGTATTTGGTTCTTTCGCGACTTCGCCAGAAGGACGACCCTGGCGGCCCACTTTCCCCAATGCGGTCAGGGAGCCTGATGAGATGTTTTCTTACAGTTTTCGAACCCGAACGACGTTGATTTTGTCTCTGGCATTTTTCTCCGATGTTGGCAGCCTGCTTTGGGCAGGCGAGATTGCTGATCTGCACCGCAAGTGGGTCCGTCCGAAGGAGAAAGATCCCGCCCCGCAGATGGCGAGGTTCGAAGCTCTGCAGTCGCCCTCACACGGTGTCAGTGAGATCGGATTGGAACGGGCGATCTGCTTTGGAAGCTGTCCAGCCTATTCTGTGATCTTCAAGGCAGACGGTTCAGTTCGTTATGTCGGGATCGAGAATGTTTCGCACAAAGGGGTCCGCAACGGTCGGATCTCGGATTGGGAGTTTCATCGACTCGCTGAGTTCGCCCTGAAGAGCGGCTACATGAATATGGAGTCAGATTACGATCTGCCGACAATTACCGACCTGCCTGTCACGTATTCCATGGTCGTCCGGGAAAAGACGCGGAAGTTGATTCGAAACTATGGCAGCCTGGGGCCGATTGAGTTGTGGGCGTTTGAACGGGCGGCGGAGTCGTTGCTCGCCGAAGTGGAATGGGACGACCAACGGCCCAGATCCACAGACATTGACGAACCCAAACCATAGCCATATCTTGATTGCCATACCATGATCTGACGCGAGGGCAAAATGCTGAAATGCATTCGTGTTCGAAACTTTCTGGTCCTGACGGGACTGCTGGGGAGCATTGGATGGACGCTGGCCCAGGAGGATGTCACATCCTCGGCGCCGCCACTGGAGAAAGACGCAGCCATCGCGCAGATCGAGGAGCTGAAAGGCTCCGTCGGCATTGACGGAGACGCCCCGGGGCAGCCGGTCTGGATGGTCGACTTCAGTGACGTGCCCGTCGATGCAGCGGCTCTTCGTTTGCTGAGGGCATTCCCTCAGCTGGAGGCGCTCAGTTGTGATCGAACTCCGCTTGATAATGAGTTGCTCCGGCAAGTCGGTGAGATCCGCACCCTGCGTGAACTGTCGCTGGTTGAGACGCGGATTACCGATGAGGGCCTAAAGCACCTCGCGAAACTGGACAAGCTGGAACGCATCAATCTTAGCGGCACCAGGATCACCAACGAAGGTCTGCAGCATCTGGTCTCACTAAAAAAGCTGACTGACATTCAATATGCGGAGAGTGACATCACGGCAATGGGCATCGATCTGCTGGTCGATGGGCAGCGCCGTTACAAACCTCCCGCGGAGGAATCGAACACACGCGTCGAGCAGTCCCTGAAACCTGATCCGGCGCGTCGATACAACGAGATGGGCCGGCTCGTTCTGCTGGGGACTGATCGGAAACGTGAGACGCTCGAGTCCGGTGTGGAGTACTTGGAACGCGCGGTGATCGCCGCTCCGGAAAACGATTCCTACAAACTTGATCTCGCTGATGCCTACGCCGTGCTCAACAATGATCTCACGCTTGCTGCGGCTATCGATCTGTATGAGGACGTCCTTGACCGCCGTCCCGATGATGAACAGTTGCTGGGACAGATTGCCAAGGCCTACAGCGCGCTTGGCAATCTCGATCAGGCTCAGGAGATCATCGAGCGACGGCTATTGCTCGTGCCCGTTGATGGTGTCTTTCACGTTGTGACGCAGGTTGTGGGGATCGTCGCAATGGGTGGTCAACAGGAGTGGGCGATCCAGCAGATGCGTACTGCGATACGAAAGAACCCGGGGGATCGGAGAATTTCGCTGCTGCTGGCTGGACTTCTGGCTGAGACACAGCAGCCCGCTGAAGCCCGAAGGATCGTCGAGCGAGTTCGGCAGGAAATCAGCCTTGATCACCCGCTGCGCGAGGCGGCGGATGAGTTGCTGGCCAGTCTGGAGAATGTTCGATGAGAGATCTCAGGACCCGACTCGGTGGTCGAGTGCTGCTTCTGTTCGCCAGCGTCCTGTTGCTGGCCAGTCAGACATTCGGCCAGGACATCACCACCCCGAAAGCTGCTCCGTGGAACATTCAGTCGGTTCGACAGAAGTACTACGCCGGTCTGGATGCGGCCCGCGAGGAGGCCGTCCGCAAGATCGAAGCTGAGGGGTTGACGCTCAGCTACAACGCCGACGGGACAGTGATTCATGACGAAGCCTTTGAGAAGGCCGATCGATATTACAGCGAGAAGAGGTATGTGCTGCAGAAAGAGATTCGCGGCAACAGCCAAAGAGAAAAAGAGTTTGACGCTCTGAGTCAGTCGGCTGGAGCCAAGGTCAAACGAGAGGGAGGAGCCAAGCCTGGGGACGGCGCTTATAGCGGAGCTCTGAGCGACCGAGACGTCGAGTTGACAACCAAAGCCCAGGTGGAGAGCCTCACGGAAGAAGCGAGGAAGCAGGGGTACCATGTTGTCTCTGGCCCCGGTTACGTCAAGATTCTGGAGTTGGATACTGTTGTCTGGGAACCGTTCCGGTCACACGGACCAGGCGGCGTGGAATTGCGGCACGACGACCCCGAAGTGATGCTCTCCTATGAAGTCATCGTGGGCCAACAGAAGGCCAGTGTGACCCAGCAGGTGAAGAAGATTGAAGAGATCTATCGAGAGGAGATCCCGGACTCAACGCAGAAGCAACACGAACTCATCGCCAGTGTGGCTAAGGCCGCCGGCAAGTCTGCGGACGCGATTGGGCAGTCGGTCTCGCAGCCGGGAGGCGTTCTGGATCGCGAACAACTGAATGAGTACAAGCTGCTGAAGAGCCGGATGTTGACCAAGGATGACCTGATCAGCCCCTTCGATACGCCAGAGGCGCAGGAACGTCAGCTAAATGAATATCGCCAAAAGGGGCAGCAGAATATTCAGACGTGTGATGCCGAACAGGCCCGTCAGCGTG
The DNA here is from genome assembly GCA_044235005.1 of Planctomycetaceae bacterium. Classification (GTDB taxonomy): domain Bacteria; phylum Planctomycetota; class Planctomycetia; order Planctomycetales; family Planctomycetaceae; genus SXXK01. The sequence continues at coordinate 4,950 of JBIIIF010000108.1, read as the reverse complement.
AAGAGAAACTGAAGGGACTCAAAGAGGAACGAACCGAGCTGGCCACCGAGTTCGAGCAGGAGAAGGATGATGTGAAGCGTCATCACCTGGAAGTGCGGATCTCCGAGATTGATGACAACACCCGAGCACTGGAGAAGGATCTCGCTGTGGATCGACAGACTCGCCGTGCGATCTGGCGAAAGAATCCGAAACTCGCCACCGCGATGGGGTGGGACCCGAAACCGGCCACTGTCATTCCGGACCGGGCCGGGGAGCTGGCTCGGATCAGTCGGGTCATTGATGAGGCATTGGAAGTCAGCAAGGAGCAGGAACCGCGAGACACGTCGGCGACGGAGGCTTTCGATGCATTTGCCGATGCGAATCGCACGATTGGAAAGGTTCTGAACTCCCCGTTCTTCAAGATCTTTGCCCGCGTGGCAGGAATGTCTCCAGGGGCGATCAAGTTGGCCGAACAGGTCGGGAAAACCTCAAAAGCAGTTGACAAGAACGTGATTTCCCCCACGCAAAAGGCGATCCAAAGCGAGGGATTTGTCTATGAAACTGGCGATGGCATGAAGGAATACATCGCCCGCCGATTGAAAGAGGAGGCCGCGAAAGGCTGGGATATCACCAATCCCAAGCTTCAGGAACTCATTCGTAAGGAGGCAGTCCTGCGAGCCACCGGACTCGGCACATACGAGGGAGCCAAGTTTCTGCCCGGGTTGGGAAACATCATTCAGGGATATGAGAATGCCTTTCACCTGACAGAATCTTCCGTCGGACTGGTCTACGACACCTGGAAGTTCCAGCAGACTGCCGACATGAACCGCTACCAGCAGGAAGGGCAGTTGGAGAAGGCGATCCTGCAGGCTAAAGAGTCACGAGACCGCCTGCGCAAGCTGATGGACACAGCGGCCAGGGCCGTTGCATACTCAAAAGAAATCGAAAAACTGTTGCCGAGCCTCAACGCCGACATCGAGCAACTTCAGCAGCAGATCAAGGATCGCCGGACCCAATTGGAATCATTCGCACCCGTCGATGGGCAGGCTCCGCCCATTGAGGCGGCCATTGATCCTCAAACATTGTCCGGCCTGCGAGCCCGGATGGAAGCCCTGACTCGTCTCTCAAAACTGTTTACCACCGATTGTGAGAAGGCTATCACTCGAGTCAAGTCCGGTCAGGTTCCTCGCGACGAACTTCTCGCTGAACGCAGCAAGCTCCAGCGTCAACTGATGGATGAAATTGATGGGGAGTACATCCGTATTTCGACTCTGCTCGATCAGGTGAATGCTCGGATTCGGATGATCACCGAGCCCGAGGAGGTCAGGAAGGTCTTCGACGCTCTGCTGCTGGACTATGGGCAGTCTCTCGCGCTGGCTTCGACAGCCGAAGAGATTGCGAGCCGATTAGAACGGAATCAACTGCTTTACAAAGACGCGTTTCGGTGTTTTACCGAGGAGCGAAAGCGGATTCTGGAAGCCTGTGATTTCTTTGTGACTCGTTCGGTAGGCGATGAAAACCTGCAACGGCGTTTGTCTCAGATGCGCGGGGAAATGACGGAGTATCACATTGCGGATTACCAACTGCAGGAGAACTGGACTCAGGCATCCTCCTTAAAGCGTGAGGCGTCCTGGTTGCGCAAGATCGCCGCAGAGCCGCCGAAGCCTCCCCAGAACGCGGCCCCTTCCCCCAAACTGCGCGCGGAGGGCGAACAACTGCAACAGCTGTTGCAGACGTGGAAAGAGCCCGAGGCGGCGATGACCGCCGCCGTCGATCAGGCTCGCGCGAAGTTTCGGGAACTGCGGGATCTCTTGCCGCTGGATCCACCCGCGTTCACCATCATAACGGACGAACTGAAGCCGCAAGTGTGGGTGTTCAACGTGGAGTCGGTCCGTGTGCCGGCAGACGCGACGCTCAACTACTCGTGGGATTTTGGAGATGGGACGAGCGCGGGCGGGCCGGAGTCCCGTCGCCAACATACCTACGCCAGGCCCGGAGAGTACACAGTCAGCGTTCGAGTCTATTTGAACCGTGAGAAGCTCTCCGAGGACCTTGGTGAGATCAGCACCCAGATCACGATGGGGGAACCGGTGCCGAAACCTCCTGAAAAACCAACTCCGGTCGAGACTCTGCCGGTGGCCGGGCAGTTAAGTGTCACGGCGGCGATTCGGCTGAAGGGGTCCATCGAAGATTCTGTTAAGGAAAGTGATCCACTTCTGGAGAAAGTTCCCGCTGGTCAATACCACGCAACAGGCGGAATATCGCTTAGCCTTGCAGAGAACGGCGAGACTTTGACCGGTCAATACTCTGTAGGTCTGGGGATGAGACTTCCGGAGGAACTTCGCAGTCGTGGACCTGCCATGCTTTTGCCGCCTCTATGGGGCTTCTATGTAAGAGGAACAGCGCAGGGTACCTTCAATCAGCAGACCGGAATTATCCAGTTGACGGGGAACCCAGCCACTTGGTCAGAGGACGGAGGCGCGGCCCGTGCAGCGGAGGCCCGTAAGCTACTCGGCATGTCCCCGGAGCATCTTGGTTGGACCGGAGAGATTAGCGGCAAAATGGATTGGAAGAAGTTCGGCGGGGGACGTGGCCGCTTCCAGATCAATCAGTTCATTCAGGGGACTTGGGAAGTTGATCCTCTGTCTCCCTATCTGCTAAGTCCACCCGCCGACGCCGCCCTGTATGGTCGACTCCCAGCGATCCGCGTGTATCCGAACGAAGCACTCGCTGTCAAAAGTGTCAACCCCTACGTGATGCGCATAGGCTGGGGAAAACAGCAGAATGCCGATGAATTCGGCGATCAATTGTTCTGGTCTCACGGGGGAATGCTGGTTCGTACGGGACGATGGCATATCGACTACACCAATCGCTTCCCTTCGGCAAAGCGTGAGGTCTTTCTGCCCTCGGTCAAGCGGATCCGGCAGTTCATTAAGGACAGTCAACTCGACACCACACTTCCGGTCCTTCCCGATCCGTAACGCGTCCAGTCAATGCGTTGCCGTTCAGGCAAAGAGATTGCTTCTCTCTCGAGTAGCCCGAAAGCATTATCCTTCACGTCCAGGGGAAAAAACGAATACGACCGCCACAAATAAACCTGTGAATCCAAAGTCACATTGATCCGGCTGCTTCTCGAGTCACCCCGCTGAAAACGCTGTATGCCAGTCAGGTTTTCTGCACCGTTTACTTCGATCTTTCGGTGAATTCGCGTTGCCTTCTTGTGCCAGCAGGCAAGACACGGTTTGCGTCGATCCGTCTGCCGCAATGCTCAGCCCTCTGGAATTCCCTGGACTGGAAGAAGGCCGTCGCTGCGGAATCTTCCCGTCCGCGATTTGATTCGCAACATTTTCGTTTTCATAGAACGGAGCGAGGCCCGTGAACACTAACCGTCTTCGTCAGCAATTCCAGATTGCTGGTTTTCTGATGGCGTTACTCTGTGCGTTGCCCGCTCCGGCTGAAAACGTGTCGCGGCCGAAGCGGTTCCAGCTGTTGACCGATATGACTGGCGTTCCTCATTCGTCAGACCTTCGTACGCAAATCATCGTTGGGCGAGTTCAGTTGCCAGACGACTGGGACATCACGGAAAGGTTCGGCTACACAGTTCTATCAAATGGCACCACTGACCCTGAGCGAATACCGAAGGAGGATCGAGACGGTTTCTCAGGACTCGGCGCATTTGTTTCTGTCGAGATCAGCCTCATCCACAATCTCCACCCCGACCTTCAGACAGCTTTCGCTGCACAACCACTGAAGCTCGGTTCGAAACCCGTGCCATTTGAGGAGGTGCACTTAGCCAATTTGGGAATTCATCCGGCGTTGCGCGCGTCCCGGATGGTTCCGGAGCCTGCGGCCGGGGTCTCGTACTTTAAGGAGGTCGATGGGCGTTTTGTCTATTACCCGGGAGCGACCTTCGAGATCGCTTATCTCGTATGGGTCAAGCACGATGTGCTTGCCTATGTAGACGCGAGGGTCAGTTATGTGGAACCGTTCGGAGATTCTTTCAACAAATTCAATCGAGAGCTGAGTCAGGTACTTACGACTTTAGTCTTCGAAACGGATTCGGTGCTGGTCGAAGGTTTCGACGGCACGGATCGCCACAGCATTCCAATGACCTTTCGAATCAGGGTTATTAACAATGGCAAGCCCGCGTCTGAGAAGCGAGCAGGAATTATATTTCTGAATTCTCAGCATCTTAAACCGGCTGTTGCAGTCTGGGAAGAAAATGGCTGGCGCGTCATCGAAGACCCGGCCATTGTTGAGCAAGGTTTTCTTTCGGAGGAGTTCGAGCCGAAAACCAACAAGGATGGCGAGATTCTGCTCAGGCTTTTTCTGGATTTCGGAAAGACCAAACTCTTTCCGCCCAAGCTCCCCCTGAGTATCGGGCTGCGGGCAAGCGTCGCAGGAAAGCCTCAGGAACCGATGATCGAGGCTGAAGCGACGATCCTGGTAAGACACGCGGCATTTCTCTGTGGCGCGTATTTCAGTCCTCCTGGACAACCGTTCCAGCATCTGTCGGACCTTCCTGCCGCGTCTCTCACCGGGGCAATTGAACCTCGCCCATGGGATTTCGGAAGCGACGGCAAGAGTCGACTCCTGAATTCGATTCCCCGCGATATGACTCGAACTGGCCCGACCCGAGAGGCAGCCGCCAACTCTATGGTGCTGAACGGTCAGGAGATAACTCGCTGGACGGAACTGGAGACGCTTCGAAGCGGTTTCCTGCCGCTCGAACAGTCGTCGGTCATCGAACTAAATGCTCTCGCTGACGATGACCCGCGCAGTCTTTCTTACTTTCCGAAGGGTTCATCGTTGGGCACACGGATTCTCTGGCTCGACGGAACGGAAGGCGTCCTCACTGTCCGCGCCCCCGGCAGGTTAGCGGCCCGCATAGAGACACTTCCGAATTACCGCCTGACCGAATCAGGACAGCGTGCAGAGTCACTGGTCTATCTGCTTGTTGCGGAGATTCCC
>JBIIIF010000107.1:0-20602 GCA_044235005.1 Planctomycetaceae bacterium | reverse complement strand
ATCTCGTCCTTCGCGCCGGGGACGATATCGGGACCGCGGGGAATGCTCTCGACACGACCGTCAATACACTCGCCGCCATCGCCGGAAGCGATCTCTATATCTACGAATCGGATGCCCTCACTATCGGCTCCATCAGTGCCTTTGATGTCAATCGAGTCAGCCTGAATTCCACTACAACGCCGATCACAACAACGGCTCTAAGCGGCATCACAGCCACGGGCGGTGATGTTCATATGCGTTCGACTGGTGATTTGACCGTGCTCAAATCGATTTCGTCTGTCAATGGTGTCGTCGATGAAACGCTTGCGAGCGGCGAAACGATTACTCTTGAATCCGTTGACGGCAACATATTGATCGATGCCACCGGAGGAAGCCTGCTGATCACAACCGATGAAGTGACAGGTTCGAAACCTGTTACCGGGGATAAGATCACATTGCTGGCTGACAGCAATCAGAGTTACGACGGAGATCTGGACGGTGACAAAATACCAGATGCCAACGATCCGGACGTTGATGGCGACGGCATCCTGAATGCAGCCGATGCGGTGATCAACGGCGTGATACAAGGTCGAGTTTCATTCCTTGGCGAGGTGACGTTGAGCACCGATGGCGGTGTTGCGAAGAAATTTGGTCCACGTCCGCAGGTTGGAGCGACCTCAACCGCCTTTTTCCAATACGTTAGCAATCCATTGCCGCTGGCGATTGATAACTCCCCGGCTGCGTGGAGCACAGGAAACGCCTACATCAATGCCTTCTCCGTATTGATTGGTCAAAGCGGAGAAGAAAACCTTACTGTCGATATTGACTGGCAGGACCCGTCGGAAGAGTCCGGCGTTTTCTCTGATGGCACGACCCAGGCCGTTGCCCGGAGTCTTGGCATTTACAACAAGATTTCCTCCGAGAGAATTCAACAGTTCCTTGTCGAAAAAGGTGGCCCATCAACAAAGACCATCGACAACAATGTCAATGGACAGATTATTGTTGGCCACCTTTACACTGCGTTGGACTACACCCGATTTCAACAGCAGCAAAATCGAACTACCATCATCATAGACCTTAGCGTCTCTCATCACTCCTCGATCAATCTGTCCGCCTCTTCGATTGCTCAAAGCGGCGAGATTCAGACAGTCCCAGGGCTTGATGCGGCTTCAACGGATATCGCGACAACCGTTTCAGATCGCGGCTCTGCCACACCAGATGTTTTTGAGAACGGCATAGCGTCTTTCAAGATCCCTACAGTTACGCCAGCGCCGCCCGCCTTGTTTACAAGCACCTTTGTGCCTCGTGCTGATCGTCCGTTTAACGTGGCACCCCCTGAGAATCAGGCCGCGGTGTCAGCACAGAGCACCTCAGAATTCGGCAGCGGAGCCGTGGGCGGAAGCGTCTTCTCCACGGAGGTTTACTTCCAGATCCGTCGGCAGTATGAAACTGACGGACCAGCCGAAGTGGTGGTTGAACGCATCGCCGACAGCAGTCTCATCTCGTCACGAGAAGCCTTTGAAAAGTTCGTGCAGCAGAACCCGGAACTTCAGGACGGGGCGGGTTACGAGATCTGGCTCATCTCGGAAACCGGCGGTCAGAAAGTCGAACGGCCGATCGTGGAATTTGAAATTTCCGGAGGCCAGCCCGGAACGATGAATGAGTCGGTGCCGGAAGGCAGTCCAAAACAACAGTTAAAAGATCTTCCGTTTGAACAGCCCACTGAACCGGACACGGCTCCTGAAGCTCAGGCCCCGGAGATTCCTCAGGCCAGCATGAACCGCAACCCTGCCCTCCATGAATCGGCTCACAACGCAACATCCCCGGAGATCAACAACGCCGACCGTGAGGTCTCCTCGGCTTCGGGATTGGGATCAGACGAGGAATCATCTACGCTGGTGTCTGAAGCACTGAATCCTTCGTCAGTAGCTTTGGTGGGATTGATGGTGCGACGATTCCGCAAACGACAACAGGAGTCGGCTACAAGTCAGAGCACATTCTCTCGTGCATCCCGATTCCAAAGAAGACATTCATCACCAAACGCAGAATTTGAAGTTCGAGGTTCCTCCGATGTCTGATCCATCAAAACAGTCGACTCATCAATCAGGTGACGAGAACTCTCGAGATGATTCCGTAAACATGGATGCCACGTTCGTACCGGAGTCACCCCCTGACTCACCCGAAGTGGAAACGGATTATAGCGCTACCATTACGGGAATGCCGATGCCCGTTGATGACGAGGATGACCAGTTCGATGCGGAGTGTTTTGACGACGGGGCCTCGAATGCGGACATGGTCACCTTCGTTCCCGAGGAGCCGCAATCGGCTGAAGAGTCGGGTCAGGAGTTTGATCAGCCGCTAAGTAATACCGATGCAACTTTTGTCGGAATGCCCCCCGAATCCGACGATTCCGGGAACACTCCTGCAACAGTGCATCCGGAACAGAGCAACGAAATCGCCAACGGCGATTCGTTCTCTGGAACGGTGATCGCAGAAACACCAGAGGAGATTGCGGACACTTCCACCATTATCAACCAGTCAGGGGAGGGGATTGCGGCCGAGAGAGGTCAGACTCCGGACATCACGATTGCTGACCAAAGAAAGTCCGGCCCGCAAAGTGGAAAGTCCACGGTCGGACTTAGCCAAAGCGGTTCACGCGCTCCCTCAAGTTCAAATTCCGATTCATCGCAGCCGGGCTCCGGAACAGGTTCAGGCCTTGGGTCCAACTCACAGTCAGGCGGGACCGGAGCAGGGACCGGGGCGGGAAGCAAAGTTTCATCGCAGATCTGGACGTCCTCGGAAAACTCCAGTCTTGATGATCTGATTACCATCCGCAAACGCCCGGTATCCGGCTCTGGAAATTTTTCGCAGACTGCCGATGCGGATTTTGAAATCGTCGAAAAGCTTGCGGAAGGCGGTATGGGAGTCGTCTATGTTGCGCGGCAGCGATCGCTGAACCGCGAACTGGCGATCAAGACTCTGAAGTCCGGCGCTGGTTCCTTTTCAGGAACTATGGGGAAGTCGAAATCTTCGAAAGCTGTTTCACGCGCCGATCGTCAGAAGCGTGAAATGTTTCTCTCGGAAGCCCTCGTCACGGCGAACCTGGTTCATCCGAATATCATTCCGATTCATGAGTTGGCGGAGACCGGCGAAGGGACGCCCTACTATGTGATGAAGCGCGTTCACGGGATTCCGTGGAACAAACGAATCACAACAATGACGCTCACGGAGAATCTGGATGTCATGCACAAGGTGTGTGACGCAATCGCTTATGCACATCACCATGGAGTGATTAATCGAGACCTTAAACCCGAAAATATCATGCTGGGGGAATTTGGGGAGGTGCTGGTGCTGGACTGGGGTCTTGCGGTGCCGGCACCACATGCTGCAGAACAGAATTTCCGCTCACCGGTTGCATCTTTTGGAGCAGGTACGCCGGCCTATATGTCGCCGGAACTCTGGGCCGGACCACCAGAAGCTATTGGGGAGTGCAGTGATATTTATCTCCTGGGAGCGATCTTATACGAGATCGTGACTGGACTTCCTCCTCACGAGTTTCCTCGCTCAGAAAAGAAGGGGGCACGAAGCGATATCTGGAAGATAATCGACGATGTGCTCCGACAAAACGTAATTCGTTCCACGGAAGAATCCGGCGAACTGCTTGAGATCGCGATGAAGGCGATGCGTACGAATCCCGAAGAACGATTCGGGAGCGTCCTCGAATTCCAGTTTGCAGTCCGAAACTTTCAGCGGCATGAAGAGAGCCGCCGCCTGAGTACGCGTGCCACGGAACTGGTCGAAAGTCAGGCCAACAAGGAACGCGATTATCATACTTGCCAGACAGCAGCCGCCTTATATGAAGAATCTTTGCGGACATGGCCACAAAACGGTCTGGCCCGCAACGGATTGCGGACAACACGACTACTGTACGCCAATCTGGCTGCCAGCAAAGGCGACTATGACCTTGGTTTGCAGGTAGCGACACAGGATTCTGATGCCGAATTTGCGGCAATCGCTCGTAAACTTCGGACGGCTCGACGAGTACGCTCAGGGGTCAAGTGGACCGCTTTAACAGCATTGCTTTGCGTCGCGTTACTCGGTGCAAAAGCGATTAACGACCACGGCATCATTACCAATCTGGAGGAAGTCACAAAGCACGAAATGGCGAAGGCGACGAAGGCGCAGGAAGATGCCAACGTCGCCAAGACGGAAGCCACCGCCGCCACTTTGGAGGCCAACATCGCGAAGACGGAAGCCGAAAAATCCAACAAGGAAGCAGAACTCGCGAAGGCAGAAGCTGAGAAGGCCGCAAAAGAAGCTGCGGTCGCAAAAATGGAAGCGAAAGCCGCAGAGACGCTCGCTTCAATGGAAAAGATGAATGCCGACATCGCCAAGGCCGATGCAATCAAAGCAAAGGAAGAAGCGGAAGAGGCCAATCAGAAAGCTGAAGTGGCAGTCGCCAATGCAAAAGCTGCCGACGCGAAAGTCATCCTGGCCAAAGAACAACAGGACAAAGCAGAAGCCGCAACTGCCGCCGCAATTGTCAAACAGCAGGAAGCGGAGACAGCGGCCGACATTGCGGAAGTGGAAATCCAGAGTCAGCAGATTCGCGGCCTGACGCTCAACGAGAACTTTGCCGATGCCTTGCGAGAAATCAATCGACTGCTTGATGGCGACGTTCTGATCTCTCTGCCCAGGGACGTGCGCGAGCAACGAACGGCAGAACTGCGTGCTCAGCGAGACCAACTGCTGAAACGTGCCCGACCAACCGAAGCCCCGGTGCAGTCACAGGCGATGAACTCAACCGGAAAGCTGCTTGCTCAGGGAGACATGTCGGGACTTGTGGTGGTTATCAATAATCCTGCGGAGAGTATGGCCTGGCCGGAAACAGTCCTGCACCGACTTCAGCTTCAGGAGCCTGTTGAAAAGCTCGTGTTTGTTTCGCCCGACGAACTTCTGATCGCGGCCGGCGAAGAACTTCACCTCTGGAAAGCCGGACAGGCTGAGACAAGAAAACTAACTGGACATTCAGCAGCCGTAAAAGCGATTGATGTCAGCAACGATTTGGCCGTGACCGCTGACGCCTCGGGCCACATCATTGCGTGGCAACTTTCTGACTGGACCATGCTGGCCGATCTCAAAGCGAATTCCGGTATTGTTGATATTGCGTTGATTCCCGGTACCCGTGATCTTCTGTATGCCGGTGTTCGCGGAGGCCAGTCTTCTGAAGTTCTGGCTTATCGAATCTCTGCCAATAAAGATCAGTCTGCACTTCAGCGTCTGGGGCAACTGCGCATCAGCCGAGCCCACAATTATCCTCCGTCGGGGCTGTCCATTTCTCCTGATGGAAAGCTTCTGGTTGTCAGAAATCGAACGAATGGCAGCCTGTTTGTATTGAAAGCACAGCCCACAGTGGCCGGTGTCGAAGACAAACAGTTCCCATTTACTCAGCCGGCTGATCTGGAGGCTGCGGGGGACATGAGCTGGCTGCTTTCACATCATTCACGGCCGGTGAATGATCTTCAATGGTCAGCAGACGGGACTCAGTTTCTGACTGCCTCTGATGATCGTCGCATCGGGATCTGGTCCACAGAGAACGTTGCTGGTCAGTCCCCGGCGATGACGTTCCGAAGATATCTTCGAGGCCATGGTGCTCGCGTTATGCAGGCCGGTTTTCTGAATTCGGAAGCATCGCAGATTTCATCAACCAGCGCGGACGGGTTTAGTCGCCTGTGGGATCTGAAGACCATCGAAGAAGACAGTCGTGAAATTCGAAAAGCGTTTAATCTCTCTCAGTTGCGGTCCAGTCACTTCCAGCCGATGTTCTGCGCGATGCCTCGACAGCCCGGACGACCTGAAAACATCGACGTTGCCAGCGCATCGGGACGACGCTCCACCGAGAACGACGAGAGTGGCGAATCGTTTGTTCTGAATGCAGATCGTTCAGTACATCGCGGCTCTGTCAGATCCGTGCAGTATAGTCGGGACGGACAGCGGCTGGTTTCAGGGGCCGATGATGGTTCGATTGTTGTCTGGGATGCCGCTTCACGCTCCGTTATCACAGGTCCGTCCGGACAAGCAACGATGCTGGCTTCCGAGCAATTTCAGGAAGGTCATGAGTTCAACATTTCCCGGATGAGGCAGATCGGGCCGAGCAAGTCCGTTCTGGCCACGGCAGGTTTTGATGGGAGTCTGCGACTATGGAACATGCAAAGATCAAGTCGGCGAATCGGCGGTCAGCAACAGGTCATTTCCGGACTCGGCCTGGTGAACACTTTTGCCGCTTCTCCTGACGGCCAGTTTGTAGTCACTTCAGGTCTCACGGATGACGACAAGAGGAAGGTCGGTCGATGCAGTATCTGGAAACTCTCCGACCTCCTGGCAACAGTCGTCCCCACAGCCACAAATCATCTCGACGGAAGTCATCGAGCTGAAATCACAGCCATCTCTGTGTCGCACGACAGCCGCCAAATCGCGACCGGAGGACGTGACGGAGTGATCACCGTATGGGACTCAGCAACAGCGCAACGACACGCCCGACTTCGGGCTCATGGCAAAGACACGATTATCACGTCCTTGATCTGGCTGAGCGATGGGTCATTACTGTCCGCTGGTCTTGACGGTAAAGTCGCTCGATGGTCTGTTGTTCCTGGTTCAGCAAGTCCACCCACCACTGCAGACCCGGAAGAACAGAATGAGGCAGATCACTCCACGCTTTCGGCAAACCGCCTCGAACGAGTTGCCGTCTTTGAGCGCGAAAAAACGCCCGTTGAGCAGATGTCTGTTTCTCCGGATGGATCTCAGATTCTGGTGATCTCCGTCGAAACCGATCGAAAGCAGAAAACATCGAAGTACAATCTTGATCATTGGTATCTCGATGCGCCGGAATCACGAAAACGAATTATCCCCGCGACTGTGGCCGGCAAGAAGCCTGCAGTACTAACGTCAGCTCAATGGTCCCCTGATTCCCAGCGCGTGCTGCTCTGTGCGGATGGAGTCGTACAGGTCCTTAACGCCGATAAGTGGAACGTTGTCCGCGTCTTCGCCGCCGGAGCATCCGGGGCCAGCGATGCTCAGTTTGTGGAACGGTCTGAAAATGAATTGAGTCCGGCGTCGGATCAGATCATCACGTTTGATGGGACTATGGCATCACTCTGGGATCTGACAACCGGGGGACATGTTGTAAGTTTTCGTGGCCCCTACCCGGTGACGACGGTGGCCTGTGCGGACTTGCCGGACACTCCACTCATTCTGGCGGCAGGCGAGTCTCTTCGAGCCTTTGATGGAAATTCTTCCGCGGACTCGTTCGGACGTCCATTGTTTCATCTGCAGAAGGCCCACGCGGGGCGAATGACATCGATTGCCGTAAATCCTGTTGACGCGACGCAGATTATCACGGCCGGCGAGGACGGAAGGATTCTGCTTTGGCAATGGTCTGCAGCCGAACATTCGCTTCAGAAATTGATAGAGTTAGCGAACGTCAACTCCGCTATTGCAGCCGCGAAATGGTCGTATTCTGCAACAGAAATCGTGTTCGTCAGCAGGCCTGGGCTGATAGGGCTGGTTGACGCTAAAGGAGGAAACCTGAAGACTTTGTCTGCGGGAAGTAACTCCTCCATCGAACTTTCTGCGGTCGATATCTCAACCGATGGCCAGTTTATTGGAGTAGCAGGACAATTCAGTGGTACCGAAGAAAGCATAGGCTGGGTTCTTCGTACGGCTAACATGAGGACATCAGTAGCAGCTCCGGACTCTGCGAATGATGGCAACGGCGATCAAAAGCAGCTCGACCGGCCTTCGTTTTCTGATCACATCGAATGCAGCTTTTCCGGACATGCGGCAGGAGGCATCAAGGCGCTTGGATTTGTCGCCGGCACTCCGTATCTCGTTTCAGGAGGGCAGGATGGTTCTTTGATTCTGTGGAACTGGAAGCACAAATTGCCCGGCGCTACTCCCGTCGCTTACGAAGCCTACAGGTTTTTCACACACGATGAGGTGACTGCTCACCTGGGGCCCATTACGTCACTCACGGTTTCCGCCAACAATGAACTCACTTCTGCCGGTGAAGATGGAAGAATCACAGTTTGGAACCTTCCACTGCTGCAGAAACGCTGAAAATGGCATGGCAAGCGCCGGGGTTAAATCCGTCCGTCAAGCGACTATCGCACACCTGGGCAATCGTTCGTCGTAAGTGACGACATTTGAGCCATTCAACGGTTGTTTCCGGCCTCTTTTCTGAGACGGGACAGAGCTGTGGTAATCTCCCTCAATCGACGCAATTTTGGCGACTGTTTTCATTGTCAACGCAAAGCGGTATAAACTCACGTGAGGTTGACCTGCCACTCAGACCTCAAGTCATCAATTTTTTGCCGGATCGAAGTCTTTGGCTTCAATTCCCTTTATTCATCTGAACCTGCGTCGCAATCCGTTCGGGGACTTTGATGCTGAAGAACGTACTCAGCTTGCAAACGTGGAACTGGGCTCAGCCCTTGAACACCTGCGAGCCTCGTCTCAGAGTCGCACATCAGCGCTGCAGATTATTGGGCAAAAAGGTTATGGCAAGACGACTCACCTGCTGTCAATAGCCACGCATTTTCCTGCGGCAGTCTACATCCACATCCCTGAAGGTGAGCATGTGGTAATCCCGACTGCCGGTGAACCGCTGCTGATCGATGAAGCTCAGCGACTGACCCTCTGGCAGCGACTGTGGGTCTTCAGATCACGACGAACACTTGTGCTTGGAACACATCGTGATTTCAAACATCACCTGAAGTGGGCAGGGCGGGCGGTCTTGACGCTGGACGCCGCTCGACATACCACTCCGGAACGCATCGAACAGATCCTCAACGATCGCATCAGGAGTGTCCGACGCAGCTCGGGTTCAATACCAGTCGTGACAAGTGCGACTGCTCAGAAGCTGTTTGCGTTGTACGGTCATGATCTGCGCAGCATGCAATACCATCTCTACGATGTGTTTCAAAATCTCGGGAGCATTCAGGATGTCTAAATGTCAGATCAGTATCACCTTCGACCGCGGTGACAGAATTTACTACGGTGGTGAAACCGTCAGTGGTCATGTGCAAATACTTGTCGATCAGCAAACTAAGAGTAACGGCGTCAAGCTGACACATCGCTGGAAAACGCATGGTCGAGGAAACTCGGACTCCGGGTTGCCTGATGAAATCGTCCTCGTCGAACCGCGAATCCTTCAGGCTGGCGAACAGCTTGAGTTCCCCTTTACCGTGACTTCGCCTACTCACCCAATAACCTATCGAGGCCAGTTGGTTTACATCGACCACTACATTCGAGTGGATGTCGATGTTCCCTGGGCGAAGAATCCATACGCCGAAGAAGAATATGAGCTGCGTCCCGGCATTCGCCCGGAGTTGTTCACGGGAGAACGCAATAAAGTTGTGTCACTGACCGCCCAGACCGCAGCAACCAATGTCGGGCCAATCGGCAAGATCATCTTGTGGAGCATTTTGGCATTAATTCTGGTCGTTGTTGCGATGACGGCCATGTTCCTGTTGCCAATCATTCTAATCGTGGTGGGATTTATCTGGGTCAAGAAGAAAGCATTGAAGTCCCGACTTGGTGATGTCGAAGTTTCGGTTCCACATGTTGTGGTCGCTCCCAATGAAGAATGGACTTTTGGTATCGGCTTTACGCCTCGAAAGTCATTCGTGATCAACAGCATTTTTGCAGAACTGATTGCCGAGGAATCCGCCACGTCCGGCAGCGGCACCAACAAGACAACTCATAAGCACAAAGTGCTGACGCAGAAGCACGTTCTCCGTGAAGGAGGACCGTTGCAGTTCGAACAACCTGTAGACGAAAAAATCACTATCACATTCCCTGACACGAAAGCCTACAGCTTTGAGTATTCAGACAATTCGCTGAAGTGGACGGTCAACTTCTGCATCGATATTCCAGGCTTCCCGGACTGGACGCACACAGAAGCTCTGCAGATTGTCCCGATTGAGTTTCTTGGCGAGCAGGCTCGGTTGTCGAACACATTGGCCGAATCGTCCCCACCGGCCGTGTCGAGATCTGTGCCTTTTCCTGTCGACCAGGTTCCGGCATTCTCGCCATCCAGCGCGGTGGCCCCCAAAACGACAGCAGTGCAGGGCATGAGTCCTCCGGCACTTCCACCTGACGAACACTGGTCGGTGTCTTCAGAGAACACACCGCCGGAGTCCATCGAAGAACTGCTTTCCCTTCTCGAGTCAGCCGGACGAAACAGTTCACAACGCAATCTTGTTCTCGAAGCGGCGGCTGATGAAGTTTATGACATCGCGGTCGTTGTTGATCGCATCACTACGTCTTTCGGAATGACGGATGCTGCTCCGGAATTCTCCAACGGGAAAACTGTCATCGGGCAGATTTCAGGAACTCAACGGTCCGTTGAAGTGGTTGCTCCGGAATCGATGAACAATGAACTTGAATCATTTCGTCGCGGAGACACATGGCAGACCAGCGTTACCATCACGGGCTGGGATTCTCTCTATAACCGACTTCGGGCTGCAGTCTCTGAATAACGTTGGGATTATCGCGGACTCTTCCGCCCTTTGACACTCGATGACTGTGGGCCTTCCATGCGTGAGGTGGAAAGTCGACGAATCAAGCCCTGAATATCTTTGGGCCACGGCAACTGATAGTCATGAGCTTCCTGAGTCACTGGATGAATAAATCCCAGTTGAGTCGCGTGCAGCGCTAATCGCGGAGCCTGACTCAGATCCACAATGGGCGGTTGTCCCAATGGACCTCGATACTTGACGTCACCGCAAATCGGATGACTCTTTTCCGCCAGATGAATTCTGATCTGATTCGTTCGCCCTGTTTCCAGACGACATTCCAGTTCAGAGTACTCGCCCAATTGACGTAAAGGACGAATATGCGTCACCATTCTTTGCCCGTCTGCTGGTCGATCAGAACTGCCCCGTAAACCGTCACCCCGATCCCGAATCTGATACGACTCAATCGTTTGTGCAGGCAGCTTCCCCGGAATCACGCACAGATATTTTCGCACTGCAGAATGCGTGGCAAATTGTGCGATCAGTCCCTGCTGAGCATTCTCGGTGCGAGCAAAAACCAGAATGCCGCTGGTTTCCCTATCAATTCTGTGAACCGCTAATAACTCATGACTGTTTTGCGAAGTGCCCGCGATTCTCCGACGCGGAATCAGGCGATGCAAACATTCCTCCAGAGATGGCTGAAGATCTTTTCTTTCCTGTCGCCATTGCACGTCTCCGGGATGCCGCAGAGATAACATGCCGGCGGGCTTGTCCACGACCACAAGATGTTCATCCAGATGCAGAATTCGAACATCATCATCTCCCGGAGGAGGAGGCAGAGGCTGGTCGCGAAGTTCAATGACATCGCCCGCAACGACTCGCCGCCCCTCATCCACGCATAAAATTCCGTTGACGGAAATCCTGCGTCCCTCCATATGCTTTCGAGCGGCAGACCAGGGCAGATTCTGAACATGCTTTCTTAAAGCGCCTAAAACAGCGCCGGCAGTTTCTGAGGTGATTGTAAACTGCTGAATGGACATTCAATACCAACCCGAAAACAACTTCAAAGGAAGAAAAAAACCGACTTTTCAGCCATGAACAATACTCTTGGAGATTCCTGCGCGTTTCGGAAACGGCATTCCGTTTGATACTGCAGAGGGATGTCGGTAGCCAGCCTTTTCCGCAAGAACTGTCGTGGCCCTTTGGCAGGGTTACAGAGGACATTCACGAATTGTCCTGTCTTCCACGGACGATGACGGATCAGTTTCCGATCATTGTTACCACGGAGACCGCCTGATAGTGACTGAAGCAGGGCGAACTCGATTCGAAGCAAACCACGCTGTATCGGTCGGTCAACAGAGTTCACTCTGCCTTCAGTACAAACTTTTCTGACTGGCTAAGAAACGTGCGCGGGTTATCAAGCGTTACTTTGTCAATCAGACTCATGTGATGCCCGCGTCGAGACATTTCGATTCGAGCCTTCGGAACAGCCAGAGGATCGCTGCAACCCCAGTCTCCGGCGGAATTCATCCAGATCCGCTCCGAACCGTACATCTCGATCACATCTGTGGCACGTTGAGGCGTCATCTTGGTATCCGGGTACAATGTCATCCCGGCCCAGAATCCTCTGTCCAGCACTTCCGCGACCGTATGCTCTTCAACATGGTCGATGAGAATTCGCCCGGGATCAATGCTGCTGGCGCTCAGCGCATCCATAATCAATCGTGTGCCTTTGCGTTTGTCCTCAAGATGAGGCGTGTGAACAAGAACCAACTGATTGTACTTTTCAGCCAGTGCGATTTGTTCTTCGAGAATGATCTTTTCATTCTTTGTGTTCTTGTTCAAACCGATCTCACCAATTCCCAGAACGTTGTCGCACTTCAGGAAGTCGGGAATCAGAGCGACGACGTCTCGGGCGAACCCGGGATCATCTGCTTCCTTGGGGTTGATGCACAGCCAGGTAAAATGCTGAATGCCAAATAGTGCGGCTCGACGTGGTTCGTATTCGGTCAATTGCCGAAAGTAGTCATAAAACCCCTGCGCCGATGAACGATCGAAGCCAGCCCAGAATGCGGGTTCAGTGATCGCGATGCATCCGGCCAGCGCCATCCGCTGATAGTCGTCCGTTGTGCGGGACACCATGTGAACATGTGGGTCGATGTACTTCACAGTGCACCTCCGGAGTTTCCTCGAACGGCTCCTGATGCGCCCTTCATTCCATGAGCGGACTGAGGAATCTCGGTCGTTGAATCGCTCAGGAGATCAAGAATCCGTTTCGCTCGCTGAGGCTGTCCATCGACGAGAATTCTTACGGCTTCGTTAAGAGCGGCTTCGCGAAAGTCCACCGTTGACGCAGTGGGACGTGCGCGGTCCAGACGATCGAGAAAGGCAGCGACGTCCAGCAGCTTCGCGCGATGTTCCAGAAAGTACATATTGATCACCTGTTCGCGAGTCTGCGGACAGGAAAAACCCGTTTCGGTCACGGTCTGATCCTGACTAAAGTTGTGCAAGACGAAAATCTCAAAACGCTCTTCCGCAGCATTGTAACGAAAACAGCTCGATCGCGAAAAACGATCGAGCTTCCGGGTCATTTCAGATCGAAATTACAGGACTATTTCTGAGCATCTGCGGCAGATGGCGATGGAGCAGCTGGAGCTGCTTCGGCCGGTGCAGGTTCGGCTGGAGCAGGAGTCTCTGCAGCCGGTGCAGGAGCAGTGCTGGCAGCGGCACATCCAGCACCTGATTCTCCGCAGGCAGGCGTACCGCATGCTGGAGTTTCACAGGCCGGTGCGGCACATGCTGACTCGCATGGATCACATTTTGGCTTCAGGCAGTTCAACTTTGGCAGCTTTAGCTTCGGCATCTTCAGCTTTGGCAATGAAAGCTTAGGAAGCTTGCACTTCGGAGTATCGCAGCAAGTATCACACTTGTTTCCGGCCACGCTGACTTCTGCAGCAGTCAGGACGAACGCAACGGCCATCACACACAGCATCAACTTCTTAAACATCTCGGACTCCAGATCAACTGATTCGCATTAGTCGCTTCAACATGAGCGACCCGTTGCTCGAATCTACACCATCTCGCGAACCGCGCGAAAGAATTCTGTTGTCATGCAGCCATTCCCGCGCATCTGGATCCAGCCTGTACTCGGCAACAGGATTGCCCCGATTTGGTAAACGCTGCCAGTCACGCAAAGAAGTGAAAGATTGCGTCCTCGGAGAAACCGCCGTTACGCGTTAGCGGTCTGTTGACTTAATGACTGCTCAGCCTGAAGTGGCGGCTTCTGGAAGAATCCAGATGGGAGGTTGTTTCAAAAATGCCGACTGAGGTTGGCGTCACGAATCGATTCAGCACCCAGTCGGCGTCCGATTTCTGCGTTCCTGTCGGCTTTTCTGCATGCTTCTTCCGACGTTCATCGCGTCAAAACAATGTCCCTGGCTGTGGAAAGCCTTGTTTTAACGCCATTCCGCCGCATAATCAGGGGCCGGATGCAGTTGGACTGTTCGTTTAAGATGATTCGATTGGGCGGATAAGCCCGCACGGGGACTGAATTCTATGCTGGCACAACTGATCCCAAAACAGGGTGGAGCCCCTATTACCCTGACTCGCGCCATTACCGTTGTCGGCCGCAGCTCAAAGCTCTGCGACCTCGTCATTGACCATACAAATGTCTCCAAGCAGCATTGTATTCTGGTCAAGACGGATGGCCTGCTGTACCTGCGAGACCTGGGAAGTACCAACGGAACTCGCGTCAACGGCCAACGAGTCGTTCGCGGGGCGTTGCTTCCAGGCGATCAATTGTCGCTGTCAGGAATCAGCTACCGCGTTCATCTCGGTCCGGATAGCCCTGCACCCGGGAAGATTTCTCCCATCCAGCCGACAGAAATGATTCCCCTGATCGACGACGGCGGTTTGAACGCCGACAACCGGGGAAAGAATCAAAAGCTTAATGATGACAGCAGTAAAAGCGATGTGCGATTCCTCCGAGATTCAGACTTGCTGATTCCGGACTGAATGCATCGGGTGCATCGCCGATGCGACTTCCTCACTGCCAGCATCCTGATTAATTCCTCTGGAGGCATAAATTGATGCCGCGGAGACGTGGGACACACCATGCCGAACAGAATCGCCTCAGGGTCTGAATCGCCGTTCATGGCCCCCTGTTCACGGTTTCACGCAGCTTTACGGCGATCCGCTCGAACCTCCTTATCATGACCAGAAACCGCATTTCTTTCTGCAATTGACGTTTCGTGTCATCCACCTTGAGAATGTCCGCGTTTGATCCCAAACAGATGCCAGGGTTCTCGGGCGAGTGGCGAATGACACGGGATTTTGGCCATGTCAGACGACAACTGCTACAATCTGCGGCATGTTTCACTTCTGCAACCGTCGAGCAATTTCCGTGGAGTCATTACAAATGAGACACATTCCTCTGGCTGCGATGCTGCTGGCAGGTCTGAGTCTGTTTCCCTGCGTGGCCAGTGCTCAGGAGGAGTCCCCGCCGAAAGTTGCCCCAAAACCAATCGGGCAATTTCTGACAATAACCAGTCCGCTGAACGACCAGATGGTCAGTGAGCTGACAAATCTTGCCACCGAACTACAGGCTCAGGCAGTTCGCGAAAATCGTGACGCTGTGCTGGTGCTGGAAATTGAACCGGGAACAAGCGGGTTCGGGCATGTGAGCGACGCGGTTCGTTTTCTGACATCGTCTGACGTGAGTCGAGTCCGGACGATTGCCTGGTTACCTCGTTCTGTCGACGGGACGCGCGCAGTTCTTGCATTGGCCTGCCACGATATTGTGATGCATCCTGATGCCACACTGGGAGACATCGGGCGAGGCGAGGCGGTTTCGAACGAAGACCAGATTTTTATCATGAGCCTGGTTGATCGCCGCCGCAATCCTCGTTTATCCCGCGGCGTGGCGCAGGCGATGATGAATCCGTCCGAGGCATTATTGAGAGTCTCCCTCGAGACATCTCCGAACTCCGTCGAACAACGTTTTCTGACGCCAGCGGAACTTATGTTGCTGCAGAACCAGAATGCGGTGATCTCGAAAACGGAAACCATCAAGGAAACCGGCGCTCCGGGAAATTTTCTTGCACTGGATGCCGAAAAGGCTGGATTTCTGCTCCTTCGAACTGCGAAGAATCGATCTGAAGTGGCAGCCGCTTTTGAACTGCCTCTGGAATCCATGCGAGAACCAGTTCGCAATAACGCTGACGTTGTTCCTCGCGTGATCGCCGTCGAGGGTGTAATTAATCGCGTCCTTGGCGAATTTGTTCAGAGGGAAGTTCGTAACGCGGTGGCCGATGGCTGCAACGTGCTGGTCCTGAAGATTGATTCTCCGGGAGGAGATAAAGACGTCGCGGAGCACCTGGCTCTGACACTGTCGGAGATTGATCCCACGAAGGTCACCACTGTGGCCTGGATTCCGAAAGGAGCCTGGAGCGGCGGCGCATTGATTGCTTTTGGATGCGATAAAATTCTGATTCACCCGGATGCTCAGATTGGAGATATCGGTGTGATCTCTCTCACGGAACCAGGCGGTCAATTCGAACGCGCACCGGAAAAGATCGTCAGTCCATTCCTGCAGTTCGCTTCGATCCTCGCGAAACGAAAAAATCGTCCGCCCGCTCTTTTGCAGGCCATGATTGATAAAGATCTGGAAGTTTTTCAGGTGACCAACAAGGCCGATGGACGGGTGACCTACATGTCCGAAGTGGAAATTCAGGCGGCCAATGAGGAATGGATTCAGGGGCCGATGGTGCCTGAATCTCGCAAGGGACTCCTGCTGACAGTCAATGGCCAGCGCGCGCATGAACTGCAGTTGGCAGATGCACCCTGCCATGATGAAGATGAATTGCGAAGTCGTCTGGGCATCTCAGAAAAAGCCAACTTGACTCCGGTCGCCAGTACCTGGGTTGACACGCTGATCGCCGTGCTGAATTCCGGAGTTGGCGGCTTTCTGCTGATCACGCTGGGCATCATCTGCGTCTATGTTGAACTGCATCTGCCGTCGGGATTCTTTGCGATCCTGGCCACCGTGTTCTTCGCTCTTTTCTTCTGGAGCCGTTTTCTGGGCGGTACCGCAGGAACTCTGGAACTGGTGCTGTTTGTGCTGGGTATGGGATTGCTGGCGCTGGAGATCTTTGTCATTCCGGGTTTCGGTGTATTCGGAGTGTCGGGGATCCTTCTTACATTGGGCTCTTTGATACTGGCCAGCCATACATTCTCCGGGATGACGGTTACTGAGAGCTTTGAAGAATCGATGGGCAGCCTTGGTTCACTGGCCGGAGCGATGGTCACTGTGATCGCCGTGGCCGCAGTCCTCAACCGTTTTCTGCCTACGATTCCATTCCTGAATCGCCTGATCCTGACTCCTCCCGGTTACGCGCCAGCCGAGGCCGGAGGCCCAATCCTGAGTCCATCATTGCTGGCGACTCATTCGCACCCGGCCCCGGTCGATGTCGGCGCAACGGGTGTCACGGCTTCTGCCTTGCGGCCGTCGGGCAAAGCAATGTTTGGCGACAAGTATCTTGATGTCGTCAGCGACGGCGCTTACATCGATCACGGAACAGCTGTTGAAGTCATCCGTGTCACCGGAAATCGCATCATCGTCCGAACCAACTCTGGACCTCAGAGCTAGCGGGACAGGCTTAAGGCGGAGCGGAAATCTGTCTTTCCTGTAATCATCATCGCGCCATTTTTTCGGGCAGCGATTCTCGCACGGTGGCGTTTGAGCAGAAGAAAACGGCCTTTTGCTCGATTCGCAATAGAGTCATGCACCATGCGAGATCGAGCCACGCTCAGAATCTTACCGAAAAATTGATCGACCGAAAAACTAAACGCCCAACATAGATCTCAGGCCAGAATTTTTCGGTCATCAAATTTTTCGGTCATCAAATTTTTCGGTCATCAAATTTTTCGGTCATCAAATTTTTCGGTCGTCGCCTGCGCCCTCCCATCAGCATAAGCGCAGACTCGCCAACATCCAGTTCTCTATGGCGTCAGTGTCCGGCCAAGCGTCGAATGTCCGGGACGCTCCGCGGTCATGTTTGCAGGAATCGCTGGAAACCGTCGACGCTGTTGTTCCTGCAAATGCTCCAGCAGAATTCGGCGAACCTCTGCGACCGTTTCAGAATGACGCAGGACTTCTCGATGGCCTGCCGCCACAACTTTTTCACTGGTCACATCGTCACGGTGCGCGCTGGAATAAGCCACGACTCCGTCTGTCCAGGAATTAACGTCATGACCTTTTCGAACACCAACGATATTATGGTGCTTCACCTCATCTGGCACACGTGAATCTCGAATCACCGTAAGGACTGCAGACTTCTTCGTCAGTGAATCGAGGCTGGTCTTTGGTGCCGTCACCCGATCCCACCAGCTCTTCTTGTCCTGTTCGAAAATGACCCTCGTCAATTCATAAGTCTTTGCGGGCAGCCACACAAACGACCCCGTCAGCCAGCGAGTGAATCGATTGGAGAAGGAACTGCCGCCATAGGGGCTGGCAATTGTCACGATGCGATCAATTGACGGATTCGACTGGAAGAAAAAGACACGTCGAATTTCAGACTTCACCTCAGTGCTTGTCTGCAATTCTTCAACCGACTTTGAACTGACGGAATTCCAAAGCCGGTTTCCGCTGTCGATCGTCAGCATATGAGACAGCAGACCACCCATACTGTGCCCGACTACAACCATTTCATCCAGTCGCGGGTTACGTCGATAAGGATCACAGTCGTTGCGAACCTGCATCAGTTCTTCGCGAAGCCCTGCCGCTGAAAACGCAATCGGCTCACCCGTTGGATACAGATAAAACCAGAATTGGTACTTTCGGCGAATCTCCGGGTCAGCCTGCAGATCATTAAACATCTCCATCCACGTCATCGGGCTTGACCAGATCCCATGAACCATCAACACCGGGATGCGATCAGGATCATAAGGCTGCACCATATACAATCCAGCTACCTTCTGAGCTCGATCCGGCCGAATGAATCCCCAGGTATCCAGTAAGCTGATATCTCGGTTACTCAGATAACGAGCCAAAGGAGTGCTCACGTCTGTTTCCAGAGGCATCAGCGAATCACCCACCAGCATCGCTTCCGATTCACGTGGATCAAAGATCTGCAACTGCACGTCATAGGGCGATTCGTAGGACTGTTCGGTCTCTTCGAACCTTAAAACCAGAGTCGCCGCAAAACTCATCCCTTTGGTGTAATACTTCTCGACCGGATCCGGACTTTGTGATGCGCGTCGAATCGCAATGATCGGCACTCCCAGACCCTGCGTGGAGTGACGCGCCTTCAGATTCTTGAGTTCATAATCTGACACGAATTCAAACTCACCCAGTTGTTCGGGTGTCAACAGATTCGAAGGGAACGGAATATCGAACAGCAGTCGACGATAGGTCAGTGGCATCTGCATGGACTGCCCCAGTTTCACCTTCCCCAGGCGATTTGAAATTCGCAGCAAGCCTTCGGAAGCAGCATTGTAAACCTCGGCGGTACTTCTGTGCTCACTTCGCCCAGGATCGGGCTGCTCACCACTGGTGTCCTGAGTCGCAAAGTAGCGCCAGGCGGCTTTCGAAGAATCAAGGTATAACTCTGAGGCTAGCTGAGGATCACGGGTCTTCACAACTTCTGCTGCGAGATAATTCAGTTCGGCCAGGGAATGAGTGGCTTCGTAATAATGCTTGCCCGCGCGGTGAGTGGCGGCGTGCCGAATCATGAACTTCAGATCGTCGCCTCCCTGATAACCAGTCTGCCGAAGAAATAGCTCGGTTCTTTCTGAATGCTTCACCAGCCCGAAAGCCGTGGTATTCAGACGCTCCGTCAGTGGATTGTGCGGCTTCTCTCGCAGTTGAGCAAATTCGGTCGTTGCGCAACCCGAAATACAGCCCAGCACGCATACAAAAAACAGCGTGGGGAGAATTGCGGACGCAGACAGGCGATTCGTCGCCCTGGACAGAACTTTGGAACTCATTGTGCGAGATAAGCACAGGTTGAAGTCGTGACATTCAGCAACGTTTCTGTCGAAGCCGGCATAGAAGTTCGAAAACTCCTGCACTGCGAATTCCAGAACGGATACGGACTGTCTTGACTGATCGAGAATGACGGGCCGGGTAGGGTCACAGTTCTCAAAAATCCGGTCAATAGGTCCTTCAGCACTGCTGGATAATCTGGGATATCTGCGAAAACAAGGGTTTCTATTTTCATCGTAAAAGAAGTCGACGTACGTTCTCGCAGCAGTTTCTGCCAGGATTCCCGACAACACGCGTGCCCTGCCACCCTTTTCTGCCAACCTGATTTCGCATGTCCACCATTCAAAAAACATACCCGAGAATCGTTTCCTCGGGACTTTTCCTGCTCGGCAGTGGATTGCTGTCCGGAATGATCTGGACGGTCCTGACAGACCTGAATCTGCCACAAGTGTTTTGGCCAGGCGATATCCATCAAGCCTTCGTTTCGTTCTTCGGTGGCGGAATCACAAAATCCATCAGTGGATCTCTGCAGACCAATCTGTCGATGCTGTCCGTACTTCTTCGAGTGACAGGTGCTTTGGTCGGGATGACCGTCCTCTCAAAACTCTTGTTGACTTCGCAGCGACCAACCGACACGTTGATGGAAGAGAACTCGAACAAGAGTCTCCGCTCACGTGGATACTTATCGATTGCAGCCTCTATCGCCCGGCCCGGCCTGTATGCAGGAATCTGGCTTACAGTGTGGTATGCAGCACCGCTTGTCAGCCAGACTTCGTTCATGGCTTTCGTGGCGACCACAACTCCCTATGCGTTGGCCTTAATTTTGGCGAGCACCTTTAACGCATGGCTCAATCAAACTTCGAAACTTCCAGCAGGAGCAATCGCGTCGGTGACGAGTAGTTCAGGCCGCACTGAACTTGCCATCGTTATCTTTGCCATGATTGCCTGGGAAGCGATGTCTTTCTGGATGAACGAACGACTCTACGCCGGTCTGCTTGTTCCACACGGCGACTCCGCGATGTACGAAGAGCATCTCTGGAACGTCTGGAACGGAAAAGGCTTCCGCAGTTATCTCGACCAGGGATTGTTTCTGGGCGAACACATTCAGGTGATTCATCTTTTGCTG